>JBDSYB010000025.1:0-4646 GCA_039925885.1 Verrucomicrobiota bacterium
CCTGGCGCGCCAACACGATGGAATGCCCGGCTGGCAAACCATCTGGCGCGGCTGGCAACGCCTGATCTGGATGGCACAGGGATTAGAAACCTTAAACCGTCTCTAAAAAAATGTGGGTAATGACAAGGCGTTGAAACGCCGGGCTATTTTCAAATATCCCTTCGGGATTAAGATTCAAATCAGCTTCGGGTTGGAATTTATAGACGAAACCGCCGCTGTGAAATTGCAAGGGACAGATTACTACCGCTGGTTTTTTGCAAACGAACCGGAGTGGCAGGAGTTTCAATAGGAAATTCCCAAAAGGATTATCAATCTCGCCTAAGCTCAAAGAGCAAATTCGTTCCACCATAATTGTATTGCCACTGAATGGTAGGAGATTTTAAAAATTTTCGTCTTATGACCCGGTCCGTTTGAACCTTCTTGGGTTCCATGACATCGAAAATGAGCAAATAAGTTCTGCGGTTTTCATTATACTCGAAATCCCATTCTCCGCGCACTGATGGCCAGTTTGTATGACCTCGCCCATAGTCGAAGAAAAATCCAGCGGGAGCGTTGGTTGCGAGAAACTTCCAATTCGTGAGGCTCAGCGTCATTGAAAAATTGGCAAAGTTCGTTGGCATTGTTCGCTTACCAAACGAATCCGGATCAACTCGCCAAGTGCCAACGAAATCCTGGTATTTAAAAACTTCGCCGGAAGTGCGTTCAGCGATTCCTACAAACACGAACACGAGTAAGAATTGAAGCACTTTGGTCATCGGTCACGATGGTCTTTATTAGCCAACTCCGCCGTAATTTCCGAAATCATTTTCTCCAACTGCCGACCGTATTTTACGTAGCTGTCGTAAATAATTTTGTCGTCGGCTTTCACGGAAGCATCGTGGAAAACGACGGCGACGTGCGGCTCGATGGAAATTCCCGCGTCGTAACCGCGCGAAAATGCGTCCTTCAAAATATCGCGCACACGTCCTTTTCCTTCGCCGGGATAATTGTAATCGGCATCGTTCTTCGCCGGATTCCACGTCGCGTCCTTGACGTGAATGTGCGCGGTGTGATCGCGCAGGTTTGTCCAGAATTCCCACGGGTCTTGCTGTTTCCACGGCTTCGCGCCACGACGATCTTTGTTGAAAATCGGATTCGCCGTGTCGAAAACCCATTTCAAGCCGGGACATTTTTCGAGCAACTCAAGCCCGTGCTGCCAACTCATGCCGCCGTAGTTCATGCAATTTTCGTGAACGGGCTGGATGCCGGCGTCGAGAAACATTTTCGTCACGTCGCGAATGCGTTCAAAAACCACAGCGGGAGTTTTATCTTCGTCGTCCTTCGGCTTGAAACTCATGATGCGCACAAATTTCGTGCCGAGCTTTTGCATTCGCGGGATGCAGCGCTTTACTTCGCCCGCAGTCACATCCCACGGCGTGTCGATGGTTTTGCCCCAATTGGCAATCGCCGATCCAAAAGCGTAAACGCCGATGCCGTTCGCCTGTAATTTTTCGACGCAAATGTTGAATGCTTCTTCGGGAATATCGTGAAAATTTCCTTTCGGAAAACCGGGCACTTCCGCGAAGCGCATCTCGAGATGTTTCCAGCCGAGTTCTTTCGTTGCTTTGATTTGCGCGTCGATATTCGCGCCCGCTTCGTCGCCGATTCCTGTGAGTATCATAAAGTTTAAAACCGAATTTTTTGGATATTTACTACGCGAACTTCAGACACTAATGCATCGAGCCAATACGTTATGAGAAAAGGCCGCGTCGCCCAAACGGACAGAGTCCGTCCAGTGGAATCTTTGCTTTGGTAGTCAGGTTGGCGATTAGGATTATTTCTCAATTGATCAAACGCCGAAAAAAGTTTGCGACGTTCGCCAACTGAAACAGAAACGAAATACTGAAAAGCGGCTTCATCCAGAACCAGTTTCCAGTCCATCACAATCCTTCGGATTCCAAAGTTTGATGAATACGCTGGACTTGTTCGAGAGTCACTTTTTTGCCTGCGTCCATGCGGGTCATTCGCTCAGAAAGCACGGTTTGGTAAGCGGCATCACTCTCTTGTGCGCGGTGCTGCAAATATGCCGCTGCAAAAAATCGCTCCTCATCAGTCAACTTGTCGATGTTGGCTTTGATTTCCGCAGTCGTCATGGATGGAAAGTAGTTTTTTCAGGGCAAATCCGCAAGTGCCGTTTGGCTACAGCGAATTTCAAATTCACCTCAAATAATTGAGTTTCGTCGCGTAACTTCCTGAAGTTGTCTAGCGTCTTTCCCAACTCATGCTTCGCTCAATTCTTTTTCTATTGGCGGTCACTTTCGCGTGGCCGATTTTCGCATCGGATGTCGGCGTCCGCGTTCGTTTCGGGTTGACTGACACATCTCCCGAAAAATGGGACGGAACCATCTCAGTTTCGCCCGGAAAAGTGGAGCGAGTCGACGGCTGGCGCTTTGAAAATGCCGACGAAGTTCAAGGCACAACCGGCTGGAAAGCATCGACCCGCCCGCTGACGGTGCGACGGAGCAACAACGCCAAAAAAGCCGGTAAAGGTCGCGGCGGCAACAGCAACATGGCCGACAACGGCGTGATTCTCTTGCTCACCGGTGTTGATGACAGTTCTGTCGTCAAAGTCAAAACGGCTCAGGGCGATTTCGATTTCAAACTGGCGGACATTCGTTATGGCGAATTTATTGAAAAATTAAAAGGTGCGGTGGATGTCGAGCGCGTGGCGGCTTCACGCCCGTTGACCAGCACACGCGCGGATGATGATTTCCCGTCACTCGCCGTCGCTCCCGATGGCACAGCCTTTTCGATCTGGATCAGTTTCACGCCCGGTCTGGATCGCGACAAACGCACGGGACGTTATGAAAAAGAGCCGGAAGATTTTTCCTTTCTCGCAAAGGAATCGGGCGGCGATCAACTCTGGTTGCGCGTGCAAAAAAATGGTGATTGGAGCGAAGGCATCGCCGTCACCGACGGTCACGGCGACCTTTACAAATGCAGCGTGACGCCGGATGGAAAAGACGGCGCGTGGATTTTTTGGTCGGAAAACAATAGCTGGCCGAAACAGGATTTGGCCAATTTCGAAATCTGGGCGCGCCATTACGAAAACGGCAAACTCTCCAAGCCGGTGAATCTTTCCAACAACGCGGGAAACGATGTCAGTCCCGTTGCCACCGTGGACTCTGCGGGTCGCGTCTGGGTGGCGTGGCAAGGCGCGCGCGACAACGTGTTCCGCATTCTGGAGCGTCATCAAAAATCGGACGGCTCGTGGACTGCGGAACAAAAAGTTAGTCCGCAGAATATCAATTGTTGGACTCCCGCGATTGCGTCCACGAAAAAGAACGGACGCGTCGCCATCGCGTGGGACACTTATGATTCGGGTGATTACGATATTTGGGTGCGCGAATTCTCCAGCGACAAAATGAACGAGGCCCAACCGGTGGCGAATTCGGATAAATATGAAGCTCGCCCCGCGCTGACCTACGATTTGGACGGACGTCTCTGGATCAGTTACGAATTCAGCGGGCCGACCTGGGGCAAGGACTGGGGCGCGCTGGTTCGTGATGAAGGAATTGGACTTTATCGCGACCGGCAAATTGGTTTGGGCGTTTTGGAAAATGGAAAGTGGTTTGATCCAGCGGGATCATTTACCGATGCGTTGCCCGGAGCGAAGAAACGTCGCGGCCCCGCCAATCTTCCCGTCAATCGTCCAGAACCGGAAGTCACCTCACGCAAAGCGGGACAAGAGGCCGAAGCAACGGCCGCTGCCTACAACAATCTCGGACGGATTGCCTGTGATCGCGACGGACGCATCTGGCTCTTTTCCCGTTCGCGCGAAGGGACGTTCCACTCTCCGCTCGGCTCGGTCTGGATTAATTACGCCACTTATTACGACGGCAAAAAGTGGATTGGCCCGATCATCCTGCCGCACTCAGACAACTTGCTTTACAACACGCCCTCTGTCGCGGCACATCCGCAAGGCGGCTTGCTCGTGGCGCATTCGACCGACCATCGCCAGGACCGACGGATCCCCGGTGGCCGACGCGGAAATGATTCTCTTGATGCGATTCGCGATCCGTTCGACAACGACGTCTTCATCAGCCGCATCGAATTCCCTTCTGCGAAAATTTCGTTAACGCTTGTTCCCGCAAAACAAACTCCGCTCGCAACTAAAAAAGCTTCTGCGGCCACGACAAAAGAACGTGGGGAAATTGCGAGCTGTCGCGATTGGAAAATCCATTATCAAGGCAAGCCGCTGCAACTTGTGCGCGGCGAATTTCATCGTCACACCGAAATCAGCGGCGACGGCGGGAACGACGGCCCGTTGGAAGATATGTGGCGTTACGCTATTGACGTGGCGGCGATGGATTGGCTCGGCTGCGGCGATCACGACAACGGCGCGGGTCGCGAATACCCTTGGTGGTTGACGCAGAAAACGACCGACGCATTTCGTTTGCCGGGAAGATTTGATCCGCCGTTCAGCTACGAACGCAGTGTGAGTTATCCCGAAGGCCATCGCAACGTGGTGTTCGCTCAGCGCGGTGTGCGCACTCTTCCGAGATTGCCGAAGACCGATCCCGAACCGGTCGTGCACGCGCCAGACACGCAAATGCTTTTCAAATATTTGAAACAGTTCAACGGCGTCACTGCGTCGCACAGTAGTG
>JBDSYB010000026.1:0-12228 GCA_039925885.1 Verrucomicrobiota bacterium
AAACGAAAGTTACCAAAAAAGTTTTGGACGCGGCGCCGAAATTACGAGTCGTCGGTCGCGCTGGCGTGGGCGTGGACAATGTCGATGTGGAAGCGGCGACGCAACAAGGCGTGGTCGTGATGAACACACCCGGCGGAAATACGGTCACGACTGCCGAGCTCACTTTTTTTATGCTCGGCGCATTGGCCCGGCACATCGCTCCCGCCCACGGCTCGATGGTCGCTGGCAAGTGGGATCGTAAATTATTTTCTGGCGTTGAGCTCAACGGAAAAACGCTCGGCGTTCTCGGCATGGGACGCATCGGCGGAGAGGTCGCCAAACGCGCTCTGGTTTTTGGGATGCGCGTGATTGCCTACGATCCGTTTCTCACCGAGGCGCGCGCCAAACAACTGGGGGTGGAACTCGTGCCTGAACTCGATGCGATTTATAAATCCGCAGATTTTATCACGGTCCACATGCCAGTGACGGACCAAACGCGCGGCATGTTGAACGCCGAGGCGTTTGCCAAAATGAAACCAGGCGTGCGCATCGTCAATTGCGCGCGCGGCGAAATTATCGACGAAAAAGATTTAATTGCTGCGCTCGAATCGAAAAAAGTTGCAGGCGCGGCGCTCGACGTTTTTTCCGAAGAGCCATTGCCCGCAGATCACCCATTTCGCAAATTGCCCAACGTCGTTCTCACGCCGCATTTAGGCGCGAGCACTTCTGAAGCGCAGGTCAAATGCGGAATCGAAGTCGCGGAAATTATTGCTGCCTATCTGCTGACTGGCGAAGTTCGCAACGCGGTCAATCTCCCCTTCATCGACGCAAAAACTTTTGAGCAAGTGCAGCCGTATCTTTTGTTGGGCGAAAAAATCGGCAAACTTCTTTGCCAGCTTTCGCAGCCAAATATTGATCGCGTCCATATTACTTACGGCGGCAAAGCGCGCGAATTGCCCAACGTGGATCCGATTACGCGCTCGATTTTGATGGGGCTTTTACAAACGTGCTCGAATCAGGACGTGAACAATGTGAACGTCCGCGCGGCGGCGGCGGCGGTGGGAATTACGGTCGAAGAAAAAAAGTCGGACGAGCCGGTTACGTTTAACGAATGGCTGCACGTTTCCGTTCACGCGGGAAAAGAAAAAGTTTCAGCGGGCGGAACATTTTTCGGCTCGCCCAATAATCCGCGCATCGTGCGCCTGTTCAGCCAGCCCACGGAAATCGTGCCGAGCGGCGTTATCTTTTTGATGAACAATAAAGATCGTCCCGGCATTGTTGGTTATATCGGCACGTTGATGAGCAAGCATAATGTGAATATCGCCAGCATGAGTTTGAGCCGCGATAGCGCTGGCGGAAATGCGCTGACGATTTTAAATCTGGACAGTGTTCCGCCGCGATCTCTATTGGACGAAATTGAAAAAGACCCTGACATTAGCAACGTGCGTGTCGTTAAATTATAAAACTTACATGAAAAATATTCTTAAAAAGTTGGTGGCAATTCCTGTTTTAGTCAGCGCGATCTGCTGGCCCTCGTCCGTCAAAGCGGTGACAAATCCGGAGGCCAAGAAGGCGGACGCCCTTTTTTCCAATCCCGTTGTAGCGAAAGGTAAGGGTTTTGAGATCAAACAAAATGAGATCGAAGACGCGTTTATTGATTACAAAGCCAACATGGCGTCGCGCGGGCAAACGGTGCCGGAAGACCAACGCGCCATCGTGGAATCCAATCTTTTGCAGCGGATCATAATTACGAAAGTTTTGGTCAACCGGGCGACCGACGCTGACAAGGTGAAAGCGAAGGAAGCCACGGAAAAACTCGTGGCTGCCGCGAAAAAACAATTTCCGAACGAAGAACAATTTATCCAGCAGTTGAAAGCGACCGGCCTGTCATTCGAGCAGTTCAAAGCTCGGGGGCTGGAGCAAACGCTTTGTGAAGTGGTGATTGAACGGGAAATTAAATCTAAAATCACTGTGACCGAGGAAGAGGCGAAAAAGTTTTACGACGAAAATCCGGCGCGATTTGAGCGGCCTGAAACCGTTCGCGCCGCGCATGTGTTGATTTCAACGGTTGATAAAGACACGCAAAAACCGTTGGCTGTTGCAGTGAAAAAAGAGAAGGAAGCATTGGCTAAAACCGTCAAGCAACGCGCGGAAAAAGGCGAAGATTTCGGCAAGCTCGCCAAGGAATTTTCTGATGATCCGGGATCAAAAGATAAAAACGGCGAATATACTTTTGCTCGCGGCGAGATGGCGCCGGAATTTGAGACGGCCGCGTTCTCTCTCAAAACCAACCAGGTGAGTGATGTCGTCGAAACCCGCTTTGGCTTTCACATCATCAAAACCCTGCAAAAAATTCCGCCCGAGAAATTGGAGTTTGCCAAAGTGCTTCCTGATTTAAAGGAAGGTCTGGCCACGCAGGAAACGCAGAAACAAATGCCGGAATATTTTGAGAAGATCAAAAAAGAAGCGGCCGTGGAAATTGTGGATGGGAAGAAACCTGCTTTGGACGCACCGGAGAAGCTTCCAGCGAAATAAAATCGTTTTTGGGAAGTTAAAAAAAGCGGCGCTCCCTGGAGTGCCGCTTTTTTCATTTTAAAACTGTTGGAAATTTATTTCGCGCCTTGATCAATCCAGGCGCGGATCAAACCAATTTGTTCGGGAGTTATGACCACGAGAGGAGTGCCTTTTTTCTCGGGCGGCATGGCAGTGTCTTCATCCAGGCGGGCGACGGCGTGAATGATTGGACTGTTAGCGCTATCACCTTTTTTCAAAATTTCGCCTTCTTCTCCGCCTTTGAGCGCGGCGGCCAGACTGTCAAGGCGCAGTTTGCCTTTTTGTTTTTCTTCCCCGTGACATTTGAAGCAGGACTTTTCGAAAAGTGGTTTGATGTCTTTTTCGTAGGTGACGTCTTTCTTGTCAGAGGCAGGCGGCAATTTTGAAGTATCAACTTTTTTATCAGCGGCGTGGGCGGAAACAAAAACAGAAAACGAGGCGCAGGCGATGATGGTAAAATTTTTCATAGGATTCAGTTAGCTCATCTTTCAGACGTTGAATAGCGAAAAATGTTTCAAAATTCTTTTCCTTTGATAGCGGCAACCGGTTCTAGGCGTTGAAAAATATTGTCGCAGCGGTTTCCCGACACAGCTACAATCTCCGCGTGGGCGTAACTTTTCAACAGTTCGAACAGATGAAAAATCGGGTCGCGCCCAAAACCGCCGCGCGAAAAACGGCCAAGCCACAGCTCCAAACTATTTTACCGCCCAACCGCTTTCCAGAAATAATCATTGGCATAGACCCTTCGTTGCGCGGGACGGGCTACGGCGTCATTCGTCTGGCTAAACCTTTTCCTGAAACACTGGCGCAGGGCACTATTGCTTGCCCCGCCGCCTGGGAACATTCCCGCTGCCTCGTGAAAATTGTCCAAACCTTGCGCGAAGTTTTGCAGAAACATCCCGCCACCGTTTGCGCCATTGAGGGACTCTTTTTCGCACAAAATTTACAGACGGCGCTGATCATGGGGGAAGCTCGCGGCGCGGCACTTTTCGCGGCGGGGGAAGCGGGTCTGGACATCTATGAAATTTCTCCGCGCAAAGTGAAACAGGCGATTGTCGGTTACGGTGCCGCGCAAAAATTCGCCGTGGCCAAAATGGTGCAGCGCATGTTGCATTTGCCCGAGATGCCCGCACCCGATGCCGCCGATGCTCTCGCGCTCGCTCTCGCCCACGCGCAAGGTCTGGGTGGGTTTAATTTCGGGGTGATGAAAAAAATCTGACTTCGCTTTGGCGGGTGGCTGATTGAAACCCGAGACGCGAGCGGAATCAGGAACGGCAGGAGGCGTGAGAGACTTCCATCTCTTATGCTTTTTTTCGGAAGAAGCCCGCAGTGTCGGTGAGGTTGAGCGAGACCAAATCAACCTTCGCTCCCGGGTCGCGCATTTTCGCGCGGAGCATTTGAACGGTAATCCGTTGAATGGTAGTAGCCGCAAAATATTTTACTGCTCCGACACTAACGCCTTCTTTGAAAATGACGATGAGCAAGAGTTGCGTCCCAATGTTTCCAACCCAAAGGCTCTGGTGCTCGCCTTGTTGATAAACACTGCTGAAGTTAGTTTCTCCGACCAGTCCGGCGATCGCTTCCGTGGCGGCAAATGATCCGGCGGCAAGAGCGGCCATGGTTGTGGTGTCCAACCCTTCCAGTTCTCCGCGCTGGCTGATGAGTGGACCGCCTTTATCAATCAGCAACGCGCTAGTCGCATCACTTTTGCGAAGCAGTTCATCCAATGACGACTCGATGCACTGGATGTCCTCCTCGATCAATGGTGGGAGGCTGAGCATATCAAGCGACTTTGCGTGTTCCTTCGTTGATAAATTTATTGAGCAACAGGCGGGTGATCATATTCAACGTGTCGAAAACGCCATCGCATTTAGTGGCGCACGCTCCAAAAGAGGGCACCTGCACGTCGCGATTATTGAGGAGAAAATCCATGTATTCCACGGGCGCGACGTTAGGCAGATCGCGTTTGTTGTATTGCAGGACATACGGGATGTCGCCAAGGTTAGAGCGGAGCGATTTTAAATTTTCCTCGAGGTTGGCGAGGCTCTCCACGTTCTCGGCCATCTTGTCGTATTGCGAATCGGCCACGAACACAATCCCATCGACGCCGCGTAAAACGAGCTGGCGGGTGGTGTTGTAAATCACCTGGCCGGGCACGGTGTAAAGTTGAAATTTGGTTTTGAATCCCTTGATGGACATGGCCTCAATGGGTAGAAAATCGAAAAACAACGTGCGGTCGGAGCTGGTGGCCAGCGACACGAGTTTTCCTTTTTCCTGGACGTCTTGAACGTTGCTATGCACTTGTTCAAGGTTGGTCGTTTTTCCCCCTTTGCCAGGGCCGTAATAAACGATTTTAAGCTGCAGTTCTTTGGTTGCTTGATTGATGATTGCCATAACGTTTCTTTTTTAATTGCTTAGATGTGTGGAGATGAGATGGAATTTTTCCCGCGAAAGTTCGTGCCCGGCTTTGGCCAGAATGACGAAATACAATCCGTTGGTCTTAACGATTTGCCATGAAATATTTTCAATTTCGAAGGTCAAACTTGTTAGTCCGCCCAGTTGCAATTCCTTCGCATATTGATTCATGCGTCCAAAAATTTGCGGGAGAAACGCGGCTAATGTTTCCGGTTTAAATTCTTCGGGTAACTGCGCCGCCACCAGCAGGCCGTCCTGGAGCGCGACAAATGCGCCGGTAATGCCCGGCAAGGTCGCCACTTGCTTTACGATTTCGACCGGGGACCAATCGGTTTTTTCGGGCGCGCCGAAAAGTTCTCCCAAAGCATTTTGTTTAGTCATGACAAGCGGCTCAGGCGTAAGCATGTGCAGCGGCGCTTGGGGTGTGGGCAACAAACTAAGTTTTTCCTCTTGCGGGATCGCGGCGGGCGGAGTGGTTTTGCGGCCCGAAAACAAATCCGGCAAATCCCCGATCGAAACTGTTTTTTGAAGTGTCGCGCGGCGATGTTTAGCGAGAAAAAGGGGTGCGATGACGCTCAAGGGCAATTCCACGGGCATGTCTTCGACAGGCGAGGCGGGCATCACTTGCGGCCGCAACCATTCGCCAATTTGTTTCAAGGTGAAAATTATTTTTCCGGTTTTGAGCGACGCCTCTATTTTATCCATGGGAAGCGCAACGCTGGCCCCACCGAGATTGAGATGGGCGATTTCGTTTCGCACCATTTCAGGCCACGCGGCATAAAGTTGTGAAAAGGCAACATCAATGGTTTCGCCGCACGGGTGCGCGGATGGTGCGGCCGGCAACACAACGAAAAGCGGATCTTTCGGTGCCTCAATAACAATAGGGCTGGGAGACGCAACGGGTGTGAAAACTTCCGGCTTAATCTCAAGAGCTGCAGGCTGAATAGTCGGTTTGGGTGCAAAGGCTGACGGAGGGCAAATGACAATTTTCTGTCCGCGAGGGCCGAAAACATCGGTGACTTCCGCAGGGACATGAATTTGTTTCTGATTAGTCCGGCGCGCCAACAGGGCGGGATTAAGGCGCATCAAAATTTCGTTCAAGGGCAATTCCACCAGCATCAAATCATGACGCGCGGTGTCCATAAAAGTTTCGGGAGGCGCGGCTTGACGCAACTCGCCAAAAGAGATTTTTACGGAACCCTTCGGCAATTCTTCCAAAATTCGTTTAGATGAAAAAGAGATGAAACCGCTGCCTTGAGATTGGACAACAGGCGCGAGCGAATGGGGCAAACGGCTCAACACGCTTTTCAGGGGCAGGCTGATCAATTCGCCTGTATGGAGTGCCGGGGCCACGGTCGGTTGCCAGACGGGCGTCTCGGTGGGGAATGCCATCGGGACAGGATGATTGGAGACGGCCGGCCACTGTGCCTGAACGTTGTCAGTAGAGGTTTCTGGAATAGAAGTAGCTAGGACGGCATCTGTGTCCTTGCGAAACAATTTTTTGAATGAGGCGAACATGTTATTAACCTTTATTAGAATTTTTCAGTTGCGGTCGTTTTTGCCGATTGCGTTTTCATTCGGATTCGTCGGGATGCAACTTTTGAGCCAAGCTTCCGTTTGCCCAATTTGACTTATGCCAAACCCCCACAAAATTTTGTTGTTGGATGATGAAGAAGATCTGCTGGAGCTTTATCAGGATATTCTGAGTCAGCTACCCAGTCGGCCAGAAATTCACACCTCCAATTCCGGAGCGCGCGCTTTGGCGCTGATTGAGTCGGAACCATTCACGATGCTTATTTCTGATTTGCGCATGCCGAAAATGGACGGCTTGCAGGTTCTTTCCATCGTGCGCCGCAAATTTCCGCAACTACGAATCGTCGTCATGACGGCAGTCGTCGAAGAGCAATATCGTTCCCGCGCCTACGCCATGGGCATTGACCTGTTCTGGGAAAAACCACGCACGGCCGAGGAAATTTCTCTCTTTCGCGATTGCATTGAATCACTGCTTGGCCAGCACGAGGAAGGCGGATTTCGTGGCATCCAAAGTAAAAGTCTGGTGGATCTGGTGCAGATGGAATGTTTATCCCACAGTTCGTCGGTCCTAAAAGTTTCCAAGGGCGAACAACAAGGAAATATCTGGGTGGAACATGGAGAAGTCATTGATGCCGCAACCTTGAGTCAGGGTGGAGAAGATGCCTTCAAAGAAATTTTGTCCTGGAGAAATGGCACGTTCGAAATTCTTCCCGCCGAACCTGCTCATCAGCGGGTTATTTTCACTCCGTATCAAGGTTTGCTTCTGGATTTCGCCCAGGCGCTGGATGAAAACCGCGTTCATGAATCCTCCGCGCAGACAGCGGCCACAGACACTCAATTTTTGACGCGTTCTCCTCTGGCGGCGCTTTCCTGTATTGATGGCGTGGAGTTTGTTTTGACGGTGCCGGCAGATGAAAAATCTGCGTCAGATTCGTGGGGCCTGGAGAACGCAGGTCCCGTGGCTGCCTGGACGCGGCGCACGCAAAAGCGATTGCGTGACCTTGGTGAAAAATTGCACGCCGGCGACTTGAAGCAAGTGGAAGGGTTGGGTTTGCAGCGGCATGTGGGAATCGCCTCTCGCGGAGATACGGAATTGTGCGTCGGCTTCAAGCGAACATTGAGCGCGGATCAACTTTACGAAACCTTAAAAAACATATCAATAAAATGGGCCTCCTGAATTTATTTACCAAAAAAGGCGTGCCGAACCTGGCGCAATTGGCTTCGGGCAGTTTCACCGTGGACGCGCGTGGCGGCATTCTAGCCTCGACCTTGCCGCACTCGTTTTCGCCCTTGCACATGAGTGAAATCGCATTTGCCATCCTCGAAATTTTTGCGGACGCCAAGCAGGCCGCCGTGCCTTTGACCGAGCTTGTCATCCGCTATGGAGGCTTCAAAATCACGGCGCGCGCGCTTCGCGGAGGTGCCATTATTTTCCTCAAACCAAAAGGACTTAAACCTTACAATTCTTAAAAAATTATGAGTAAAAACAATTTTGATCCGCTCATCCTGCAACTGGAAAACTATTTGGAGTGCCTCAAGCAATTCAATTATTTCCTCAATCTGGCCCGCTCAAAAAAATTTAGCGACGAAGACGAAAGCCAGTTTCTTGAAACCAAGAGCGTATTGGTGCAGGAACTGGAATTGATTTTGTCGTCGGTGGAATGCGCCTCCCCGACCAAAGAAGAAGTTCTGGCCCTCATCGCCAGCGCTCCTTCCATTCGTTATTTAAGCGAAATGGCCGACGGCGTCGTCCGCGGCCTGGAAAATCAGTGGCACAAAATTTTCATTGGGTGGGTTTCAATTCTTGGTCAACTCAAAGTTCAGCAACGCCAGACCAAAGGTGGCTCGGGACTTTTCGGGAAAAAGAAAAAATAGGTTTTTAGGATTTTCGCTTGAACATTTGGCGCGCCAATTGGAAACGTGCTTGTCATCGTGCCCATTTTCGCGTTTAAGACGGGCGCATGTTTCAATGGCACATCGCAGTTTTGCTCGGCATAATTGAAGGAATTACAGAATTTCTTCCCATCTCTTCCACAGGCCATCTCCTTCTGGCGGAACGCTGGCTGCCGCGCCAAACAGACTTGTTTAACGTCGTCATTCAGTCCGGCGCCGTGCTGGCCGTCATCCCTCTTTTCCGCTCGCGGTTCCAACAATTCTTTTTTCGATGGAGGGAAGCAGCCACGCGCGATCTTCTCCTAAAAATAATTTTTGCTTTTTTAGTCACCGGCGTGGGAGGGTTTTTACTCGATAAAAAACACTTTCATTTGCCCGAAGAAGTCAAACCGGTCGCAATCGCCCTGTTGGTTGGCGGAATATTGTTCCTAGTGGTGGAAAAGTGGTTGCGTGGAAAACCTTTGAACCATGAAGTCAACTGGACCATCGCTCTCGCCGTGGGTCTTGGACAATTGCTGGCCGCCATTTTTCCCGGTGCTTCCCGTTCGGGCACGACCATTCTAGTTTCTCTGTTGCTGGGATTGAGTCGTCCCGCAGCCACAGAATTCTCTTTTCTGGTGGGTATTCCAACGATGCTGGCTGCGGGAACATGGAAAATAATTAAAGCCCGCCATCACCCCGCTGCAGGCGCGCCAGAGAACTGGCAAATGATCTTTCTTGCTTCGGTTGTGGCCGCCATCGTCTCGTTTATCGTTGTAAAATGGCTTCTGCGCTACGTGCAATCGCACACTTTTTCTGGCTTCGGCTGGTATCGAATCATCCTCGGCACGGCGCTTCTTCTTTTAATTTCCTGAGAGCTGTTTTTGTCATCGACGTCTTCCCATCGAGTAATTTTCGTGTCTTTAGAGACTTTCGATAGGTGGAAGCTGAGTGCGTTTCAGCAGCACTAACTAGGAACACGCATGGAAAACTGCGAGCATTGGAACAATAATTTTCATGAAGGGCGGAGCTTTGAACGAACGGTCTAAAAAGTTAACAAAAAAAATGGCGCTCACAAATGAGCGCCGTTGCTTTTTTTTAAAATCTATTTTTTAGGCGGCCACTGCGGTCGCTGTGTCTTTTATCTTTGCCGCCTCCGGATGTTTTTTCAAATAATCCTCCAAGGCGGCTTTCAACGCTTCCTCCGCTAAAACCGAGCAGTGAATTTTTACAGGGGGCAATCCTCCCAGAGCATCCACCACTTCTTGATTGGAAAAATTCATGGCCTCGTCAATAGATCGACCTTTAATCAACTCCGTTGCCATACTGGAACTGGCAATAGCCGAGCCGCACCCAAACGTCTTGAAACGGGCGTCCTCGATTTTGCCGTCTTTGATTTTCAAACTGATTTTCATGATGTCGCCGCAAGCCGCTGCGCCCACCTCGCCCACGCCGTCCGCGTCTTTCAAATCGCCCATGTTGCGCGGGTTCATGAAATGTTCCATCACCGTTTCGTTGTATAATGTGTAAGTATCACTCATAAAAAACCTTCTGTTGCCTCACCTGAGAAACCAATCTACAACAGCCATGCGCGTAAGCAACAAGCGTTTTGCCGGAAACCGTCAGCGGCGCGCCCAGACTTTCTTGGAGAAAAACGGCTCTCGCGGTGCTCACGTTCAATAAATCCACGTTGGGCAACAGGATGTGCACCATAATTCATCGCACCTCCAAATTTATTTTTTGGGAGTCGGCGAATTGGTAGAACCCGCTTTAAACGTATTGGTTTGATCAGGGCGAATCACTTCGATTTTCGCGCCTTTTTTCAATTCTTCAGCAGAGGGCACTTTGATGATTTCCCCACTGACGGCCTGGCTCGATTCAGTCGGCGTCTTGATGGCGATTAATTCGATTTCAAAAATTAACGCTGCATCTGGTCCGATTGTCGGGGGGGACCCGCGTTCTCCGTAGGCCAGATCAGCCGGGATATACAACTCCCATTTCGAGCCGACGGGCATGAGTTGCAATGCTTCTGTCCAACCCTTGATCACGCCGGTCACCGGGAATTCAGCCGGCTGGCCGCGCTTGTAGGAACTGTCGAATTCCGTTCCGTTAATCAGCCGCCCGCGATATTGCGTACTGACTGTATCCGACGACTTGGGTTTCTCTCCTTTGCCTGCCGTAATAATTTTGTATTGCAGCCCGCTCGCTGTGGTGATGACGCCGGTTTTTTTGGCGTTCTCCGCTAAAAATGCCGCGCCCTCTTTTTTATTTTTTTCGCCCTGCACCTTTCCTTCTTCTTCCCGTTTTGCGCGAAGTTCGGTCTGCATCGCCATTAAAGTCTGTTGCGCTTCCTGCTCGGTAACGCGCGGGCTGCCCGCCAAGGTGTCTTTGATTCCTTTGGCAATTGAATCTGGATCCACATCAACGCCCTGCCTCTTGATATTGCTCCCGATATTCATCCCGATGGCGTAACTGATTTGGTCTTTGGTCGGTTTTGAAATGGAGTTTGTTTGGGTGAGCGCATCGAGTCTGGTCGCGTTAGTTTTCGCGGCGGCCTTCACCTCTATTTTTTTATCCTGCGCGTTCACAGAGAACGCCACAATCGTTGTCATCAAAACCGTGTTTAATACTGTTTTCATTCTTAGTCCTTTTTATTCCAAATATTTCTTCGGCCCAATTGGGCAGCGATTGCTTACCACACGGGTCAAGCCGTGTCTAGGATGCGCTCCCCCCTTGAATGTTTTACTCAAACGAAATTCTTGGCACGAGTGGATGACGCGCCTGCATTTTTACGATCCAAAAAAACAGGCGCATTCGCCACGCCATTTTCCAGCCGCCTTCTACTTCCCCTGCAAGCGCCGCGTTGACCGCTGAAGCCAGTTGAAATTTTTCACGCGGTTCCAGAAACACCTCCATGAAAGGCGTCGTGTAAAATTGCTCGACCATTTCCCAATAAAATTTCATCGAACGCAACACCCGTTTTTCATAGCGCGCAAAACACCTTTTCCCGCTGTCTCCCTTGGCTAAAGTTTCTAAAATAGCTTCCGCCGCCAGTTTACCCGAATGCATCGCCAGGAAAACTCCTGCGGAAAAAATCGGATCCATGAATCCGGCCGCGTCGCCAATCCGCAAAAGTCGTTCGCCCACGAGTCGGCGGTTGTAATAGGAAAAATCGCTCGTCACCTGGATGGCTCCGACTGGCTGCGCCCGCTCCATTCGCTCGCGCAAGGGCGGACTGGATTTCCAAATCAAATCGAAAATTTCAGCCGGTGACTTTTTGGCAACCGCAAATTCCTCCTGGTCCATCACGCAGCCGACGCTGACTTTCTCCGACGAAATCGGGATAAGCCAAAACCATTTGTCCTGTAAACGGATAATGATTGTGTCTCCGGCTTTTTCGCCGGCATCCACTCGCACGCCGTGGAAGTGACCAAAGATCGCCAGCTTTTTCAGCGAAGGATGAATGACGCGCAAACCCTGCTGATTTCCGGTCATGTTGCTCCGCCCGCTGGCATCCAGAAGGTAAGCGGCGCGGAATGTTTCGGCTTTACCCGATTCATCGCGCGCTTGGATCGTTACTCCGCTGGTGTCAGTCACAAAATTCTTCACTGTCCAGCCCTCGCGAATATCTGCTCCGCAGGAAGCGGCGTGCTTGAGAAGGATGTGATCGAACTTCGCGCGTTCCACTTGGAAGGCTTGGGGTTCGCGAGTGAATTGGCCGTTGCGAAAAATAAGTTTGATATTTTTTCGCCCGTTTCCGAGATGAAACTGCGCGCCAAATTTTTTCGGAAAACCAGCCGCTTCCAGCGCCGGTAAAACACCCATTTCCTCGAAGATGCGGCGATTGTAAGGCAGAAGAGATTCTCCAATGTGGAA
>JBDSYB010000027.1:0-7125 GCA_039925885.1 Verrucomicrobiota bacterium
GATTCGCATTCACTTTTGCAGTCGCGAGAAATCCAGTCATCAACGCGCCGAGCGTTCCACCAACGGCATGAACGCCGAACGTATCCAACGCATCGTCATACCCAAAAATGCCTTTCAGCTTTGTCACCGCGAAGAATGGGATTGCGCCCGCCAACACGCCGATGATGATTGCTCCACTGGCATCAACGAAACCTGTCGCCGGAGTGATAACCACCAGACCCGCCACTGCGCCTGAGCAGAAGCCAAGGACGCTCGGTTTGCCGCGGAACATATATTCCAGGAGCGGCCACACAAATGAGGCCACTGCCGTCGCGAGAGTCGTAGTCATAAAAGCATTGGCCGCAATTCCGTCCGCAGCGACCGCGCTCCCCGCGTTGAAGCCATACCAACCGACCCACAACATTCCAGTTCCAATCATACACATCACCATGCTGTGCGGTTGCATCGGCTCTTTTGGAAAACCGAGGCGTTTGCCGAGGATGATGCAGAGAATTAACGCCGACCAACCCGATGACATGTGAACAACAGTTCCACCTGCAAAATCAATCGCTTTGATTTTTGCATTGCCATTCCAGACGCCGTTCATGAAACCGTCAACGCCCCAGATCATGTGGGCGAGCGGGAAATAGACGACAAACATCCAGAGGACGACGAACAACATGATCGCTTTGAATTTCATGCGTTCGGCAATTGCGCCAATGATGAGAGCGGGTGTGATGATGGCGAACATCATTTGATACATCGAAAAGACATTGTGAGAAACCCACGCGGCGTAATCTGTATTGGGCGCGCTATCAACGCCTTTTAAAAAGAAAAATTCCGAGCCGCCGAGGAATGGGCTGTTGAAATTTTTCCCGAACACAAGGCTGTAACCAAACGCCCACCAAAGAATGGTGACGAGGCCGGTGATTCCCAAACATTGCGCCAGGATAGAGAGAATATTTTTCTTTCGCACCAGACCGCCGTAGAACAAAGCCAGGCCCGGCAACGTCATGAACAACACGAGGGCAGCACTGGTCATCATCCACGCGTTGTGACCGGGGCCGGGTGATTTTTCCAGGGCGGTTGGAGCATTGGTTTGGCGCGCGCCGTTGTTTACGTAGGCTTCCAAATCCGACAGGCGATCTTCCACAGAAGGAGTTTTTGCGGCAGCGGCGTCCTGGGCTTTTAAATCAAGGACAGCAAATATTCCGATCAATCCAAGAAGGAGAAAAAGTTTTTTCATGGTTGCTCTTATTTCGATTGGGGTGGGTGAAGAATTAAACTGCTTTCTCGCCTTTTTCCTCAGTGCGGATGCGGACGACTTGTTCGATGGATGAAACAAAAACTTTGCCATCGCCGATTTTTCCGGTCTTGGCGGATTTGATGATCGCGGCCACGGCGGCATCCACTTGACTATCGGCCAAAACGATTTCGAGTTTTATTTTGGGGAGAAAATCCACGGTGTATTCGCTGCCGCGATAAATTTCGGTATGACCTTTTTGACGGCCAAAGCCTTTGACCTCGATGACCGTCATGCCTTCGATGCCCACTTCGGCGAGCGCGTCTTTAACTTCCTCAAGCTTGAATGGTTTAATGATCGCTTCGATTTTTTTCATAAGTTTGTTGCTCTAACAGCCGAATTTTAGTCAAAGAAATTTCGCGAGGGCATTCATTACCGCGACAAATTCGGGCGGGCAAGATGAATTATTTTACGAGACGCAAAACAAGCCGGCACCTTTCGGTGCCGGCTTGGTGGTGCATTTATGATTGAGTGAACTTTTATCTTTCGTTGACTGCCTGAAAGTTCGGATACGCTTGGTTGCCGTGTTCGCCGATGTCGAGACCTTCAGTTTCTTCTTCGGGAGAAACGCGAATTCCGAGAGCCGCTTTGAGGATGTACCAGACAATCAAGGAGACGATGAAGGTGAATCCGCCGACGAGCACCACGCCTTTGAGTTGTTGCACGAATTGTGCGCCGCGAGTCAGGCCGGTGTCGAGCGCCGCCACGGTGTTGGCAATCGCCCCGTCACCGTATTGCGCTTTGCCGTGATAAAACAAACCGAGAGCGAGCGTTCCCCAAATACCGTTGACTAAATGTACCGCAAGCGCGCCGACCGGATCGTCAAGTTTAACTCTGTCGAAGAAGATGACCGCCAGAACAACGAGGACACCGGCGATTAAACCGATGATTGCGCCAGAGGCGAGCGTAACGAACGCACACGGGGCGGTGATCGCGACAAGACCCGCGAGACAACCATTCAAGATCATCGACATATCCGGTTTCTTGAGCAAAAGCCATGCAGTCAACATCGCGCCGAGCGAGCCGGTTGCCGCCGCAAGATTGGTATTCACCAAAACGTGGGCGATGGCGCTGCCGTTCATCGCGGCCATGGTTGAACCCGGATTAAATCCAAACCAACCGAGCCAAAGAATCAAAACGCCGAGCGCAGCGGAGGTCATGTTGTGACCGGGAATCGGCCGCACCTTGCCGTCTTTGGTATATTTTCCAAGCCGCGCACCGAGAACAATCACACCCGCAAGAGCTGCCCAACCGCCGACGGAGTGAACCACTGTCGAACCGGCGAAGTCGCGGAAGTTGCCGAAAAATTTTTGGGTGTCATCGGGACTCATGCCGAGAATTCCACCACCCCAAATCCAGTGACCCGTGACTGGATACATAAACGCCACGAGGATGAAACTAAAGATCAGGAACGCGATGAACTTGATGCGTTCCGCCACGGCACCGGAAACGATGGTCGCCGCCGTTCCAGCGAAAACAAGTTGGAAGAAAAATTTCGCGAGCAACGGAGTCGGCGTCCAGTTGATCGCGCTGTAAATGCCAGAGTAACTCGTGGCGGAAAACGGATTCATCGCGGCGTAAGCATCGCCTAGCGCCGGCGAATTATCCGCGCCGTGAACGAAGAAAGAACCAATCGTCGCCAGCCAGGGCGTGCCGCCATCGGCGAACATCAAATCCCAGCCGATGATCCAAAAGGAAATGGTGGAGGCCGCGAAGACGACGAAATTTTTCGTCAGGATGTTCACGCAGTTTTTTGCGCGGCACAGGCCTGATTCAACCAGTGCAAAACCGGCGTTCATCCAGAACACGAGCATCGCGGCGACCAACACCCATACGGTGTCGATGGCGATGCGCAAATCACTTTGCGGCAAGGCGGCGGCACCGAGTTTTTCCACGAGATCGGCGTTGGGATGTTTTGCAGGGGCCGCAGGGGCCGCCGCAGCCGGAGCGGGAGCCGGAGCATTGGTTTGCGCTTGAGCCAGCGCCAAGCCGGGCGCACCGACGAATAAATACAAAGCTAAGATAAGGAATAATTTTTTCATGGTTTCAGTAATCATTTGGTTAGGTTGGAATTAAACGGCTTGTTCTCCTTTTTCTTCCGTGCGGATGCGAATGGATTGTTCGACGGGCGAGACGAAAATTTTTCCATCGCCAATCTTTCCCGTTTTGGCGGATTTCAAAATTGCGGCAATGGCGGGTTCCACCTGCGCATCAGCCAGCACAACTTCGATTTTTATTTTCGGAAGAAAATCCACCGTGTATTCGCTCCCGCGATAAATTTCCGTGTGACCTTTTTGACGCCCGAAACCTTTGACCTCGATGACCGTCATACCTTCGATGCCGACCTCGGCGAGCGCGTCTTTTACCTCCTCCAGTTTGAATGGTTTGATTACAGCTTCGATTTTTTTCATTTTTATGTAGATGGATTTTCTGCGTTGAACTCCTTAGCAGCGGCAATGCCAACGAGAATTGATCTAGGTGCGAGGAGAGCAAAAACGCCAGTTTTCAGAGGAGAAATGTTTTTACGAGAGAACCTTTGCCCTGCGAAATCCCGCTGCGCTATTTTCGCCACGCTGAATGTTTTTGTTCAACGCGCTTGGCGATTTTTTTTCTTCAGCCGTAAAGAATAAGGTCGATATTTTCAGGCAGATTTTTCGCAACTTCCGTAACGACGTTCCCTTTCAAGAGAGAAACCAATCGCGTCCGGTGTGTCGCACCCAGCGCCAAAATATCGATGCCCAAGGTGGCGGATAGATCGAGAATCGTCGTGGCCGGGCTGTCGCTGACCACGTAAATCGGCAGCACCGACACACTGTGTTGGCTGCCTAATTCCAGCATCGCGTCCATGATTTGCGCTGCCGCCGGGTCATCCTGCCAACGCGGACGGTCGGAGGTGCCCAGCGGGCCAGGCAAGGTGACCGCGATTTCCTTCACATAAAGCACATACAAAGTTCCCTGGCGCAGCCGCGCTTCTTCGAGCGCGAATTTCAGCACAGGCGTTATCCCCCGCGCCGCGACCATGATTGATTGGCCCGGATTCAAATTAAGTTTCAATCGCGGCAACGCTTCGGGCACGACCCGCGCCGCGACTTCCTCGGTGACGATTAACGTGCGCAACCCGGCTCGCCTTTGCGAATACGTCCGCAAACCCAATCCCACGAGCAAAATACAAACAATGAAAAACAGCGCATTCGGTTTTGTTTTGGCCAGCGTTATTTCAATCGCAAACAGCATTACAAACGTTACGAGCATCAGCCCGAATTCGTACCGGTTTAGTCCAAGCTGCTTGTTCAATAAACAAGAGCCTAAATTCACTGTGATCGCGCCAACGACACCGATGGCGTAAAGTTCCATCAACGATTTTGTGTTCGGCGAAAAAACCACTACTAGGAGCGGCAGTCCCGTTGCGATGGCTAATGCAACCCACGGCACGCCATGAGAGTTGAGCCGCGTGAATATTCGCGGCATTTCGCCATCTCTCGCTAGCATGTAAAACAGTCCGATGAGCGCACCCACCGCCGTATTCACCGCACTTAGCAAAAGCAGGCCGACAATAACACCGGTTATGATTCCGAAAACGTTCCCGAACGTGGGGCCAAAGGTCATCTGGCCGTAGTGTTCAGCAAGAACATTGAGCATGTCTTCCCAGCGCTCGTGTAATTCGGGCGAAAGCGTTTTCGGCAATGAAAGCATCGCCCAACCGAGCATCGACGTGCCCAACACAACTTCAAGGCCCACCAGCAAAATAGACCTTCGGGCGGTTTTGCCCACTTTGGGATTTTCCACGGTCGCCCCGGGATCGAGCTTCATGACGCCGGTGAGATTGGCGATAGCTTCTACGCCGCTCAACGCGAGAATCATCCCGACAAAAGCAGTCCAATTGTGCGCAAAGCTGGAATGCGTTGGCTCCAGATTTATAAAACTCAGATGCGGCAAACTGAGGCCAATAATTATCACCACCACCACCACAGTTGGCAGAGCAAGAACCACGGCCATGCTGCCAGAATGTTTCGGTCCGAAGAAATTAATCGCGCCAACTGCGAGGATCAGCCCGAGCGTCGCCATCATCAAATACCCTTTCGGCGCGTGAAAATAAGTTATCGCCATCCAACCACTTAACGACGCTGTCACCGTCAAATCAGCCACCAACATCAAAGCGCCGATCACCGCCAGCAAACGGCTTTGGCTGCGCGCCGCCGAATAAACTCCGCCACCGTCCGGAAAATGTTTACAGACGATGATGTAATTGTAGCCGACCACTCCCGTCAGGGCGCAGACCGCCAGAATAATTGGTAAGGATGAAAAACCGGTGACAAAAAAGGCTGCGCCAATGACATACGCCTTGCTCGTGCCCCAATCTCCATAGAGCAAGGCGGCAGCGCGTTTCCAGTCCAGATTGCGCGGCCGATGAACTCCAGTGCTATCCATGGGAAAATTGTGGAAGTATGTTTGCTTGCACGGGTTCTAATAACAAAGTCATTTGCAACCACGATGTGAAATGAAGAAAAGGTGATAGTCAAACTAACTCTCGGTGCCGTGGCCAGAAAGCTTCTTGCAACCCAGTCTCAATTAACTTATCTTCGCCGCGCTGTGAACGAGCCAGTGTGCGAAAATAAAATGGAACCCAATTCGGAGCCGTCATTTCTTTACCCACTCAGCCAGGTGCGTCCCGGCGTTTCCGTTCGCATCAAACAAGTTTCCGCTTCGCCCGAAGTCACCAGCCGCCTCCGCGAAATGGGTTTTTGCGAAGAACAAAAAATTCGACTCATCAGCCGTCATACCAATCTCATTTGCCAGGTTTGCCACGCGCGCCTTGGCATCAGCAGCCAGCTCGCGGATAAAATCATGGTCGAACCGTTGGTGGAAAAAAAAGCGGCTTGATATGTCCGAATCCAGCCAACCGTTGACTTCGTTGCAAGTCGGCAGCTCTGCCACCGTGACCGAGATAAAAATTCCGCCGACCGACCGCGCGCGTCTTCTCGAAATGGGATTGCTCGTCGGCACGCCCGTGCAACTCGTCCGCTTCGCGCCGCTCGGTGATCCGGTGGAAATCAAAGTGCGCGGCTACAATCTGACTTTGCGCAAACACGAGGCGGAACAGATTTTTGTGAAGATCAATTCATAGGCATCGCATTTTATGAAACGAACCCTGCCCATTCTCAATCTGGTCGTGGCTATTGTATTAATCTTTCTCTCAATCGCGGCGTCAGGCGCGCATGCAACTCATGCTCATAGTACTTATCATGGTTTAGTTGCGAATCGGATCATTCTTGAACCCACGACTTACACGAATGGAAAACCGTTTGATGTAGAAACAAGCCTTCGTCAAATCGGTGCAACGAATTTTTGGTTTTTGTTACTTGGGTTTGGAGGAGCCGGAATGTGCATTGCCAATGGTTTGGTATTTTTATTCGTTTCGCGAGAAAAGCGCACACCCGAAAAAATTTCCGCTCGCTCCGCATGAATGTCGCAACCGAATTTGCCGAACAAAAGTCTGACCGGAAAATTGTCCCACAATCTTTCGTCGCGCTCACGGGAAATCCCAACTGCGGCAAAACGACTTTGTTCAATGCGCTCACCGGTCTCCGCGCGAAAGTCGGCAATTACGCTGGCGTCACCGTCGAACGCAAAGAAGGCAAATTGATTGGCGCCGGTAGTGGCGCGGGCATCCTGCCCGCGAAATCACAAAACGAAACACACGGGCAGGATGCCCGTGCCACTACTGTCACTACTGCCGCCGACATTCGCATTCTTGATTTGCCCGGCACTTACAGCTTGTCGCCGCATTCGCTCGACGAACAAATTTCCCGCGACATTTTATTCCATCGCTTGCCGGATGTTCC
>JBDSYB010000028.1:0-3913 GCA_039925885.1 Verrucomicrobiota bacterium
ACGTAGTCGAAATCCAGATCGAAACCGATGTCGCGGTAGAAATCGCGATATTGAACGTCGCCGGGATAACCTTCTTCGCGACTCCAAACCTGGCGCGCGGAATCGAGGTCGCGCCCGAATGCGGCCAGACCGTTCGGCGTAAAAATCGGCGCGAACACACCGTAGCGCGGACGAGGTTTCGCGTGAAGAATTCCGTGCGTGTCGATGATGAACCAGCGGATGTTCGCTTCCTGAAGAAAATTTTCCACGCCATCGACGTAAGCGCATTCCGGCAGCCAGATGCCGCGCGGGTCGCAGCCGAAGCAGCTTCGATAATGATCGCGCGCGACGAGAATTTGCGCACGAATGGATTGCGGATGATCGGCCATCAACGGCAGAAGCGCGTGCGTCGCGGCGGTGGTGATGATTTCGAGTTTTCCCTGCTCTTGAAATTTGCGAAACGCGCCGACGAGATTTTTTCCGTAAGCGAAATAGGTATCGCGCACCGTCGTGAAGCGATGGTGATACATCCACGCGAGTTGGTGCGTGGACGGTTCCCAATGCGTGCGATGAATTTCTTTTTCGGCGAGTTCAATCAAGCCGTTGAGATGCCGGAGATAACGTTCCTGCAACAGCGGATCGAGCAGCATTGAGCAAAGCGTCGGCGAAAGCGTGAGCGTGAGACGCGTCTCCATTCTGTCGCGCAACCAGCCGTCCATTTTTTGAATCAGCGGGACGTAAGTTTCCGTGATCGCCTCGAACAACCAATTTTCTTCGAGAAACTTTTCGTGTTCTGGATGCCGAACGAACGGCAGATGCGAGTGAAGAACGAGTGCGAGATGGCCTTGCATGATTTAGGAGGGGAAACATCGAACACTGAACATCGAACGTCCAACATCGAATTGAAGATCAGCGCGCGCAGCCATTCGATGTTCAGTGTTGGATGTTCGGTGTTCGATGTTCATTTGCTTCGTTACAGCTTCGCTCATCCGTAAATGTTTTTAAAAGCGACGACCAAACCGCGTGAGATCCACAATGCGAAGTTCTTTCACCGCATGGTCGGCCCAGAACGTGATGGCGAAGCTGTGCAAAACTTGAACTTGATTCTTCCGCCCTGTTGCATCGGCCACTTCATAATCGCCGTTGGTGTATGGATCGTTTGCGAGCTTTTCGATTTGGGAAATGACAACCCGACGTTTTGCGAGCGGGCGCAAAGAAAGTATTTGATGGAAGGCATCTGCGTTGTAAACCGGTTGATACAATCAAAGCCCCTCTTTTTCCATTTTGTCGTGAAGCTCCAACAGTTCCGTGTGAGTGTGTTTATAACCCGCATCCATTTCCTGATGACGGCGCGAAAGTCTTGCCGCGAATTCAGCATCTTTCGTCATCAAGTCGGCCGCAATAAACGACGCGACCAGCACCTGTTCCGTTTCCGGTAATTCCGAGTAGGCATTCTTTATTTCTATTGCGGTCATATGCGTAAGAAATTCGTGTCGAAATGAGTCATGAAAATTAACGCCGTCCCTCACGCACGGTGGCCATCCATTTTGCCGCTTTATTGGCGTCCACTTGTAAATGCTTTTGCAAGGTTTCAAGCGCTTCGGCGAAGTGATTATTTTCCAATCGCGCCAGCTTCTCTTTGATCGCCGATTGAATCGCGACATCAAGGCTGGGGAAAACTTCTCTTTTAACGAGCTTGTCCAACTTGGCCAGCAACTCATTGTCGAGCGAAATGGCGATTTCCGTGCTCATGGTTCAACGATGTCTCATTGTCGGATGCGTCTCAAGTGAAAGTTCGTTCGTCATATTATCAGTCAAACCCGTTGGCAATAAACAGAAAATTTCCATCTTTTAAGAATTTTCCTTGATCCAAGCGCGAACGTGATCGTGGTTTCCGGCGGTTAACAACACCGCGTCGGCCTCCCGAATAACGAACAAGACGCGTAGCTTTAACCCCGCTCGAAATTCAAAATATTTCCCAACCCGGCGTAATCCAATTCCGGCATGAACATGTGGTTTGCCGAAAGCTTCTGGTAAAAGACCAAGCGCGATTTGAATTTCAGCTTTCTGCTCAGGAGCGAGATTCTTCAATGCGCGCTCGTAAGATGGGCGGGCGAAAATCCTCACGGCTTCCAGAGTTTGAGCTTACCCTCTTTTCGCTCCTTTTCTATTTCCGCAGAAACTTTTTTGTGGGATCTGTCCAACTCCCCTTTGGTCAACCCGTACTCGGTCCAAGCGTAATCCTCGCTATAAACTTCCACTGGGCGCAACGCGACGATCTTTCCACTGGCTGAATGGATGATGCCAATATCTTCCCCGCGAACGGCGCGATCAATCCATTCGCCGAGGTTCTGGCGGGCTTTGGTGGCTGAGAGTGTTTTCATAAGTGCATTTTAATGTCATCGTCGCGCCAGAGCAAGGAACCTTCCTATTCCTCAAAATCCTCGGTTAATTTTTTCGCAATCGCGCCGCTTTTGAATAAGAGAACGAAGCCGAGCAACAAGGAAAAAATTTCCAGGAAAAGCCAAAGCGTGCTGCCGATTGGTTTGTTTTGGCGACGGGCAAAATAATCCGCGCCGAGTGGAAGCGCGCCGAACAGAACGAAAGCGAAAGCAACGAGGCGAATGATGAAGAGAGCGGCTTTCGTGTAGGGGTTCATTTCAATTTTGTAAACTATTAGCGTGAGGGTGCATCGGAACCAATCTGAAGCCACAGGAGGAGTAGGAAAAACAGCACCCCTGAAGGTAATGCTATCAACACACAGGCCGAAAGCGGCAACTCTGTGAGCACACGCAAGAAACCAAAACAGATTCCAGCAAAAAGGAGACTGCTGCCGACAAACGCAGCCAGAAAAACTGGATCCTTCCACATGGTTTTGCCTTTGTCGGTAGGTTTCATTTCAACGCTAACAAATTTTAACTCACATTCGCCACTTCCGGCGTTTTCATCTGAGAATCCTGCGAATGCGCGCCGACTTCGCCGCTGTAATTTGTTTTGCGGCTGAATTTCAAATGTGCGCTGCGCGTGTCGTCGCCATCAGCAGAAGTGGCTTGCGCGGGGAGATCGTAATTTCCATCGGGCAAAATGAAACGGAAACTGAAGGTGCCGTCGGGACGAAGTTGGATTTTGCGTCCGCCGATTTCCACTTTCGCGTCAGGTTCGGTCGCGCCGTAAAGAATCAATTCGGCATTGACGCTGAACCAAAACTTTTTCTGTTTTTCTATTCCGCCAAACGGGCTAGACAAGCTGGAAATCGAAATCGAACTTGGTAGAGAAAATTGTGCAGCGCCCATCGAAGAAACATCCTGCATGAGTTGACGTCGAATCAATTCCGTAATTTCCAGCGAACCAATCCAAACGCGACGCACAGAGTCCATCGTGACAATCGCGGACAGAGCTTTTTCTTGCGCGGAAGTCCATTTGGCGGAAGCAAAGGCGCTGGCGGCGGGAAAATTTTTAAATCCTTCGTCGTGCAATTGCATCATGGCTTCAGCGAGCGGAACGTTTTCGCGCAACGCGGTTTTGACCAGCTTCACGAGTTCTTCAAACGGCACATCCACGGGAATCGTCGCGAACCGCACCGTGACATCTTCGGACATTGTAGCTGGCGGAGTCATGGTCGCGCCCGAAACAGAGAGTCGCGTCCAATCACCGTTTTGATTGTGGTAGCCAAGTTCGGCGAAATACTTCGCGCCGCCTTCATCCACCGGCACAAACCAATTTCGCGATTCGGGATGCACTTGAATTTCCCAATCGGGGTCGCTGTGAATTTTATTTTTGAAAACCCGCAATGCCAGATGGCCGTCACGGGCAAGCTTGTTGTGTTTCTGCAATTGTTCGCGGGAAAAATCCCAGTGCGCGTAGAGCCAGAGCGGGTCGCGCGCGGTGAGCAAAAGTTTTTGGGTGCCGTAGGCTTCGGGCAATTCGGATTCGT
>JBDSYB010000029.1:0-3233 GCA_039925885.1 Verrucomicrobiota bacterium
GCTGGCCGTGCGGCGCGCGCTCGGTCCAAACGCATTCTCAAAAAGTTGATAAGCGGAATAAATCTCGCCTTTGAAATAATGCGGCACCATCACGATGGCTAAAATGATTCGCGCAATCACGTAGCCGATGATGATTTGAATGAAGGTCAACGAGTCCACTCCATAAGCCATCGCCGGCACGCCGATAAAAGTCAGCGCGCTGGTTTCCGTGGCGATAATCGAGAACCCAACTCCCCACCACGGCATATTGCGGCTGCCGAGAAAATAATCTTTGGTACTCTTTTGATTTCGGCCGAACCAGACGCCCAATCCGATAATACCGAGCAGATAGACAATAATGACCGACCAATCTGCGGCGTTCAGATATTGCGCCAGTGAAATTGTCTTTGACATGAAGCCGGATTCTGACGAGCGAGAAACCGTCGAGCCAGCCAAAAAGCGGATCAAAAAACGCGCAGCGCAAGGAATTTTTTTGCGGTCAGGGCCTCTTCAATGGAAACGGGAATGTTTGCGCAAATTTCGTTGAGCAATTTTTCTGCTTCCTCTTCCGGGAAAATAAATTGGCGCGCGGCGGAATTAACAAAGCCGGTCAACACCTGCTCGGCGTAATTGAGCAAACCCTGGCGGAGCGGAAAAGAAAAACTGGCCAGAGTGATTCCGTAAACAAGTGTGTGCCAGCCATGAGCCTGTCCTTCGTCAACCGCCCGCAGATACCGTTGTAAACCACGTTGATCCATGAGCGGTCGCAATCGTTTGAGCTGACGCTGACCGACGCGCTGGCTGGCCTCGACAAATGATTGAAAACACCCTTCGCCACTGAGTTGTTGATCAAGCTCAATCAACTCGGAAAATTGATTTTGGCTGGCGTGGGCATGAGCCTGGCAAATTAGCGGCAGTTCGAGCGGAGCTAAAAGTTGCGCGTAATATCTCTGCAAAAAACTTCGCAACTCAAGGAGGTTGTTAACGCGGGCGAGGGGCAGGGATGCATTGACCGAACCTGCTAATAATAAACCGTCCGTCGATCCCAGCCGTTCCATCAACGGATGCAGATCGTGCGAAAGATCTTCCGCCAGCGTTGGAGCTAAAATGGTTTGCGGTGGCCTCATGTCATTGCTCGGCGAAAATATTTCTCCGAACCTCGCAAAGAATAAC
Organism: Verrucomicrobiota bacterium; assembly: GCA_039925885.1. GTDB lineage: Bacteria > Verrucomicrobiota > Verrucomicrobiia > Limisphaerales > CANJXF01 > CANJXF01. Next base: position 1,153 of record JBDSYB010000029.1, read on the forward strand.
GCCAATTGCTTTTTGCTGGAAGAGGGAAATGCTTTGATGCGGAAATTTTTAGTTTGCAATTATGAAATTAGAACCGGGAAAATTGCGATTGCTCTGGAAAAGTTTTAATTAAAGAAATGGAAAAGAGGACGCGACATTGTCATAAGTGCGGCTGGGAGTGGGCGCTGGCGGGGCAGCCGGGGCGGAGCGAATCGTGTCATCAATGTCACGCGGACATGCGCGTTTGTTTGAATTGCACGAGTTATGATGTTCGTGCCGCGCAGCAGTGCCGGGACCGTCGCGCCGAGCTGGTCCACGAAAAACACGTTGGAAATTTCTGCGAATATTTTGAATTGGCCCGGAGAGAATTTATGGCGAATGCAAATGAAAACCCGCGCGAATCGGCGGCCCGCGACCAGTTGAAAAAACTTTTTGGCGATTAACGCAGCACGGACGTTCTGACCAACCTTTCTCTAAAAGTTGCCGCTCCGGGCGAACGCCACTGAATCCTTGAACCGTTTGTTATCCGCCCGGATGCGGGCCGCCAAAGTTTTACTGGTCGCCAGCAGAAAGGGCGCGGCCAGTTCCGGCGCGAGTTCAAAAACTTTTTGAAACGATGACGCCGAAATTTTCAGAAGCACTGAGTCTATATTAGCGACCACATCTGCCGAACGCGGTCCGTTATCGAACAACGCCATTTCCCCGAAAAATTCTCCGGCAGCCAGCGCGGCGAGGATCGTTTCTTTGCCATTGATCATGAGCCGCACCCGCACTTCGCCTTCCAGAACGAGATACATCGCGTCGCCCACCTCGCCTTGTTTGACAATTTCCGTCCATTGCCTGACGGGAAGAAGTTCCATGAATTGCGCGAAGCGTTCGAGTTGCGCGTCCTTCATGTCCGCCAGAATTTTTACGCGCCGCAATGCGCCGGGTTTGAGTTGGGACGCATCATCCGTCCTGGCATTGGCGGCCGTTTTGGTACGGAAAAAAAGCTGCAATTCGCCGAGCTGCCCGGCCTTTTGCCACGAATCATTTTGGTCGCAATAAATCCACGTCTCGGCAGTTACGCGTTGGTCCTTGACCCAGTTCACGAGCGTGGGCAATTCGACCGGGCCGTAAATAACTCCATCAACCCCCCAGATTTTGTAGAACGGACAAGTTTGGTCGGCATCCATGAAGGCGTTTTTAGAGAAAGATGAGCGTGAATGAAAGGCTTAATTCCATTCAAAAGATTCGCCCCACCCGATGAAGTACCTGTCCCGTGCATTCCGCCCACCACCCAAGCATGGTAAATAAATCCACTCGTGCCGTGAGCAACGGAAGTCCCACCAAAAGGACACTGACATTGCCGAGATAAATGATCACTGCGGAAAATAAATAGCCCTGCTGCGTAATGTCCGTCTGGCGTGTTTTCAAAATATGCCCTGTCAGGGTGACGTGGAACGCGTAAGCCGCCCCCACGAGCAAATGAAACCAAACGGCAATAGCGCGCCAATTCCAGATGAGGTGACCCATCGCGAAGATCAAAACGAGGAGGGCGACATAAACAGGAAAAAAATACGGAGCCAGCGCGATCAGAAAATTTGTTTTGGTCACCACCACGTGTCCACCTTTGGAAGTGGCTTTGAATTTTTTAACTTTGCCGCCGACAAGCCACGTCCAAAGCACGTGGGTGAATTCGTGACCGAAAACATAAATCAACATCGGCTTGGGCAATAAAACGAAAATACAGATCCAACACGCCGCGCCCGCGAGAAGAGGAACCCACGTTTGATCGGCGCTGCCCGCACCATGAAATACCAGCCACAACGTGCGAAAAGAGCCGAGACAAATCGGCAGCAAAACAATGGCGATGATCAGCTTGGCCCATTTGGGCATGGGAAAGACTTTAGAAGTCGGAATTCAGAAGCCAGAAAATTCAACGCAAAGTCTGGCAGCGAAAAAATTGTCTTCGCGTCCTGCGGTCTTTGACTGAATATTTTTGCCATGACGACGGAGGAAGCATTACAAAGTTTTCGAGACACGGGCGCGTTGCTGGAAGGCCATTTCATCCTGCGCAGCGGTTTGCACAGCCGCCAATTTTTTCAATGCGCCCTTGCGCT
>JBDSYB010000030.1:0-8296 GCA_039925885.1 Verrucomicrobiota bacterium
CCTTGTTCCTTGAGAGAGCGCGCTTCGCGGAGAACTTCATCGACGGAAAGCGTCACGCGCAAAATCGCGTTGTCACGGGAGAAGCCGCAGTAGGAACAATTGTTGATGCACTCGTTGGAAAGATAAAGCGGCGCGAAGAGACGGATAACTTTCCCGAAACGTTGTTGAGTGATTTGTTGCGAGCGGCGACAAAGCGGTTCCAAAAATTCCGACGCTGCGGGTGAAATGAGATTCGCAAAATCCTTCAGAGAAATTTTTGTTTTGCCTAGAGTTGCGCGCGCGGTTCGCGAGGTGCAATTCATCGACCGCTCAATGAGATGGGCCAGCGGCAACGAATTGAAATCAGCAACGAAACTCACGGCAAAGGGTAGCACCTGCCTCCGGCGGGTGCGAAAATAATTTCGACTCGCACCCGCCGGAGGCAGGTGCTACCCGGCTACTTTGAAATTAATCCAAGCTCCGTCGCCATCGCCTTCTCTTCCTTTAACTCATTCACCGTTGCGTCGATTTTCGATTGGCTGAATTCGTTCACGGTCAATCCGTGGACGATTTCCAACGTCTTGCCGTTGCTGCGAATCGGAAACGAACAAATAATGTCTTTCTCGATTCCGTAACTGCCATCGGACACCACACAAACACTGTGCCAGTCGCCGGACTTCGTCGGGTTGGCGATGGATTTCACGCTGTCGATTACAGCATTGGCCGCGCTGGCCGCGCTGCCTGCGCCGCGCGCTTTCAACACCGAAGTGCCACGTTGCGCAACCGTCGTGACGAAATCAGTTTTCAACCAATTCTCTTCTTTGATGACATCGGTGACAGGTTTCCCATTGATCTTTGCATTGTAAAAATCCGGGAACATCGTCGGGCTGTGATTTCCCCAAACGGCGAGATTTGAAACTGCGGAAATATCCACGCCCGCTTTTTTGGCGAGCTGCGTCTTGGCGCGATTCTCGTCAAGGCGCGTCATGGCGAACCAGCGGTCGCGCGGAATTTCCGGCGCGTTGTTCATCGCGATGAGGCAATTCGTGTTGCACGGATTTCCGACGACGAGAATGCGAATATCTTTGGCCGCATTTTTCGAGAGAGCCTTGGCTTGCCCGACGAAAATGTTGCCGTTGATTTTCAACAAATCTTTTCGTTCCATGCCGGGTTTGCGCGAAACACTGCCGACGAGCAACGCCCAGTTCACGTCTTTGAAACCTTCGTCAAGATTAGCGGTGGCAACCACGCCGCGCAGCAACGGCGACGCGCAATCTTCCAGTTCCATCACGACGCCTTGCAACACAGGCAGCGCGGGCTCGATATCGACGAGATGAATGATGACCGGCTGGTTTGGGCCGAAAACTTCGCCGGAAACGATGCGAAATAAAAGTGAGTAACCAATAGCACCCGCCGCGCCGGTGACTGCAACACGAATTGGATTGTTCATAAATTTAGAGTGGTGAAATATGCGGCGCAGAACTTTTCAGGCAAGCGGAATGTCTTGGGGGTTTTTCCATTTCGCTCAAAACCGTTTGCAAGAAAAGTTGTGTTCCCTATCATTGAACCGTGCCGCAAATTACGATCAACGTTCACCGTTTGACGCCCAAATCGGATCAAAAATCGAGTTTTGAAACGCACGTCGTTGAGATCAGTGAAATGGCCAGCATTCCTGACGCGCTTTTTGCATTGCAACGCGACGCAACGCCGGATTTGGCCTTCCGTTTTTCCTGTCGCGTCGGCATGTGCGGTTCGTGCGCGACGGTTGTCAATCGCTGTGAACAACTGGCTTGCAGCACTTTGGTCAAAGATGTCGGTCCTTGCTTCCATGCCACGCGAAACATTTGCCGATAAATTTGCCCGCACGGTGGAAATTAGCGCGGGATTGAAAACCGCTTACCCCGACGCCCATTGCGAACTGAATTTTTCAAACCCGTTGGAACTCCTCATCGCCACCATCCTTTCAGCGCAATGCAATGACAAGCAGGTCAACATCGTCACCGATAATCTTTTCAAAAAATATCGCGACGCGAAAAGTTTTGCGGGTGCTTCCCTCGAACAATTGGAAACCGACATCAAACGCATCGGTCTTTTTAGGAACAAAGCAAAAAATATTCAGGCGTGTTGCCAGTCGCTTCTGGAAAAACATCGCGGCAATGTTCCTGCAACGATGGAGGAATTGACGGAACTTGCGGGCGTGGGACGGAAAACGGCGAATGTTGTTTTGGGAAATGCTTTTCACATCAACGTCGGCGTGGTCGTTGATACACATGTGGCTCGATTATCCGACCGACTCAATTTATCCCGCGCAAACTCCCCGGAAAAAATCGAGTTGGATTTGCAGAAACTTGTTCCGCAAAACGATTGGTGTTTGTTCAGCCACCTGTTGATCTGGCACGGACGCCGCCGTTGTTTCGCGCGCAATCCCGATTGCCTGAATTGCGAAGTGAAACATCTTTGTCCGACCGGAAGAATTCGTTTGTCCGCCACGATTTCCCAAGAAGCCATTCGCATCGGAAACAAAACTCGAAAACTCAAAAGCGGAAAATCCAATGGCTGAAACCTGGCTTCTCCTTCAATCCAGCGCCGGGAAGTCCGCGTGGAACATGGCGTTGGACGAAACACTTTTGGAAAGCTCGCCGGCAATTGCCAAATCTGTTTTGCGATTTTATTCATGGACGGAACCAGCCGCGACATTCGGCTACTCGCAACATTTTGCCGAAATAGAGCGCACCACCTCTTTGCGTCCTCTCATTCGCCGTCCGACGGGCGGCGGGTTGGTGCCTCACGACGCCGATTGGACTTACAGCTTAATTTTTCCGCCCGACCACTCCTGGTATTCACTCAAAGCGGTTGAAAGTTACGAGCGTGTTCACCTTTGGATTCGAGATGCGTTTCATAAAATAGGCGTCGCAACAGAGCTTTCCGCCTGCTGCAAAAAAGAAATCCCAGGTCAATGTTTTGTAGGCGCGGAAAAATCTGATGTGCTGTGGCACGGGAAAAAAATCGCTGGCGCGGCGCAACGTCGCACGAAAAACGGACTGTTGATTCAAGGCTCGATTCAGCCGCCGCCCATACCTCTGACAAAAACGAACTGGCAAACAGCGATGTGCGATGTCGCTCACGAAAATTTTGGTGTGTCTTGGGAGGCTTTCGCTCCTGAATCCGCACAAGCGGAGCGCGCCATGTCTCTTGCCAAAGAAAAATATTCTCAGGCAGCTTACAACCAGAAACGTTAGCTCCTTCGTCTGATCCGCAGATACGAATTGGAGTTTCTCAAAAATTCAAAATTAGTTTGGACTTCTTCAAAACTGAAGTCCTCGAAAGCAGAATCGTTTTTGATCCTTTCGACGAATCCCGAACGTTCGGCTTTGAAATTGACGAGTGGATAAATCCGCGTTTCATGGGAAGTAATCCTCAAAATTTCTTGAAGCGATTGTCTGTGAAATTCGTAATCAAACTGTTCCTCGTAAACGAAAAGAAAATAGGAGACGAGCGTCAGATCGAATTGGCCATCGCGAAATGGCGACCTGGGAAGTCTCCCGCAGATGTAGCGATTCTCTTTTTGCTCTCTAAAGTCCGCCAGAAATAGGCGATACGCGCGCTCGCGAAATTTCCGCATTCCCGCAGGAGTTTTATAAAAATTCCATTTGTAAGCGGCCACCTTGCTGATTTCGCTACTGACAAATTCTAAATCCGGTTCGCAACGCAACCGAATTTCTTCCGGCGACAATTCGTAAATCGGATCAAATGACTTCGCATCGAAACCTTTTGCATTGGCTTCCGCGCAGAACGAACTCACACCCCCCGCCATATCCAGGATTTTTTTGCCCTTCAATTGTTCCTCCTTCAATCCAAAGTAACGGAGATATTCTTCAAAAGTTCTGCCCAGCAAAACCACTTTGTTTAATTCGAGACTTTGTTTCACGGGGAAAAATTATTTCGCCAAAACCAGCCCGATAACGCCGCACACCGCAATCGCGCTGCCGATGATGGATTTCACAGTGGGCTTTTCGGCTTCCATGAAATGAGCAAACGGAATCACGACGAGAGGCGTCGTCGCAATAATGGGCATGACTATTCCGGTGGGCGCATGTTTGAGCGCAATTTGATAGCAGGTTACTCCCAGCGTTTGCCCGGCAAATCCATTGGCCAAAACCCACGGCCACACCTTCCGCCATTTTTCTCGAGGCGAGGAAAATCTGGGTGAGGTTCGCGTTTGTTGTTTGACGATCAACAGCCAGATTCCGGCGACAAATAATCCTCCGATGATGCGTTGAAACGCAGACGTGCCGCCATCAATATGTTGATGTGCGGCAGTAGCTAGGGCGTAACCTTTTCGCGTCAGCACCGCCCCAATTGCGTTACCCAATGCGGCAAAAATACCAAATAATGTCCCGATGACTATTTGGCGGCGCGAAAGTTGAAGATGTTTCGAGGGAGCAAGCGCGAGCAAAACCCCACCAAGAACAATCGCGCCGAAAAACATTTGGATGCCGGTCAACTTTGTTCCCAACCAACGCCACTCGATGAGTGCGGCGAATGGCGCGGACAGACATTGGATAATCAAAATCGTCATGCGGGAGCCAAGTCGCGGTAACGCTTGAAAAAGAGCGACGTCGCCGAGACCGATTCCGATAATTCCGCTCCACAGGAAAACGGGGAAAGAATCGCCTTCCATTTTTTCACCGAACCCATAAGCCCAGATCGCGAGAAAAAAAGTCGCTACAGAAAGCCGCCAGAAATTGGCTTCACTGCCGCCAATCATTTTGGCGGAGCGATGCGCGCACACGACAGAAATCGACCAAAGAATTGTTGTGAGGATTGCCGCAAACATCGCGCGATACAATTAAGTGAGTGCATTGCGCTGTCACGCCGCAATTGTTGAATGCGAATCGGTATTTGATGATGATGATTGACTAAAAGATAAGAATCGGTTTTCTTCCACCCCGAGACGCCGCCCTAACCCGGGTGGCGTTTTTTATAAACCGCAGGAGACAGCGGGCCTATGGCAGTGCTGTCTTTTCGGTTCTTCCAAGGCTTCGCTTCTTCGCAGAAAAACAAAATAAAATGAAAAATATTACTATCATTATCGATCCGAATATATGGAAACAAAGTCGTCTCACCCGCGATGAATTTTCGAGGCGTATACGACAAGTAAAGGCGATACGAATGGAAGAACCGTATTGGAACTTTCAAGATGCCACTTTGTTTCCCGTATTCTCGTGTTTACCACGTAATCTTGAATCGTGGGGGCTTCTTTCTCGACTTCACAATCTTGTGAACAAAGGAGTCTTTTCTGTCTTCGGCGAACGCATCGACTACAAAGTTTTTGCATTATTGCTCCCAATTAAACTGACGGAATGGCTGCTAAATACAGAAATCGATACCGTTAAACTCCAAATATTGAATTGGATTGCTGCTTCGATGTGCCTTTCGGGATGTGCGCCGGATGAAAAGCAGGACGCGTTTCCATTGGAAATTCAAGAAGCGATAAATTCGATCAGAAACAAGTATTACGATAAGAGATTCACTCACGAGAAAATATTTGGACGGAATAATCTGGGTTGTCCACAACGGGCGAAGGAGTTGCAAAACCGATATTGGAAAGTAGGTCGTGATCTCACGGGAGGAATCCCGGAGTTCATGCGGCATCTTTTTCAATCATACGAAAAATTAAATTGGGAAACGTGGGGAATCAATGCAACGAGCTTCACGGTCGAATATCGCATTGCCTGTTTTCGGGATGAAGACTGGATTCGTGTTATTCAACAAGAGGAGGAGGACAGTCTGGTTCATTGTGAAAACAATAGTGAGGTTTGGCAAAAATGGCTACACACCTTTGAAGCTTATCCAATGACAAACAAACATATTTTCAGCCTGTTTGGAGAGTCGAGAATCAGTGGTTTCGTTTACCTTTTCTTAGGACAGGAAAGCGGCCATTACAAAATCGGTTTTACGGCCGATTCCAATCCATATGCACGACTTGGTCAACTCCAGATGGGATCATCAGAAAATTTTCTGCCAGCAGGACATTTTCGAGCTGCTTCTAAAAAAACCGAAGCCGTTGTCCACAACTGCTTTTCCGGTAAGTGGATTCGTGGAGAATGGTTCGCGCTTACACACGAAGATCGCACCAATATCTTGGATGATGACTGGCGCATGAGAAACAATATCTTCTGATATGCCTTCTAACAATTCGAGCGCTATGCCGCAAAATGCTGCTTGCGCGGATCGGTTCCGGCGATGATGACGCTGACGGATTTTTGGTTGAAACCTTTGAAGCCGCCACGACGTTGCAGATTCTCCAAGTGACTGCCAATGGCTCCTTCGCGCAAAAACTTCTCGGATTGTTCTGGAGTAATTAATTTCACATCGAGAAGTTTTTTGGCGCGTTCAGCAGAAACTTTCCACCGTTCGCCTTCCGTGAAAGCCTGACGCAAGAATTCAAAATTCGAGAATGGATTCATCGTGTTTATGCCTTCTTCCTTCAATTGATCACGCAGCAAAGCGAAATCAAAACGCGCTTCGAGATGGTGCATTCCGGCGTCGAGAAAACTTTCGCCGTGCAAGCCAATCCAAAGCCCGACAGTGCCGAGTTCGGGCGCAGGCGCGAGGCGAATGGATGAAAAATCAATCTTCGTTTCGTCCGGCATAAGATCGACATCGGCGAAAACGACAATGCCGACAACCGGTTGTTCGGAAATTTGCGCACCCCAACCCGCTTCCGAACCGGCGTAGTAACGCTCGCGTTTTTCCAGTCCGAGTCGCACGAGAAAAGCGATGAGGTCAACAAAATGTTCGCGCGAACTGCGGAAAGTGTGGTGGTCGTGATTTCCCCAACCCAATCCGAGCGTGTCTTGGCGACGTTTCTGAATTCTCGCGGCGTGATTGCGTTTTTCCCAGTAAGCACGCTCCTCCGTAAAATAAAATTCACACGATAGGTCGCGACCCACTAACTTCATGGATTCATCGAGGACATTGTTGGCGAGCACGAAACCTTCGGCGGCCTCGCTGAACTGGCGCTTACGTGTGCGCCAAAGTTCTTTGGCGTTGACGATGTATTTCAACTCGTCGTTTTTCAAAGGCGCAGGAACATAGCCGAGATAAGCGTGGCGCTCAACCGCTTCGAGGCGGGTGCCATTTTCCGAGGCGATTAACACGCAACGGTAGCGAGAAAACGGCTCGCCTTCCGGTGTCGCAGTCAAATTATTAGCGTGAAGGAAATCGGCAATCCACTCAGGACGGAGAGCGATCACAGCGGGATTCTGTTTTCCATTCGAGCGCAAAAGCACGCGCGGCAGCGTCGCGCGCGGATGATGAAGTGCAATTTCGCCGCCCGCTGTATCAACTTTTTCATTCACAAAACCAGCCTTGCGCAAACCAGTTTCGTCGTCGGGCGAAAGGACCAAATGATCAATCCACTCAAAAAAATCGGTGCCCGTTTCATTTTGCATCCGCGCGGCCAAACACGCTGCGAAAGAGTTGTTCTCTAAAAAAGTTTCGATTCGCTGACGAATGAGTTGTTCCGCTTCGTAAGCCAGAGGCCAATCGAATTGTTTTGGTTCGTTTGTCGAAATCGTGGCGGACGGTTCTCCGTGAGAAGTTTCAATCAAAGGTGCTCTCATAAATGTGATTTTAAGATAGAGAAAAGGGGCCGCGAATCAATTGACGAATTCTGGACGGAGTTTTTCATGCTAAACGTTTTTAACGCGTATCAATCGTTCTGCTCGGCAAAGTTATTTACTGCCCGGTTTTGTGGGAGGAATAGCATTCAGGTCGGCAGGCAAATTATCCGGCGCAAACGTTTCCACATTCAGTTTGATTAAACTGAAAGACGGCAAACCGAAATCCAAAGAGCCGTTCGAGCGATCTACGATCATGGCCACGCCCACCAAATTTCCGCAGTGCGCGCGAATGATGTCGATCGTTTCCTGAACACGTCCGCCTTTTGTGACGACATCTTCAACAATGAGAATTTTATCGGCAGACGAAATTTTGAATCCGCGCCTCAGCACAAGTTTCCCCTCTTCTTTTTCCACGAAAATAAATCGCGCTTTTAATCGGCGAGCCACTTCCTGGCCGATGACCAAACCACCCATCGCCGGGGCGACGACGGTTGTTGCACCGAGCGAACGAACTTTTTTAGCGAGCGCGCCGCCGAGTTTTTCCACAATCGGCATTTGTTGCAGCGCAAGGGCGCATTGAAAAAATTGGCGGCTGTGCAAACCGCTGCGCAGGATGAAATGGCCTTCCAGCAACGCGCCCGTGTCTCGAAAACTTTGTAATGCTTCCTCCGTCGTCATGGCAAAAATAT
>JBDSYB010000031.1:0-6159 GCA_039925885.1 Verrucomicrobiota bacterium
TCAAATCGTTCGCCGGGCCTTTTCCAGAAACGTTCTTTGTCGCCACGTGGATTTCATAAAGCACGTTGTCATCGAAGCGGAAATCATTCGGCCCGATCCCTGGCTCTTCAAATGGATAAACGGTCAAAGCCACTGACAGATATTTGTTGGTGCCATCACCTGACAAAAAGGCGTAAACATCCGCCGTATTGGCAGATGGATCCAGCGTGATTAATGGCGCATCCATGTGACTGGACGCCCGCAGAAAAGCGGGGGTGAGTGCGAGCGACGCCACGGTCATTCCCAATGGCAATCCTCGCAGGATTTTTTTTAATATTTTTGTTTTCATTTTGATTCTGATGTTTTGATTTTGGCCTGAGATTGAGCGCCGACCACGCGGCCATTGAGTTCGGCGAGTTGTTTTTGTTCCGATGGGAACAACATTTGCTGAATCGCGGTTGCTCTTTTGGAATACGCAAGAGCCGCTTTTGGATCTTTGTCTGACTGAGCAATCACTGCTGCGTGAAAAAACAAGCGGGCATCTTCCGTTCCTTCGCGCAAAGCCAATTTCGATTGCTCGCGAGCTTCAGTAAATTTTCCTGCGGAATGCAATGCCCACGCCAAAGCATCGTGCGTAAAAATATCAGCGCGCTGGGTCAATTCGCGTTCCGCCAGCTTCACCGCCACCTCAGAATTTGTGCGACGAGTCGCCAAATAAAGCGCCAAGGTTCTTGGATCTTCTTGAGCGCCGTGTTTGCTCAATTCCAATTCCACCGCACCCGCTTCACTTTTTTTCCCGGATAGATTGAGGAGATCGGAAATGAGCCATTGATACTCAGGCAAACGAGTCAATTTGACGGCGTGCGTCAATGAAGCAATAGCATCGTTGGTCTGACCTTGCGCAATTTGGATTCGTCCTTTGAAAAATAATGCCGCCGCATAATCCGGTTGTAATTGCAAAGCAACATTCGCGGCGCGAAGGCTCTCCGACAAATGGCCCAATTGAAGTTCATAAGCCGCGCGACGCGTGTAACTCCAAGCCGTCGCCTCGGCATCGCGCGAACTGCCTGCAGAGGTCGCCATCGAAATCAATTCCTCTGCTCCTTCCACGTCACCCTTGAGCCAGCGGGCGTGCGCCGCGCGCGTGTAGGAATGGAGATCGGGTCTCAATTCAATCATTTTTTGATACGCCTCAATCCCTTCCAACATTTGTCCACGATCAATTAAAATGTCCCCGAGCAAACCGTAATCGAAAGAGGCACCGCGCTTCTCCACCAGTTTCCGGGCAATGGGTTCTGCCTCCTTAAATTTATGCATGCTTTGCAACGAATGACCGCGCAGCAATAGCGCGCCGGAACTCTCCGGTTGTTGCGCTTCGAGACAAAGGGCGGTTTGTTCCACCAGATTGTAATAGCCCGCATCATTTCCGCTGCGCGCCTTGGAAACAAACAGCCAGCCGAGTTGTTCGATCAGCGGCCCAGGAGTAGATGATTTTTTTATTTTCTGTTGAATCGTTAAAAGTTCCAGATCGCTACGGTTGGTGCCGTGGGGGGGAATCAAAATAATTTTGCAGGCATCACATATCACCAGCGGGGTGGGCCTCTCCTTCGCGGAAACGGACTTCCCGGCACGCACATCAAGACACAGAGAACCTGCCATAACGACTACCAAATAAAATTGAGCTGTGCGTGTCATGTAACTTCCGCCTACTCCCATCTCTACGTTTGGAAAGATCTTTTGGATGCAACGAACCTTTGAAGCATCGTCGCGGACTCAAGAAGACGGTGAAACCTAGAGGTGAAAACAATTAGCACAATGGAGACAAGAGCCGGTCTGGAAGTAAGTGATTCCCTGCAAGAAGTTCGCAGGAGTGAGGCAAAAAAGGCGCTTCTCCTCTCCAAGAACTGGGACCCGCCACAGCGCATCTTTAATCTCAAAAACGTCGTGGATGCCGCCTCTAATAATATCCCCTTCCACTTCTCATTCGACTTCTAATCAGAAAATAAAAAGGAGAATCCAACTCGGATGCTCCCTTTGTAGCGGCGCGTCTGTGACCGCCGCATTTTTGCGCAAAGTTTTTAAAGTGCGGCGGTCACAGACCGCCGCTACAGAAACTTATTATTTCAAGTTGGCCAACATGGCGGGCGCATCAGCAGCAGCTTGTTCCACCGGGTTCGAGTAACCCACTTTCACGTCCATACCGAGGGATTGCATTTCTTTTACCAGAACGTTGAACGATTCGGGAATGCCTGCTTCAAGACTGTTGTCGCCTTTGACAATGCTTTCGTAAATACGAGTGCGCCCTTGCACATCGTCGGATTTCACGGTCAACAATTCCTGCAACGTGTAGGCCGCGCCGTAGGCTTCCATCGCCCAGACTTCCATTTCGCCGAAACGTTGGCCGCCGTATTGCGCTTTTCCGCCGAGCGGTTGCTGCGTGACGAGCGAGTAGGGTCCGACTGCGCGGGCGTGAATTTTGTCCGCCACCAAATGGCCGAGCTTCATCATGTAGATGTAGCCGACAACAATTTCCTGGTCGAAAGTTTCACCAGTGCGTCCGTCGTGCAAAAGGACTTTGGCGTGTTCGGGCAAATGCGCCTGCTTTAAGTAGCCGCGAATTTCTTTTTCCTTGATGCCGTCGAAAACGGGCGTCGCAAATTTCAAACCGAGCAGCTTCGCCGCCCAGCCCAAATGCGTTTCCAAAACCTGTCCGACGTTCATACGAGATGGCACACCGAGCGGATTCAAGACGATGTCCACCGGAGTTCCGTCATCAAGGAACGGGAGATCTTCTTCGGCAACGATTTTCGCAACGACACCTTTGTTTCCGTGCCGTCCAGCCATTTTGTCACCGACCGACAATTTGCGTTTGGATGCGACGTAAACTTTGACTGATTTTACCACGCCGGAATCGACTTCTTCGCCGGCTTCAGCGCGTTCCATCTCTTCGTCGTGTTGCATCTGCAAATCGTCGAACTTCTTTTTAAATTGCCCGATGATTTCGTTGATCTTGTTGCGAATCGGCGACGGATCAATTTCGATCCGGTCATAAACTCCAGCGAGTTTGCGCAAAAGCGTTTTAGTAATTTTGCGATTGGCCGGAATAATAATTTCGCCGGTTTCGCTGTTCACCACGTCGAGCGGGATTTTTTCACCAAGCAAAATGTTGCTCAACGCTTCCGTCAATTGCTCGCGGAGTTCGTCCGTTTTTTTGCGATGATCTTCGGTAACTTCTTTCGCGTGTTTTTTCGCTTCCGGCGCAAGAGCGGCTTTGGCCTCGCGTTCGTAATCACGTTCTTTTTTGGAGGAAACTTTCACGTCCATGACGATGCCGTAAGTTCCCGACGGAACTTTTAGAGAGGTGTCTTTTACGTCCGCAGCTTTTTCCCCGAAAATGGCACGGAGCAGACGTTCTTCCGGCGCCAGTTCGGTTTCAGATTTCGGAGTGATTTTTCCGACGAGAATGTCGCCAGGCTTCACTTCCGCGCCGATGCGGATGACGCCGTCCAGACCAAGATTTTTCAATGCTTCATCGCCGAGGTTCGGGATGTCGCGCGTGATTTCTTCCGGGCCGAGTTTCGTATCGCGCGCCGCGACTTCAAATTCATCAATGTGAATCGAAGTAAAAATATCGTCCTTAACGATGCGTTCACTGATCAGAATCGCATCCTCAAAGTTGTAACCATTCCACGGCATAAACGCGCAGAGCACGTTTCGTCCAAGCGCAAGTTCGCCGCCCTGCGTGCAAGGACCGTCCGCGATCACCTGCCCTTTTTTCACATGGTCGCCTTTGGCCACAAGAATTTTCTGGTTGATACACGTTGCCGCGTTCGACCGCATAAATTTGCGAACGTAATAAACGTAAATTCCGTTGCCCGGATCGTGTTTAATTTTCTTTTTCGTTTCCGGCAATTTGCCGTCTTCAGTGATGATGATTTGATTGCCGCTGACCGAGGCGACACGACCTGCTTCGTCCGCGACGAGCACGGCGCGCGAATCACGGGCAACCCGCTCTTCCAAACCAGTTGCCACGAGAGGCGCTTCGGTCACGAGCAAAGGCACAGCCTGGCGTTGCATGTTCGAACCCATCAAAGCGCGATTCGCGTCGTCGTGTTCGAGAAAAGGAATCAGCGACGCAGCGACGGAGACCAACTGCTTGGGCGAGACGTCCATGTAGTCAACTTGATTGGGTTCCACATCGATAAAGTCACCCTTGCGACGGCAAGTGACGCGCTCCGTTGTGAAATGTCCTTTGTCGTCAATCTGGGCATTAGCTTGCGCGACCGTAAAATTTTCTTCGCGATCTGCCGTGAGATAATCGAGGTGCGCGGTGACACGACCTTTTTCGACTTTGCGATACGGCGTTTCGAGAAAACCAAAATCATTCACTTGCGCGAATGTTGCGAGCGAAGCGATCAAGCCGATGTTCGGACCTTCCGGCGTTTCCACCGGACAAATGCGTCCGTAGTGAGACGGATGAACGTCGCGAACTTCAAATCCGGCGCGATCACGAGACAACCCGCCAGGCCCGAGCGCCGACAAGCGGCGTTTGTGGGTCAATTCAGCGAGCGGATTAATTTGATCCATGAACTGCGAGAGCTGACTGCGTCCGAAGAAATCCCGGATGACAGCCGACAACGCTTTTGGATTGATGAGCTTTTGCGGAGCCATCGTTTCCAAACTTTGATCGAATAGCGTCATCCGTTCTTTGACCAAACGTTCAGTGCGCGCCAGACCCACACGGCATTGGTTCGCGAGCAATTCGCCAACGGTGCGGATGCGGCGGCTGCCCAAATGATCAATGTCGTCCAAAGAGCCTTCGCCCTTTTTCAATCGCAGCAAATATTTCGTCGCTGCAACCAAATCTTCTTTGGTCAAAATGCGCGAGTCGCCGCCTTTGATGCTGAGCTTCTGATTGATTTTGTAACGGCCAACGCGTCCGAGATCATAACGCTTTGCGTCGAAAAATAATCGTTTAATCAACGCGCGAGCGTTGGCGGCAGTTGGCGGATCGCCAGGGCGTAAACGGCGGTAAATGTCTTTGAGCGCTTCTTCTTCATTCTTCGTGGGATCTTTCTTCATGCACTTGATGACAATCCCGTCATCAACCGTCGTATCCACCACGCGAATTTTGGTGACGCCAAGTTCCGCGATTTGTTTTACCACCGCTTTGGAAAGCGGCTCGAACGCGCGGGCAACCACAATATTTTTGTCCGCATCGACTGCATCTTCGACCAAAACTTTGTTCTGAATATCTTCCAGCTTTTCAGCCTGTTTGACGCTCAATTCTTCGATGTCGTAAAACAATTTAAGAATGTCGGCGTCGGTTCCGTAACCAAGCGCGCGGAAAAACGTCGTTGTCAAAAATTTGCGGCGGCGTTTTTTGCGGTCGAGATAAACATAAAGCATGTCGCTCGTGTCGAACTGCGCTTCATACCACGAACCGCGATCAGGAATAATGCGGAACGAATGGAGCGTTTTCCCATTGGGATGTTGCGTCGCTTCAAAAGCCAGACCGGGCGAGCGATGCAATTGCGAGACGATGACGCGTTCCGCGCCGTTGATGACGAAAGTTCCTTGCGGAGTCATCAGGGGCAATTCGCCCATGAAAACTTTTTCTTCCTTCGTGCCCTTTTCTTCCTTCAGCAAAAATGTGACGTGCAGCGGAGCGCCGTAGGTGATGCCTTCGCGCAAACATTCGAGCCAATCGTTTTTTGGTTCGCCGATGTCGTAGCTGTGAAAATCAAGGATGCATTTGCCGTCGTAACTTTCAATCGGAAAAACTTCCGTGAACACAGCTTGCAAACCGCTATTTTTGCGCGAGCGGGGCGCGGTCGCTTCCTGCAAAAAATCGCGATAGGAATTGGTTTGCAGTTCAATGAGATTCGGCGGAGCGATGACCTCTTTGATTTTCCCGAAGTTAATTCTTTCAGTTACTTTGGATGGCATTTGGACCTCAATTATTGTCTGGCGACTCTGCCGGACGGTTATTTTATCAACGACACAAGGCAAGCCTTCCGCGTTCTCGCAGAAAACTCGCCGCAACGACGAACCAATTTTTTAAAACGAACCTGTATGAATAAATTTTTTGGCCGAAGTTCAGGCCGGTGAGAAATTTCACCGGCCTGAAATCGACAGACCTTATTTGACTTCGACTTTTGCGCCAGCTTCTTCGAGCTT
>JBDSYB010000032.1:0-11205 GCA_039925885.1 Verrucomicrobiota bacterium
CCGCCAAAGCCGAATGCGCGGAGGTCTTGGAACACGCTCGCGAAATGGGTCTGCTTCTGGGCAAAGGCGGATTGTGGGGACAAACAATTCGTTTCGCGCCGCCCATGTGCATCAATCAAGCCGATGCGGATTTCATCATCGAAGTATTTGATGCGGCGTTTTCCGCGTTGTGATTTTTAAAGCTGATAAAATTTGTTCGTCCACGCCTATTTGAGCGGATAATTCAGGTAGAGCGGATGGGAATCGCTAACAAGAGGCGCGGCGCATTGACTTAACGAAAATGTAAAAGGCTTGGGAACAAAGAAATTGTCCAATTGCAATCGTTCACCAGCAAAGTAAACTCAACCCATGACAACGAAAGAAACGTCCGCCGATAATCTGGCGCGGAACGATGCGAAATATCTGGCTTTAATCGACGAGCATCTGGGCGAAATCAAAACCATCCATCAGAACGTCGTCCGAAAAAGAGCGGAAGGACAAAAGATCGGCGCGCGCATTGACCGCAACCTGAAACAAATTCAAGCCATCATCAACCGTGTTGAAGCAACTCTTTGAATACGTTCGGAACCTTTTATTCCTGGCCAAAGATGTTCAGGAAAATCGTGACGACACCGACCGATTGCAGGAACGCGTCGAAGAATTGACAGAAAAGGTTTGTATTCTCGCCAACGAAATCCAGCGCATCAACGAGCGCGAACAGCATGAGCGAGAAAAATTCATGCTGCGGGTGGAAAATACTCTGCTCCGTTTTGAACGGTCTCTTCCGGCGCCGCGCGCCCCCCGGAAACGAAAGTGACTGGCCACTGGGAACATTTGGCACAAAACAGCATTGAGATGCGAAAGCCGAGTCCTCAGGCGAAAAAGCACGGTAGTTTGCCGCTACCACTTTCGTTACATTTTGAGCATGTCAACGACGCTTTCCATGCCTCACATCTGGCTTGATGACAAACATCGCGCTTGGATTGATGAAACCAATGTCAAGGTCGCCGAAGTTGTCCTCGATCATCTGGCGTATGGCTGGAGCGCAGAAGAAATGCATTATCAGCATCCGCATCTTTCGCTCGCGCAAATTTACGCCGCACTGGCCTATTACTACGATCATCAGGCAGAATTTGACAAACAGATCGAGGAGAGCCGCCATCGCGCGAAAAAAACTGGCGGAGGAAACCAAGGACTCCCCCATTCGCCGTCGTTTGCGCGCGGCGGGAAAACTTTGAGAGTCGCGCTTTACATGGACGTGCATGTGCCTGCGGCGATCAAGCGGGCGCGGCGTGTGAATGTGCTCACGGCTCAAGCTGACGGAACAACCCGGTTGGACGATCCGCTTCTACTGGATCGCGCTCGCGAACTCGGTCGGGCAATCTTTACCCGCGACGAAGATTTTCTGACGGAAGCAACGGCGCGACAAAAGCGCGGGGAAGCATTTTCCGGAGTCATTTACGCGCACCAGCTTCGCGTTACTATTCGCTTCATCCAAAGCCACGGAAACGCGCAATCTCAATGGCTTTAAATTTCCTGCAGCGTTTCCAGAGTCGGGTTGCCGTTCTTGAAAAGAATTTTGTTAAGCTCGGACGTTTCAACCCAACGCGTCCTGCCAAATCACCCATGCCGCCGCCGCGTTTTCTAAACTGTAATCGTCAAGAGGCCGCGGAAATTATTCACGGCTAGACGCGCATTTATTTCGGAAGATTAAACAAAGGGGCGAGATCCGGGTCATCTTTCGCTATTTCCTTTATTTGTTTGGCGTCACCTTTTAGGGCGGCACCCGCCAGCCAGCGACTGGCTTCTTCGCTATTTCCCAACTGGCACGAGTAACATGCCAGGTTGTAGCGCATCAGCCATTCATCGGGAAATTGTTCCAGCACTCCGACCAGATTCTCGTGCGCTTCCCGGGTGCGCTTGAGTTCGTGCAGCGCGTAAGATAAATGAATCCAGCCCCCCGGTGTCTTCGTATCGATTTGTATGAGTTGGCGCGCGATTGTCACGCACTTTTCCCAGTTCAAAGCCTTCGCGTGAATTTGCCAACTCACTTCCAGGACTTCCGGATTCCCGCGCAACTCAGGGCTGATTCGTTCCCATTCCTGATGGGCTTCCGAGGGATTGCCCAATTCCAGCCAGCCGACGGCGGCCAAAAGGTGGTGCGAGTCTGGAGGTGGGATGGTCACGACGGTTTCTATTTCAATAACTTAACCAATGTCGGCTCGATCGCGTCGGCCCAGATTTGATAACCCTTTTCATTGGGATGTAGGAGATCGGGCATGACATCGGTCGGCAAAGTGCCGTCCGCTTCCAGAAATTTCTGGTTGATGTCCAGAAAAGTGACCCGTTTCTTTTTGGCGAGTTTAGAAATGCGCTTGTTGATTTCCGCAACCTTGTCCCGCATCGGATCTCCTTTTTGTTTGTAAGGAAACACAGCGAGCAATAGCACTTTCGCCTTGGGCATTCGCGTTTGAATTTCTTTCACGACAGCGGTGATGCCTTCAACGATTTCAGGCGCGGTGTTGCGCGTGGTACCGTCTTTTTCGTTGGGCGTGTTGTTGATGCCGATGAGCAACACCACCACTTTTGGTTTCAATCCATCCACTTCTCCATTTTGCAAGCGCCACAGAACATTCTGCGTGCGGTCGCCGCCGATTCCTAGATTGAGTGCGTTGCGGGGCGCATAAAATTTTTCCCAAACCATCTTGCCTTTGTTACGCCAGCCGTCAGTGATCGAATCGCCAAGAAACAACAGATCAACATTCTCTTTTTTTGTTTTCGTTTCTTCAACGAAACCTTCGTGGCGCTTGACCCAATTAGCGTCGCGCGGCGCGGGAACGGTGGCGGTATTTTCGGCGGCGGTGGCAAGAGACCCAGCCAAAGCCAGCAAAAGCAGGGAGCGATAAATGGGCGCAATCAATTTGTTCATCCATCCTGCGTAACGGTTTAGCCTTTCAAAGACAACTCGGAATTAAAATTTGCGAATGTTTTTAAAAATTGTTGGGATCGTGCCTTTGACAAACAATTCAGGAGAGGCGGAATTTGTTTTCCCCCTCTCCTTGGGGAGAGGGCTGGGGTGAGGGAGAAGCCATTGGCCGTAGCTATTGGCGAACCGCATTTGTTTCAAGCTCGCCCTAACCTGTGTCCTCTCCCCCAGGAGAGGATTTCCAAAATCTCGCGGTCGGTTTCTCAATAAGGGTTTTGGCCTGACTCCGCTCCCTGTTTGTCAAAAACATAATCCGAAAAATTGTTGAAATTTTTTTCCAGCGAAGAGCGTCTCTGCTCACAGATGATTAAATTTCCAAACCTTTGCGTTGTTTTTCGCCGCGCGATTTTCTGCGGCGCTGTTTTGTCCTTGCCCGTTGTTCTTCATGCGCAACAAAAATCCGAACCGCGCATCCTTAATAGTAAATTATTTCATCTGGGATCCAACGTGGTGAATCTCGCTGGGGACGCATCCGCATCACCGGCGGGCGACCGGCTTGATCTAAAATTTGACGCCGACCAAATCAAAAATGAAACAACGCTCGAAGTGACTTATTGGGACCTCAACAATTCGGCAATGGTGGAAATCAACGGACACAAGCTGGGCGCGCTCCCGCCCTCACAGAATCGCAAGGAAGTTTTTTTGCGGGTGCCCGCAGGAACGTTGCGCAAGGGGAAAAATAATCTCAGGGTCATTCCACGAGCTAAAGATGATTGCGTGATTGGGAAAATTACGTTGCACGATAAACCGTTCCGGCAACTCATGGACCTGGAGTTGGTGAGAATTGCCGTGGAAGACGAATCCAGCGGAAAGGCGCTGCCGGCCCGAGTCACGATTGTTGACGCGAAGGGTGGGGCAACGGAAATTTTTCTCACCCCGAAAGATGGCACTGCCGTTCGCGCTGGTCTAATTTATGTGAGCGAAAAAGAAACCGAAATAGCGTTGCGCAAAGGTGATTATATTTTTTACGCGAATCGCGGATCGGAATGGAGTCGCGACAAGCAAACGGTTTCTGTTGAAAGCGGGCGCGCCCAGAAAGTCATTTTGCATTTGCGTCGCGAGGTGGACACGACCGGCTTTATTGCGTGCGATACGCACATTCACACGTTAACGTTCAGCGGCCACGGGGACGCGACTGTTGAGGAACGAATCGTGACGCTCGCGGGAGAAGGCGTCGAACTCGCCGTGGCGACGGACCATAATCATCACACCGATTATCGTCCGTATCAAAAAAAGCTGGGATTGAATTCCTATTTCACACCGGTAATCGGCAATGAAGTCACCACGTCGTTCGGCCACCTCAACGGATTTCCCATGCCGCTCAATGGACAAATCCCTGATTTCACAGAAACAAATTGGATTAAGCTCGTGGAAGACATTCGCTTCCGGGGAGCGAAAGTGGTTATTCTCAATCATCCCCGCTGGAAAAAATATGATGTGTTTAAGGATCTGGGATTCAACACTTTGACCGGCGAACAAGCCGTTTACGATCATCTCCCCTTTGACGGATTGGAACTGGCAAATTCCGGTTCACTGCGAAAAGATCCGCTGCAATTGTTCGGCGATTTTTTTGCTCTATTGAATCACGGCGAAAACATTAAGGCCGTTGGAAGCTCAGACTCTCACGCCGTGCTTCCGCCCGTTGGCCAGGGACGAACTTACATCCGAAGCTCCACAGATAATCCGGCCAAAATAAATATCGACGAAATCTGCGCCAACTTTCTTACGGGCCAAAGCAGTATCAGCCTGGGAATGTTTGCCGACGTTCTAGTTGAAAACCAATTTACGGAAGGCGCTCTCGTTCCGGTCAAGAACCCGCAGGTGCAGATAAAATTTCGCGTCGCAGCGCCGGGTTGGGTCATGCCGCGACGCGCCTTGGTATTTCTCAATGGCGTCAAAGTGGCCGAGCAAAAGCTGAGTCCGGATGGCAAAATGGCTTTCGATCGACAATTGGAATTCTCCATTCCCACGCCGAAACATGACGCGCATTTAGTTTGCGTCGCGTTGGGCGACGGCGTGAAAGAACCCTTTTGGACGACCGAGGAAAATTATACGTTGGCGGCAACTAATCCGGTTTTTCTGGATGCTGATAATGATGGCGTCTATCGCAGTCCGCGCGAAACTGCCAAAGCTATTCTAGCCCGCACCGAAAAAAATCTTGAGGCGCAATGGAACACGCTCGATTCGGTGGACGATGCCATCGCAGCGCAAGTTCTCAGTCTTATCTATAAAAATCCGGATGGAATTATGAAGCGTGAATTGCGCGAGCGTTTGCAACAAAATGCAACCCGACGACCGGTATTCGGAAAATTTTTAGCCCTCGCTGGCGCTGAAAAATAACCCACGTTTTATCTCAACGGCTTCATGCTCACTTCTTTGAAATGCACTTCCGCGCCGTGCCCGTGATTTTGCAGGCCGATGTAACCGGAATCAACGCGTCGCCCACGATCACCTTCATACCAAATCATTTTTTCCGGCACAGGTTGACCCTCGCTGTAATCGGTCACGACCACGCCGTCAACTTGCACAATTGTTCGCTTGCCTTTGAGCGTTATGAGCATCGTTGACCAGGCGCCGACTTTCGCGTCCACCGCATTTTTCGCTTTGGTAAAACTGTAAAGACAACCGGTGCGATGTCGTTGGTCGCCGGTGTTGTCAATTTGCACTTCATAACCGTGGTTAACCGCGTCCCACACATCATTCGGCGGATTTGCGATGCGAATGAACACGCCGGAATTATCATTCGTGGCGGTCAGTTTGAACTCGATGCGAATCTGGCAATCGCCGAGCCGTTCGCGTTCGTAAAAAAGCAAACCCATGCCGCCGTGAGTCACAAGCTCGCCGTTTTCCAATTTGAATTCGCCCGGGCCAACCATGCGCCAACCGTTGGTGTGATTGGCATCAAGCAACGTTTTCCATTCGCCGCGCGCTGGTTTGGCGTGTTGGCAGCCAATGAAGCTCAATAAACCAAGAAACAACACCGCGCCTGTTCGAATAAAAATTTTAAATTGGTTCATAAGCATGCTTTTAATTACGACAAATGATGTCTGCTCATTTCAAATTTCACAGAACAACTTTAAGCCGGTAAAAACGGCTTTCAACAACAAGTTGAGTTCAAGCCTCTCCATCTCAAAAGAGATTACCTCTCGCCTGTAACCGCTTACTACAACAAGCCGTCCAAACAGTATGCTTAAGCCGTTGTCCAAATCGAAGTGGAACTACACGACAGCCGCTCATCTCCTCAATCGCGCCGGATTTGGCGGCCCGCCTGCCGAAATTGACAGGCTCGTCAAAATGGGGCCGGAGAAAGCGGTCGATCACTTTGTGGATTACGAAAAGATTCCAGATGCAACAGCCAATCCCGCTTGGGCCAAGCCCGACCCTGGCCGAATGGATAAATTCGCAGCTTACCGGAAATTAAACCAGCGCACGGGTAACATGTCACAAGAAGAACGCCGTTCCGCTGAAGAAAAACGGCGGGTGATGCAACGCGAGGAACAGCGCACGCAAATCATGCAAATTCTGGAATTGCGCGGTTGGTGGATTGAGCGAATGGCCAAAGGCTCGCGGCCGCTTCAGGAAAAATTGACCTTATTCTGGCACGGTCACTTCGCCACCAGCGCACAAAAAGTTCGCGACTCCTACTTCATGTGGCTGCAAAACGAAACCTTTCGCACGATGGGTTCGGGCAATTGGCTAGAGATGCTTTATGGTGTGGCGAAAGATCCGGCCATGTTGCTTTGGCTCGACCAGGCGCAAAGCCGCAAACAACATCCCAACGAAAATTTTGCTCGTGAAGTGATGGAGCTTTTTGCTTTGGGTGAAGGTAATTACACCGAACAAGATGTAACGGAGGCGGCCCGCGCGATGACGGGTTGGACCCTGAATCGGATCCAACAGAAGTATGAGTATCGCGAGAACATGCACGATGACGCCGAAAAAACTTTTTTAGGCAAAACGGGAAACCTGAATGGACTGGACGTTTTAAAAGTGATCGTGGACCAACCCCAAGCCGCGCGATTCATCACCGCAAAAATATGGAAATTTTTCGGCAGCGATAATCCTTCCGACGAACTGATTGAAGCTTTGGCTTCTAATTTTCGCGGCAACGGGAACTTTTTCAAACCCTTCTTGCGGACACTGTTTCGCTCGGAAGAATTTTACGATGCCGCCGTGATTCGCGCTCAGGTGAAAAGTCCCGTGCAATGGCTTGTCGGCAGTATTCGCATGTTGGAACGTGATTTGCCCGCGCCGGTCGTTTCCTCGCAATTGCTCAGAAATCTTGGCCAGGAATTGCTCATGCCGCCCAATGTGAAGGGCTGGGACGGCGGCTTGAGTTGGATCACCACGAACAACCTTTTGAATCGCTACAATGAATCGGCGATGTTGGTTTTGTCAGAGGGAAATATTGCGGACGACTCCGCCAAAAAGGGGATGCGCCGCGTCGAGGAATACGCCAACAAACTGGCGAAAAAAATGCCCGTGGTTGATGTCAGTAAAATTGTTTCGCCCGAGGAAAAGCGCAGCAAACAAGCGCTCGTTGCCGCACTGGAAAAACGGTTTCTCCAGACCAAACTCAAAGACAAACAGGCGCAGACGTTGCGGGATTTTCTCGATGGGCGAGGGGATCTGGACGACCAGGACATTCGCCACACCATTCGTCTCATCATGTCCACGCCCGAATACCAATTGACTTAAGCCTATGAAAAAAGAAATGACTGTTACGACTCGCCGCGAATTTTTACGCAGCACCATGCTGGGCAGTGCAATGGCGTGGACTGTTCCCACTTTTTTAGGTAATACTTTTTCGGCGCTGCACGCCGACGCCGCTGATTCGGCCACGCAGATTGCCACCGGGGTCGATTCCACAATTCTCGTCGTGTTGCAGATGGCCGGCGGTAACGACGGGTTGAATACGGTGGTTCCTTACGGCAACGATTTTTATCAAAAAGCGCGTCGCTCAATTGCTTTATCGGCCAGCAAAGTTTTGAAGTTGGACGATTCGGTCGGACTTCATCCCGGGCTGGAGGGGTTCAAAAATCTTTTTGATTCGGGAAATCTGAGTGTGGTGCAAGGCATTGGTTATCCCAATCCAAATCGCTCGCATTTTCGTTCCACAGAAATCTGGCAGACCGCCAGTGATGCGCAAAAATTTGAAAGATACGGCTGGATTGGCCGATACTTTGACAACGCTTGCTCGGGTGCAGACCCAACGGTTGGTGTGAATGTGGGTCGTCAAATGCCGCAAGCGTTCGCTGCCAGGAAACCGATGGGCATCAGTTTGGACAACCCGCAAAATTATCGGTTTGTCAGTGGAGAAAAAGTCAAGCGCGGCGAAGTGGACGCTTCTGAAAAATCTTATCGCGAACTGAATTCGATGGAGGAGGAGATGGACACGGTTTCAGGTGGCGATACCGGCGCGACGATTGGTTCGGTCCACGGCCATGCGCCGCGAAATGGTTCGCCGTTAGATTTCATCGAGCGCACCGCCATGGACGCGCAAGTGAGTTCCGATAAGATTCTAGCTATCAGCAAAAAGATCGAGAACAAGGCGACCTATCCGGGGTCGCAACTTGGCACCTCGCTGAAACTGGTGTCGCGCTTGATCGGCGGCGGTTTGCCAACGCGTGTTTTTTACGTTTCTCAAGGCGGTTACGACACGCACACCAATCAAACCGGGTCGCATGAACGGTTGCTGCGCGACCTCGGCGATTCGGTAAAGGCTTTCACGGACGATTTGAAAGCGCAGGGAAATTTTCAGCGTGTTGTGGTAATGACCTTCAGCGAATTTGGTCGGCGCGTCGCGGAAAATGCCAATGGCGGAACGGACCACGGCGCGGCTGCGCCCATGTTCGTGATCGGTGATAAAATCAAAGGCGGTTTGCACGGAAAATATCCAAGTCTTGCGCCCACGGATTTGCAGAATGGAGATTTAAAATACACGGTGGATTTTCGAACGGTGTATGCGGGGATTCTGGAAGGTTGGTTAAAGACAAAAAGCGAGCCGGTGTTGGGAAAGAAATTCAGTCCGCTGCAAATTGTTTAAGAGGTTCCGAGGTAGGGCGGCGTTGCTGCGCCGCCTCCCTAATCCGGGCGAAGCAGCAGCTTTGCCCTACCACTCAGAATTACTTTACCATCAGTGCTGCTTCGATTTCTTCCTTCATCTCAGTTGAATCCGGCGTAATTTTTGAATCCAAACGCTTAAGAATTTTTCCATCCCTGCCCACGAGAAACTTATTGAAATTCCATTTGATGTCGCCGGGGAAAGGAGAACTTTTGCCAGCCAACGCGGAATAAAGCGCGTGCCGATTGTCGCCGTTCACTTCAACTTTGTCAAAGAGCGGGAAGGTGACATTATATTTGCTGGAGCAAAATTGTTTGATGTCCTCATTGCTGCCAGGTTCTTGTCCGCCGAATTGGTTGCAGGGAATTCCGAGAACCGTGAAACCTTCTTTTTTATATTTTTGCTGAAGCGTTTCTAGCCCGGCGTATTGTTTGGTGTAGCCGCACTTCGACGCGACGTTGACGATGAGCAACACTTTTCCCTTGTAATTGGCGAGAGTCGTATCTTTGCCATCAATATCCTTGAGCTTGATGTCGTAGATCGACTCCGCGTGAGCGGTGACAATTTGCAAGAGCGACAACGCAGTCAGAAGCGCAAGAATTTTCATGGCCGCAGAATCGGATAAAACTCGTGGCATGTCAAACGAACCGGGACGCGACGCTGATGGGAAGATTCAGACGAAAGGGTCGCCAATCACCTTGCCGGGATTTTTGGGTGCGCTAGCATTGCGGCGTGACTTCGCTCTTGGAACACGTTGAAAAATCCATTCAATCGCATTGTTTATTTCAGCGTAACGAACGGATCGTGGTGGGAGTTTCCGGTGGATTGGATTCCATGGTTTTATTGCATCTGCTTTATCGCCTTTCTGGAAAATATCACTGGCGAATTTCCGTGGCGCATTACAACCACCAACTTCGCGGTCGCAGCAGTGATGCCGACGAACGGTTGGTTCAAAAGACGGCCGCTTTTTTGAAATTGAATTACAATATCGAACGGGCTGATGTGGCCGCTTTTGCTAAGGCGAATCACCTTTCCATCGAGATGGCGGCAAGAAAGTTGCGCCATCAATTTCTCGCCCTTCTCTCAAAAAGAATGAAAATCAGAACGGTGGCGTTGGGTCATCACTGCGACGATCAGGTGGAACTTTTTTTCCTGCGATTATTTCGCGGCGCGAGCGGTGAAGGTTTGGCCGGAATGAAATGGAAATCAGTTTCGTCCGCCGACAAGTCTGTGCAATTGGTGCGTCCCTTTCTTGACCAGCCAAAGGAGGTGTTGCGAGAATACGCTCGACGCGAAGGAATTTTGTTCCGCGAGGATGCCAGCAACGCTTCGATCGACTTTCAGCGAAACCGGATTCGCCACGAGCTGATTCCTTTGCTCAATGCGAATTATCAACCCGCCTTAAAACGCACGACGCTGCGGACGATGGAAATAATTGGCACCGAATCGCAGTTCACCATGTTAGCGGCGGTGGATTGGATGGCTAAAAAAAAGAAGCCGCCTTTCTCCCGATTGCATCCAGCGGTTCAACGATCGGCTATTCGACTGCAACTTTTGTCCAACAAAATTTCTGTGGATTTTGATTTGGTAGAAGGGCTGCGCGAGATTACTGGCAAGGCTTTCAACGTCGGCTCGAATACATCGGTCTCTCGCCGTCCCGATGGCTTGATTAGTTTCAAATCGAGCGAGAGCGAGATTCTATCCAATGAAAACCTTGTAGAACACGCCCTCGGGAAGCGGAAAGGCAAAATCGTTTTCGACGGAGTGCAAATTGATTGGCTTCATCTAACCCTAGGCATCCCATTATATGCACCTGCGGCGAACTGCGAAATTTTTGACGCCAAAAAAATTGGCGCAGTCGTTCTCTTGCGTCATTGGCGGGCGGGAGATCGTTTTCAACCCATCGGGATGAAAACGTCGGTCAAATTGCAAAATCTTTTCACCAATTTGAAGGTTTCCAAAGAGGAGCGGCACCGGCGGATCGTAGCCCAAACTGAACAGGGCGAGATTTTTTGGGTCGAAGGACTTAGGATCGGTGAGTGTTTCAAGCTCGACAAGCGAACGGTGCGACGTTTGAAATGGAGTTGGCGGCGGGTGTGACGGTTGACGCATACCTCTCATTAACACCGTGGCTTTAGCCCGGTGAAAATCGTCTGGAAAAGAGATTCAGCCGTTT
>JBDSYB010000033.1:0-8522 GCA_039925885.1 Verrucomicrobiota bacterium
CGTATCGGGCGTTATTGGCGGAGTTTAAAATCACGCCGAGCATGAGCCGTCCGGCCAATCCGTATGACAACGCTTTTGCGGAATCCTTCATGGCGACATTCAAAACCGAATGCTTTGCAGAGAAGCCCAACACGCGGGCGGAAGCCAAACTCAAGGTCTTTGATTACATCGAAACCTTTTACAACCCAAAGCGGCTCCACAGCGCCCTGGGTTACAAATCACCTGTGGAATTTGAAAAACAGTTCAGCTAACATTAACCAACAAATCTCCTGAAAGCCCCATCCACGTTTTCGAAGAAAGATCAGGAATTCTGGACAAAACAAGCCTCCTCCTCCCCAGCCTCTCCTCCATCCGATGGAGGAGAAGGAGCAAATCGACGTGACTCTTGAAGTTTTGAGACAGTCTCGGGACGACGCCCGCCCTACTTTCAAGCTGTTTTTATTTACCCATCAATTTTTTGAATTCGGGTGTTTCGCGAATGGGGGCCAGGTTGGCATCGTTTTGCGCGTGTTTTTTTAAGTCCACTGCTTTCGGATCTTTGGTCAAACGAGCGGTGCTTAAATCAAATGATTTTTGCAGAGCCTGGGTCGCGCTCACTTTTCCCTGCGCTGCCTGCAAGCCACCGAGGTTATACCAGGTTTCCGGGCTGTCAGGTGTCAGCTCGACCAGATGCAAAACGGTGGTTTCCGCGCGACCAATTTGGCCGAGTTGCACAAAGGCTTGCGCCGCATTCATGATGGCAGTGGAATCTGTTCCAGCTCCCGCCACGATTTGATCGAGAATTTGAATTGCCTCGTTCGTTTTTTTATTTTGAATCATCTGCATCGCCTGCCCAAAAAGACCTTGAACTTGGGCATTGCGCGGGGGGGCGGTGGAGGCGCCTTTTTTCATGCCCTCAACCTGGGTCAACAAATTGTCAATAGAAGGATTTTCAGGGTCGAGCTTTTTGCAAGTCCGCACGATAGAAATCGCGTCGTCGATGCGACTCATGCTGAGAAGCAGATTGACGTAACGATAAACTGCTTCGGGACTGAACGGGCAATAAGCGAAGGCTTGTTTGAACGCGAACTCGGCTTCTTTAATCATACGCTGCTGATCGGCGGGTGATTTCGAGTTGGAAATGCGCCAGGCATAAATCCCGCCAATCGAGCTTCGCAATTTGGAGAAAGCTTTTTGCGCATTGTCGTCGCGAACAAATTTGCGGTCGCCCGTGAAGCCCTTGTAATCGTGATGCAAATAGACGCGTTCGGCGAAATCGCAAATGTTGCTGACGGGCGTATCGTAGGTGATCCAATTGCCCACCAGTCGATCGGAATATTTGCTCCAGAATTCGTGATCTTTATTAATGATGTCCTGGGAATATTCGGGAAGAGGTTGACGATTAATCTTCATGATAATCCCGGAGGGCGTGAGGTAAGGATACATCCAGTCGAGCGGAAAACTTTCTTCCACGTAAAATTCATGATCGGGGTTGGCGTCAAAAATCATCTTAGTCAAAATGCCGTTGATGCTCATAACAGCGACCTGGCCGGAAACCTGGACGCGGCCATTATCGACATGAAAATCTTCGCCGGGTTTCATTTGCCCCAGCGAATAACGACGTTGCGCATCTTCGATGTATTCGTTGAAAGCGCGTTGCGAATCGTCGGGGGTTGGAGTGTGAATTTCTTTGGGCGGATAAACACCTTCAGCCCGGCGGCGTTTTTCA
This sequence comes from Verrucomicrobiota bacterium, assembly GCA_039925885.1. Taxonomy (GTDB): domain Bacteria; phylum Verrucomicrobiota; class Verrucomicrobiia; order Limisphaerales; family CANJXF01; genus CANJXF01. The sequence goes on from JBDSYB010000033.1 coordinate 1,709, forward strand.
ATGCGCGCGCCGAGATTGGTGAAAATCCGGTCGAGAAATGCCAGCGACTTCATGTGAAAAAAGTTTTGGAAAAACGGCGGATCAATCTGGGTGCTACGATTGTAGTGAGCGCGGATATAACTCAAATAAGTTCCATCAGCCAAAGCATTTTGCGTGATGATATAAACATCGCGACGATCAAATTTGGGGTCGAATTTCTTTTTTGCCGGAATGAAACTTTCGCAAAAAATCATGTAGGTCGGGCAGAAACGTCCTGGGTCTGTTCCACCGAAAAGCACGGTGTCCCGGGCCATTTCTGGATAAACACCAAACGGCGGCGTGAACATGTCGTGACCAAACCAAAAGCCGAACATGTGACCCCGTTGTTCGTTATCCGCCCAGTGCGATACGATCAAACTCGTGGGCATCAATGCGAACAGCAGCAGGGCAACACCCATTCGAAAGCGGGTTCGAAAAATCAAAAGCAGGACGACAAATGCGAGGGACAACAGCAGCAGAAAGATACTTGGATAAATATCCAGCCGATGCTGTCCGCTTAAAGCTTGAGACAAGCCAAAGGTGAAAAGTTTAAACCGGCTTAAATCTGATTGCTCCCGCTCGAAAATGTGGTGGATGCGGTTTTCGAGAAATGCGATGGCGATAATCACGGCAATTGCTCCCCCGCCGAAAGCCCATTTCCGATACTTGTCATATTGAGTTGTGAGGAGCGCGCCAATGATGGCCAACCCATAACCAATACTCATTGCCACCATGATGTAAGAAGCGGTGAAAAACACTTTGGTCAAATCCCGGCTCTGTTTATCTGGCGATGGATTCAGCAGGATCATCAGGAGCATCGCTAGAAAAACCCAGATGGCGGCCAATCCAATGATCCAGGCGCGCTCCCGGGATTGCATCCGGCGCAAAAAGAAAAAGGGAATGACGGCAATGATGAGATAGACGGCGGTAAATTCTTCCGCGGCGCTTTCGACATACATTCCCACCTGGTCGCGCAAACGAACTGCCGAATCTGTAGGATGAGTTTTCTCGTATTGGCCGCGAGTGAAAGCATGGACGAAACCTTCGGCGGTTCTGGGATAGCCCCAGTTCAACGGCGGGTTCGTCATTGACGCCAGCGGCATGTAAAAATAAAAAGAGGAACCCAAAATAAACAACAGCCCGGCCAGCAGAGTGGTTTTGATTTCCGTGCCAAGCTTTTGGGTTTTAATTGTCAACCAAAGACAACCGATGATCGAGCCGACGCCGATAAAAATAAAGATTGTGAACAGCGGATTGATTTTTGAAATCGTTTGCCCCGCTGCATTGACGGCTTGAACATTGTCGAAGGAGGTCAATTTTCCAGTAGCTTTCGCCCAAAGTCCCAGAAAAAAGAAAACGGAATTCCATGCGAATAAATCACGGCCCAGCTTCGGTTGCACGAGCATGATGAGGATTTCAATGCCCATCGCGCCAACGATTAACGTTTGGTGGTTGGTGAAGCTGAGGCCGAAGACAAAGAACGCCCAGTAAAGATAACGCCGTTGCTGCGGCGCATACATCCAACGCAATAACAGGCAAAGCACCAGGCAGAACGACAAAACGCCAAACGTGTAAACTTCGACAATGATTGATTGACTCCAAAAGAATCCGTTGAAACCAAAGCAAAGCCCCGCCACAAAACCGCAGACCAGACAAAGCCAGTTTTCTTTTTTACGCTCGATGTTCTTCAGGCTCCCGATGCTTTCCAGAATCATGCTGCTGCCGCGCGAGACCATGAGCGCAATCAGTCCGCAGGACAACGCCCCGGCAAATGCAGAGGACACGGCCACGCGATAAGCGATATTTGAAAACGGCCATAAAACCGTGAACAGCCAGGAATAAATCGTCCAGACCGGATAGCCCGGCGGATGCGGGACCCCCGCGTAAAAAGAACCGACCGCCAGTTCGCCCGAATCTTCCAAAGTCAAATCCGGCGCCAGCGTGAGCATGTAGCCGACAAAAACCAAGAGCGCGGTGATCCCAAAACTAAGCCAGTCAATTCGCCGAAAAAGCGGCGGGATCGCGGGCGGTTCGTTGCCCGGAGGGCGCCCTCCGGGAGAATTTTTCACCACAATTTTTTTTTCCGGTGCCGGTAACGGCGGGTTCGTTTGATCTGGATTCATGTTTAGAGCGTTAGCCGATTCGTCTTTTCTGCCGACAATGAGCGCTTACTTGAAGGCGATTGCGGGGTGTTTGTCGATGCAAAAATGGCTTCGCGCCAGACGTTTTTTTCCAGATTCAAATCGCCGTTGCTTAATTGAAAGACGCTCGGGCTTTCGGAAGTGCCCGGCAGAACACCCGTCATCGTGACACTCGCGAAAAAAAGATTTGTGTCCGGCGCTCCGAGATGACCTGCCGGGTGAACGTCATTGCCAAAAATCATCAACAAACTAAACGCGCCAACCGCAGCGGGCATCACCCATTTCCATGAAACTCGGGGCGGAGGCGCATCTTGACACTGCCGCCAAACAGGGCGAAGCGGATTCCCGTTTGGAGTTCCGCGCGGTTCCTGTGCAATTCGCCTCGCCAACCGCCTGAAAGGCGGAACTCCAAACGGCGGCAGCGTCAAGATGCGCCCTCGGGACGGCTCGTCAACGCTGCTAAACAACCTCTCTCGCAGATGACCGGAAGGGCGTCGCAGCGTCCAGGAACGCAAGAGGTTCTCCAAATGATTCGGCTCGTTCATAATTTTCTCCTTTCAAACAAATTCTCAGTTTCTGCAAACCGTAGCGGTAACGTCCCGCGACCGTGTTAGGCGACAACTCCAGCAGTTCGCCAATCGTTTCAAATGTGTGGTCATGCCAGATTTTTAAAACCATGACTTCTCGTTGCTCGCTCGGCAGTTCTTCAAGACAGCGCATCGCTTTTTGTTCAAGGTCAGTGTCGGAGGAACGCGATTCAAACCAGCGATGTGATTCAAATTCACGCGCCACGCGCCGCCAAAGACTGCGCCGATAATTCAATGCGCGATTGCGAAAACTGCGGATGCAATAATGCGACGGCTGATTGGGTGCGTTGGCTAATTTCAGCAACGCAACAAATGTTTCCTGCAAAACATCTTCGGCTTCGCTGTGCGAAAGGCCGAGCGCGCGGCCATATAAAATCAAGGCCGCCGCTTGCGCTTCATAAAGTGACTCGCACCAATTGGAATTTTCGTTACTCACGCCTGCTCTTCACTGGATAGACACCAGTCTGTGGAAATTTGTATAAAGTTTTTCTGGAATTATGTTTTTGACAAACAGGGAGCGGGATCAGGCTAAAGCCATTAATTGAAAAACCGAGCGCGTGATTTTGGAAGAGGAAACAGGTGAGGGCGAGCTTGAAAACAAATGCAGTTCGGCAATAGCTACGGCGAACGTGTTCTCCCTCACCCCGACCCTCTCCCCAAGGAGAGGGAGAAAAACAAATTCCGCCTCTCCTGAATTGTTTGTCACAGGCATAATCCTAAGTTTTTCAGAAATGTTTTTTGAGAATCGTGATTCAATTTCATTCTGGTCAGCTGGAACGGTTTCACAAATTCTGGAGCCGCCCTCACGATTTGGGCAGGGAACCGCGCGCCAGCGTCCTGGAGGGCGGCAGTCCGCTGCCGCTATTCGTATTCAGCCAAGCGCTGGAAAAAGCGGCAGAGGGCTGCCGCACTCCAAAACCTCGCGGAATTTTTTCTTCACCGTTGAGAATCTGGCCACCGCTCTTTTGAAACCGAACTCCGAAGTAGCGGCGAGCATCCCTGCTTGCCGTAGAGCCACGGCTTCCCAGCCCGGCGGAAGGAAACTCACGCAGGCCGGACGGGGTTGGAAATTTTAGAGCCGCACTAAAAAATACGCTTCCATCCGGGCGGCAAGGATGCCCGCCCTCTACAGCAGGCACGGATGCCTGCTGCTACCGGCCCGGCGTCGCATCCATTCCTATTTCGGAGTTCGGGTTAAAACCGATTTTAGAAAAGAAAAAAGGAGCAGATTAATTTCTGCTCCTTCTGTTTTTAAAATTGAGTGCGAATTATTTGGAACTGCGACGGCGCAAGAGAAGCGCTAAACCGCCCATTCCCAACAACGCGTAAGTGGAAGGTTCAGGAACGGCAGTAACCTGGGCTACGTCTGAAAACAGGGTGCTGACGGCAATGTTATCGAGGCCGGTGATCGTGGGTGCAGCAGTGGAAGATCCTTGGCGCAGGTTAAAAGAATTCAACGTGGTAGGTTCTGCGGTAGTTCCAGAGTAAGTACCCGTAACATAAACGGTGTTCTGAGATTCAATGGAACTAGTTGGGTTAACATAAACTTTTCCAGTATCATTCAGCGCGCCGCTAACCGAATCGTAAGAGACGACCACGTTAATCGGGGAGTTGAAATCTAGCACGGTTGAACCGTAGGAAACTGTCGCATTGGGAGAGGTCGAATAGCCCAAGACATAACCATTTCCAGAGGATTGCGCGTAAAGTTTACTGAAAAATGTTGTCGATCCCGTTCCAGAAGTTAACAGCGTGAACGTGTCGCCGGTTAATTGTGCCGCCGTGATGTTCAGCGTCAAACCATAATAAATGCTGCTACCATCGGTGGGAGTCAGCGGGGCAGTAAACGCTTTATTGGCATCTTGACCGGTATTGGCCAATGAAACCGTGCCTGCGGAAACCTGAATGGGATTAACAGTAGAGGTTCCAAGCTGGAGCCAACCGCCTTGACCCACGAGATTACCGTCTGTATATGTGTCAAAATTTTCGGAAAAAACCGGTGCCGAATGAGCCACAAAATTGAAGCTAGTGAGAACGACGAGTGGTAAAATTAATTTTTTCATAATGCTGATTACCATTAATCCACAGTTGCGGGAGAATAACAAGTAAAAGTTTAATATTTCTTCAACGTTAATTACGGCCAAAGCCTCCGAAATCCGAACGTTCCGTGCGGTCGTCGAGCCATGCGACCCATTCAGGCGGAAGGCGACATTGAGAAACGCGCTGGCTTCGTGCAAGACGGAATGGGCGATGAGCCACGGCATCAGCAACGTCTCGCGCTCGATGCCGGGCCGCAAAGAGAGCGCCGTTCTTTTCTGTTTCCATCACTTGCGGCGCTCTGCCGCGACGCCGCTCCGAAGCAAAGCTCTGCCGTTTACGAGCTGAATCTTTTTCTTAATTAACAAAACCATTCCGCTGACAAGCAAAGGCGTTTTACAGGCAAGCAAAGGCTTTCCGCTTCGGAGCAAAAAAGATTTGCAGGTTAGCAAAATGTTCGCGCTTACGAGCAGAGGCATTTTGTTGGTAAGCAAAACTTTTCTGTGGGGAAGCAAAATCCCTGGGCTTACGAGCAAAACCTTTTTGCTTACCTGCAACGGGATTTTGTTGGTAAGCAAAAATCTTCGGAATAGGACAGCCCTGGACACGTTTGCCTCTACCCATGACAACCGGAGGGTTTCCTTGCGCCGGATTCCCAGCATTCGATCATGGTGAATCCAGAGTTTTAAAAGAAGAGTTTCCGGGACAATTTCAGGAACGTAACACGGTGGTTTTTTGAACGAAACCTGTTCCGAACGATAACCGAGTTTTGTTAAGCGCGCATTTCTTCCGGGGACAAACCATTCTTCTCGCACCACTCGCGATAGGCAAACGGCGAAATTTCCGACGGCTTGATTTCGCTGCGTCCTCCCCAAAAAACATTAGTGTAGCTCACGGGAATTCCGACGCTCTGGAGGTGTTCATCAATGGCCGCCTTATGTTGGAGCACGACGGATTTGTCGGTGCCGTGAGCGACGCCCATGACGTTGACGTTGCGAAATTCCGGGCCGCCCTCGCGCCAATAAGCGTGCGTCATAATGTGATGCCGCCCGACCTCCCTGCCCGCTTCGATTTCGCGCCCCACCGGAACTGCCCAATGAAACAGCGCATTGAATCGCGTCACGCGGTCGCCGTCCTTCAACGTTTTGACATGTTCCAGAAAAGTGGAAAAACGCCCGATGATTTTTCGCCGGTTCATGTCTTCGGCGATTTCGTAAAATGTTTTCAACGGAACACCGGCTTCTTCCGCGCGCGCCAGCCAGATATTTTCCGTCAGTTCCTCCGCCGTAAATTCACGTTTGAGCGCCGTCAAGATTCGCCACTCCAATTCATTTAGTTTCACGACCTGCACTTCGGTGACTTCTGCAAGCTCCTCATTTTTGCTGCCGGGCTCCATGCCGCGACGGCGAATGTGTCCGACGCCGAGCGCAAAAAGCCGTTTCGCAGGCATCAAGCGAAAATGTTCCGCGCCGGTTTTCTTCGCGAGAAATTCGCAATGCTTTGTCATCGAATAACCCTGCGGAACTTTGAGCGTCGTCCAAAGTTTGTAGTTGGAGCCGGGCGTCGCGGCATCAGTCGAGCGCGTAACGACGTGGCCGGAAAACGGGTCCTGCTCGAACATGAAACTAAAAGCGGCATCCAATTTTTCCTGCGGCACTTGCCAGGCGACGAGCGAACCTTGCGCGAGATTGGTCGCAAGCAAAGTTTGGCGAACGCGTCGAATGGTTCCGGCTTCGAGCATGGCCTTGATGCGCTCGGCCACGACGGAAAGTTCCACGCCCGATTGTCGCGCAATCTCGCGGAGAGGATCGCGTTGAAATCCTTGAATCTTGTCTTCTGAGATTGCCAGAATTTGCGCGTTAATCGGATCGCTGATTTCAAATGGCACGGTCGATAAATTCATTCGGGAAACTTTAGCACAGAGCGCTTGCCCACGAAAAGAATGTTGTTAAATGACAAAAACTTCATGTTCCGTTCAGGACAAGGGAACGTGCTTGTGCGATTTTCTGGCTCGGTCTAAATCAAACAAAACAA
>JBDSYB010000034.1:0-9489 GCA_039925885.1 Verrucomicrobiota bacterium
GAGAAGCTCGCCGTCGATTGCGCGAGCTTGAGCACGAGACTCATTGCAAGCTGTTCGGCGACGAACTCGCTCGCGTCAATCTTGAACTGACCAAGCGGCAACGAATGGATTATCTGGAATGGATGCGCCAAACCGCGCGCAAGAATGGCGTGAAACCGGAAAAGAAATTTCCTTACGACGGCTTGCTAGGAGAAGAATGAATCTGCCCGAACAAATTGAATTTCTGGAGGAGCGGCGCAAAGCCATTACGCGCCGCTGGTTTTTTAAACAATGCGGTGTCGGCGTCGGCGCGGTGGCGCTTAACTCGTTGCTCGCGGAAAGTTTATTTGGAAAATCGCTCACGTCGTTACAAACCAATCCGCTTTCACCCAAGGCGGCGCAGATCGCGCCGAAGGCCAAGCGCGTGATTTATCTTTTCATGGCGGGCGCGCCGAGCCATTTGGATTTGTTCGATTACAAACCCGAACTCGCGAAGTGGAATGGGAAACTTCCGCCCGCCGAGTTGCTGAAAGGCTATCGCTCGGCGTTCATCAATCCGTCGTCGAAATTACTCGGTCCGAAATTCACGTTCAAAAAATATGGAAAATCCGGCGCGGAACTTTCGGAACTTTTACCGAAGCTCGCCGAAGTCGCGGATGACATTGCGATTGTGAAGTCGATGCACACCGATGCGTTCAATCATGCACCCGCGCAAATTTTCATGAACACCGGCTCGCAACAATTTGGCCGCCCCAGTTTTGGCGCGTGGACGACTTACGGCCTGGGCAGCGAATCGCAGAATCTTCCGTCGTACGTCGTGTTCAGTTCCGGCAGCAAAGGGACGAGTGGCGGTTCGTCGAATTGGGGCTGCGGATTTTTGCCGTCGCTTTATCAAGGCGTGCTTTTCCGAAATCAGGGCGAGCCGATTCTTTATCTCTCCAATCCAAAAGGCGTCGATGCCGAGATGCAGCGGGATTCGCTCGACTCCATCAAATCACTGAACCAGAAACATCTCGATGTCGTCGGTGATCCTGAAATCACCACGCGCATCAACTCATTTGAAATGGCGTATCGCATGCAAACCAGCGCGCCGGAGTTGATGGATTTAACGAAAGAATCCAAAGCGACGTTGGAAATGTATGGCGCGGAACCGGGCAAATCTTCGTTCGCAAATAATTGTCTGCTCGCACGGCGGCTTGTCGAACGCGGCGTGCGTTTCGTGCAACTTTTTCACGAAGCATGGGACCAACACGGAAATCTCGTTGCCGATTTAAAAAAGAATTGTCGCGACACCGACCAAGCCTGCGCCGCCCTCATCAAAGATTTGAAACAACGCGGAATGCTCGAAGATACGCTCGTAATCTGGGGCGGCGAATTTGGTCGTACGCCGATGGTGCAAGGCGGTGATGATGGGCGCGATCATCATCCGAATGCATTCACGATGTGGCTGGCTGGCGGCGGAATCAAACCTGGCATCACTTACGGCGAGAGTGATGAATTTGGCTTTAACGCCACGCGCGACAAAGTCCACGTCCACGATTTACATGCGACCCTTTTGCAATTGCTCGGCTTCGATCACACGAAACTCACCTATCGTTTTCAAGGCCGAGATTTTCGTCTGACCGATGTGCAGGGGGAAATTGTGGACAAACTTTTGGCGTAAAGAGGTTCGGCGTTACTAAAATAATTTGCTGGCAGGTAAAACCCCTTTTGATTTTTTAGGATTTCGGACAGGCTCGAAACACTTTCCAATCCAAAAAGAATCTGAGCGAGAATTTCATCCCGATCTTGTGTAGATCCTTTCCACGAACCAGGGGATTTAAATTGTAATTATCCACCTCTGCTTTGGTTTTCCAGATTGTATTACCGGGAAAAAAAGAGTAGATTTTCCATGCAGACGCTCTGGAATCATGACCAACAAATCTTCACTTGCATGCAGGCACCTTGGAATCTGCCTTGTGGTTGTTTGTCTGTTTTTCGGTGGGCAGGCCCGGGCTTTCTCGGTGGAGCGTGTGTCGCCCGGATTTCCCGATATTCAATTGCCGAAGAAAGTGCGCGGGGAGGCTGCAATCTCATCGTTGGGAAACAGGCTGGGCGCAATTGCCGCGCGTTACGGAAAAACCGACTTGGAGTTGAAAGACCTTTTGCGCCGGGATCATTCGCTTTGGGTGGACACGCGAGGGCGACTTTTTTACATTTGCGAATTCACGGTTCCCGAGGCGGCAGTAGACCAGGAGGCTTCGGGGGTTTCCGCCATTGCAACAAACGTGGATCGAAGCTCAACTTTTTTACTTCATAGTCGTCCAGGAGCGACGAAAGTTATTTTTTTGGATTTCGACGGCCACGACGGCTCGGCTTCGTCCTGGGGCAGCGATGCGATCTCAAAGCCGTTTGATCTGGACGGAAACCTTTCCAACTTTAGCGCCACCGAACGCGACCGAATTCAATATATCTGGCAGCGTGTGTCAGAGGATTATTCCATGTTCGATATTGATGTGACGACGGAAGATCCCGGCATCGAAGCGTTGCGAAAGAGCAGCAGTGCCGATGTGGCTTATGGAATCCGCGTCGTCATCGGTGGTGCGAGTGGTGATTGGTATGGCTCGGCTGGCGGAGTGGCGTATGTGGGCTCTTTCGACGACAATTATGACACACCTTGTTGGATTTTTCCGGGGTCGCTCGGATCGGGAAACGAAAAGTATGTCGCGGAAGCTGTCAGCCACGAAGCCGGCCACACGCTCGGCCTGAGTCATGACGGCAAAACCGACGGCACCGAATATTATTCCGGACATGGAAATTGGGCACCCATTATGGGCGTCGGCTATTACGAAGCCATTTCGCAATGGAGCAAAGGCGAATATGCCCTGGCTAATAACACGGAAGACGATTTAGCCAAGATGCTCACCTACGGCCCCACTTATCGGACGGATGACTATGGCAATTCCATTCTCTCTGCGGCGCTTTTGCCGGGAATTTCTTTTCGAGCGGAAGGGGTCATCGAGCGGCGGACTGATCTGGACTTCTTCAGATTTCAAACTGGCGCAGGCAAGGTCGAACTCACCGCCACGCCAGCTCCGCGCGCCCCGAACCTCCGCATCTTGCTTTCACTCTACGACAGCGCGGGAAATCTGATCATTGCGACCAATAGCGCTGACACAACCGCCGGTGTGTTGCCGACTACAATTGCCACGGTTTTGCCGACAGGAACTTATTATTTTTCAGTCGATGGAATTGGTTCGGGTGATCCGTTGACCGACGGCTATTCCGATTACGCGAGTCTCGGGCAATACATCGTCACGGGAATTCTTCCGAGCGACACATCCTGGATTCCGACTGCTCCCGGCACGAATTTTTCATGGATAAATACGGTCAACTGGATTTCCAACACTGTTCCAGATTCGGCGGACATCACTGCACGGTTGAACAATAATATTGTCGGCGATCAAATCATTAATCTCGATAAAGCGATCACGATAGGCTCCCTCGTTTTGGGTGATACCAACGGCACTCACTCGTTTACAGTGCAAAACGGGTCTGCCGGTTCGCTCACTTTTCGCTCGACCACGGGTGCCGCTTCGCTAACGAAAAAAACGGGCCTGAATGACGTTGTTGCTTCGACCGTATCATTGGCCTCCGATCTCGCTGTGACCAATTCTTCTGTGGGCAATTTGACAATTTCAGGCGCAATCAGCGGAGCGGCGTCGTTGACGAAAAACGGAGCGGGCAATTTAATTCTGGAGGCGACCAACAGCTATTCCGGCGCGACCACCGTTGCAGCTGGAAAACTTGTGTTAGACGCGACCGGTTCAATTTCCAACAGCCCGCAAATTCGCGTCTTCAGCGGCGGGCAGTTCGATGTGGCTGCTGTTCCGCAGTGGACACTTCAGAGCAATCAATTTTTGAGCGGGAGCGGAGTCATTCTCGGGAACATTACGGCGGTTAGGGGAGCGCGTCTCGCGCCGGGCGATAGCGCAGCTGGAACGCTTTCGATGAGCAACAATCTAACACTCAACGACGGGGCGCTCATAAATTTCAATCTCGCCGACTCTGCGGGGGAAGGCGGTGGCACCAATGATTTACTGGTGGTAGGCGGCGATTTGACTTTGAGCGGAATCGTCACGGTCAATTTGAGTTTTTTAAATAATTTTCCCGCGAGTCCAGCGACCTACACGCTCATTCGATATGGTGGCGCGCTTTCCGGTGGCGCGGTTAATTTCAGCGTCGCCAATCTTTCTTCCCGCTTTACTTTTTCCTGGGATGACTCGGTTCCGGGCGAAATTCGGCTCAACATTTCCGGCGCTCCCCGCGGTGTAACATGGCAAGGCGATGCCGCCATGAATCGATGGGATCTCACTTCCGCAAACTGGCGCGACATGATCATGCCCACGCCGTTTTATCAATTGGACTCCGTAACTTTTGACGATACGGGGTCAGAAACTCCCGCTGTCAATCTCATGACAAACCTCAGTCCTGCGTCGGTGGTGGTGAACAGTTCAAAAAACTATACGTTTTCCGGCGCGGGCAAGCTTGTCGGCACGATGGGTTTGACCAAACAAGGCTCCGGAACGCTCACCATTAACACGAGTAACGATTTCACCGGGCCGATTGCGCTTCTGGCCGGAACTTTGAAGGCGGGGAATGCATCCGCTTTAGGATCCGCTGCTGCCGGGACGACGATTGCCTCGGGCGCACGCCTCGAAATCAATGCGCAAAATCTCGGTTCTGAACCTCTTGTGGTTGAAGGCAGCGGACTTTCTGGAACGGGCGCGATCATCAATTCTGGCACTGCACAGACCAACGCTCTCCGATTTGTAACGCTCTCGGCTAATACGACCATCGGCGGTTCGGGCCGATGGGATGTTCGCGCCAATCCGACCGCGACGTTTGCAGGAAATAATTTTGCACTGACTAAAAGCGGCGCGAACGACATCTGGCTCGTCAATGTGGGCGGAACAGGTTTGGGTGACATCAATGTGAATCAAGGATTGCTTGGATTTCACGGGACATCGACCGCTGGTAATACGCTCAATACATTGACGGCGGCGAGTGGAGCTAAGATTGGAATTTGGAACACGGACGGAAATGTTCTGAATAAAAACTGGATTTTAAACGGTGCCATTTTGCAAAGCCTTTCGGGCGATAACGCGATCGCCGGCGCAATGATTTTAACGGGCAGCAACACCATTAGTTCGACCTCGATTTTAGACGTGCAAAGCGCCATCAGCGGCGCTGGTTCATTAACCAAAACCGGCACCGGCACATTGGCTTTGTCCGGCGCGAATTCTTTCACGGGAAATTTATTGGTCAACGCAGGAATCCTCATGCCCCAGAACACGGCAGCTTTGGGAAGCACAAATGGCACGACGATTATTGGGTCCGGCGCGCGGTTGGATGTAAATGGCCTTAATCTGGGAGCGGAAACAATTATTGTTCAGGGCCTCGGTTTGGGTAACGCAGGCGCAATCGTCAATGGAGGTGCTTCGCAGCTGAATGCGTTCCGGTTTGTGACGCTTTCCAATAACACCACGTTTGGTGGAATCAATCGCTGGGACATTCGCGCCAATCCGACGGGCAGTTTGATGGGAAATAATTTCGCGCTCACAAAAACAGCAGGCAATACGATATATCTGGTGGACCTTGGCAGCAGTGGCTTGGGCGCGATTAATATTAACGAAGGCACTTTAGGTTTTCAAGGAACCACCACGATGGGTAATCCCGCTTCCACGATTTCCGTCGCTTCGGGCAGCACGTTGAGCCTTTCCGCCACTGGCACGAATGTCTTGAGCAAAACAATGACGATGAGCACGGGTCGGATTTCCAACGCCAGCGGAGTAAATACTTTTGCGGGTGCGACGAGTCTCACCGGTTCAAATACTTTTGACATTTCCTCCGCCACAACTTTGTCAATGAATGGAGCCATCAGCGGTTCAGGTTCGCTTTGGAAATTGACCACTGGCACATTGATTTTTAATGGAACGAATAGTTATACGGGCGGGACGGTCATCAGCGCGGGAACGTTGCAAATTGGCAGCGGCGGTTTCAGTGGAACGCTTGGCAGCGGAAACGTCACGAACAATGGCACGTTGGTTTTCAATCGCACCAATGATTTTTCTGTCACCAATATTTTTACCGGCACAGGCGGCATTACTCAAAATGGAACGGGAGCAGTTACACTTTCCGGGAACAACTCTCATGCAGGCAGCACTGTTGTAAATTTGGGAACTCTGGCTGTCGGCAGTGACAAAGCGCTGGGGAGCGGTGTTCTTAATTTTAACGGAAACAATGGAAGCTTCCGCTCCGCCAATGCCTCAACCCGCACTTTGACCAATGAACTTATTATCGGAGGCAGCACTGCTACTTTCGGCACGTCCACTACCGGCGATTTGGTTTTTAGCGGCGCAGGCGTGAACAATGGGACGTTGACCAAAACGCTGATTATTTCGAATGCGAATACTACGATCAACAATGCCATCACCAATCGTGGCGCACTGTTTAAAAGTGGTCCCGGCGCACTTGTTTTAGCGGGCAACAATACTCACACAAATACCACCACGGTTCTCGCGGGCACATTGCGAATTGATGCGGAGATGCGTCTGGGCGCGAACCCCGCCGCCTTTAATTCCGCGCAACTCACGCTCAATGGCGGGGCGTTGCAAACGACGGCGACTTTTACGATTTCAAATGCCAATCGTGGTATCACGCTGGGCGCGGGTGGCGGAACGTTCAATGTCAATCCTGCGACAACTCTGACGGTGGAGCGGCCCATCACCGGTTCCGGCTTTATGACGAAGACTGGTTCTGGAACGTTGATTTCCACCGTCACCAATAGTTTTCAGGGACCATTGTTTATTACGAACGGCACTTTCGCGTTGAGTGAAAGCGGTGGGATTGGGAGCGTGCCGCTCATTGATGTGGGCCTCGGGACGATTTTCGATGTATCGGCCCAACCGGCGTTTTCCACTGGAGCGGGGCAAACTTTGTCGGGCCTGGGAACGGTCAACGGCACGGCTCAAATCAACGGAACAATTTCACCCAGCGGTTCGGCGGGACGGCTTACCTTCAACAATTCGCTGCTCGTGCGCGGGACGACTTTGATGAACTTGAGCAAAACAGGTTCAACGCGAACGAATGATTTTCTTTCCGTCGCAGACTCCCTTTCTCTGGGCGGTTCTTTAGCGGTGACGGCATCAGGCGACGCATTGAGCGCGGGTGATAGCTTTCAATTATTCAACGCGCCTTCCGTCAGCGGTTCTTTTGACAATGTCAATTTGCCGACGCTCGCAGCCGGTTTAAAGTGGGATACCACCAGCCTGGCGGTCAACGGGACTTTGAACATCGTGGCTTTGACTTCACCAACACTCTCTGCTGCATTGAGTGAATCAAACCTGTTGCTTTCTGTGCAAAGCGAAACGGGAATTTCCTACATCCTGCAAGGAACCGTGGATCTGACTCCACCCGTTGCCTGGAACAATCTTTCCACCAATAGCGGCACCGGCGGCACGCTGACTATTCCGATCCCAATCGACGTCACCAACCAACACAATTTTTTCAGGCTGTTTCTCCAATAATTTTCAGGCGCGGGGAAGCATGGCGCTCAACCTGGATACATTTTTAATTTCCACGGCTTGCGATATTCGCGTTCGTAGGAAATGCAGTTTTTCACATCACCCCGATTTTTCACGTCCTGTTTCCGGGCGTCCCACAACAGAGTTTTGTTGCTCTGCAAAGCGATATTTCCCAAGTGACAGAGCATCGTCGTCTTGGCCATGGATTCTATGCCGGAACGCGGAGTTTGGCGGCTCTTGACGCAATCGAGAAAATTTTGCCAATGCGTGCTTTCCTGTTTATCAAATTTTGGCGGCTCCGGCGCGTCCTTTTTTTCCGGAAAATATTGGTAACCCTCGCGGTCAACAATCAGTGATCCGTTCGTGCCGATAAATTCCGTGCCATGATTTTTGCCGCCATCCAGACCGCGACCATTATTAAAACGATGTTCCCACGTCATCACAACCTTGGGGAATTGATAAGTGGCAATCAGAGTATCGGGCGTGTCGCGGTCGTCCTGCGTCACAAAAATCCCTCCCGCCGAAGAAATTGAAACAGGATCAGTTTGCTTCAATCCCAAGAGCGCAATGTCCAGCATGTGCACGCCCCAATCGGTCATTAATCCGCCACCGTAATCGAAAAACCAGCGCCATTGAAAATGGCAGCGGTTCGGTTGGTAAGGCCGTTTTTCAGCGGGGCCGAGCCAGAAATCCCAGTCTAATTCCGGCGGCGGAGTTTGCGGGTTTTGTTTCCCAATGTTGCTGATGTCGCTGGTCATAGGATTTACCACCCAAGAGCGGCACACGCTGATTTCACCCATCTTTCCGGAGTGCACAAAATCAATCGCGTCTTGAAAATGTTTCACGCTCCGCTGCCATGTTCCTATCTGCACCACACGATTAAAATGTTTGGCCGCATTCATCATCGCCTTCGCTTCCATAAAATTTTGCGAAATTGGTTTCTCGCAATAAATATCCTTACCGGCCTCGCAAGCGGCAATAAATGGAATGGCGTGCCAATGATCGGGCGTGCCGATGAGAACCGCGTTGATTTCTTTTTCTTCGAGCAATTTGCGGAAGTCCTTAAATTTTTTTGGAGCAGCGCGGCCCGCTTTTGTGACGTCGTCCGCGGCAGCATTCATGTGATTTTGGTCCACATCGCAGACGGCGGCAATTTCCACTCCCGGCAATTTCATGAAACTATTCATGTTGGCGCGGCCCATTCCTCCGCAGCCGATGACCCCGAAAATAACTTTGTCATTAGCGCTTTTCTCCTGGGAAAAAGCGCGCGGCAGCAGCGTCGCGCCCAAGCCAATCCCGACGGCGGCCGTTGCCGAATTATGAAGAAACTGCCGACGTGTTTGTTTTGATGTCATAAATATTTTAGTCGCTGGTCAAGATGGTTCAGGGACAGTTTTCACCAATTAAAAACTGCGGTAAATCATTTTTTCGCAGGAAAAATAATCCCCAGTTTTAAAACATTCATGCCCCTACTCCCACGGATTTACAAAAGGAATACCCGTCTTTTCAAAGTCGGAAACATTTCGTGTCACTAGAGTCAATTCATGAGCCACAACAGTCGCGGCCAGAAAACCATCAATTATTGGAATAGGATTGCCCATTTTTTCCATTTCGCTACGGATCGTTCCCCATGCGACAGCCACTCGATGATCCACCGGGATAATTCGTTCGTTGAAAACGCTCATCGTTTCCTTAAAAAATTCTTCGAGGTGCTGGCGTCTTTTGCTTTTTACAAGAGACGCTATGCCTTGCCAGAGTTCGGCCAGAGTAATTGCGCTGATGAAGAAGTCCTGCTCGTTTCGACTTTCCAACCAATGAAGGACTTTCGCAGAAGGATTGGGCCTGGTGCTTTCTGATATAACGCAGGTGTCGAGTAGAAAACTCATAGATCGATGCGGCGTCCCATCTCCCGGCTGCGCTCAATTTTTAAGTCCAGACCCCGAAA
>JBDSYB010000035.1:0-6653 GCA_039925885.1 Verrucomicrobiota bacterium
TGGTGACTCTTTACGAGGATCAACGGGACATTCTCGCGATCAACGACAAGGGCGAAGTCTTCGATGAAATTTATCAACGAGTGAAATAGTTCGGCGCTGCCCATTCGATGTCTTCTCTGCATCTGGACCAAATTTCCAACCCTTGGTTTTTTGTCGTCCTCTTTCTCGTGGCGTCGATCCTGATGGTTTGGCGTCTCGAATCCATGAACGAAAAAGGACTCGAAGGCACGGTACTGGGAACTCTCGTCATGCCGTATTGTTCCGGCCTGGGAAATTTGATCTTTGCTTTTCTCCTCGCAAAGAAAAGCGACTCAGGCGGCGAAGTGATGATCAATTGCCTGGTCAACAACGTAACCAACCTGACTTTGCTCCTGGGACTACCCGCGCTGATTTGGGGTATGAACCTCGTCGCCACAAAGAAGCCCGCCAAAAATTCTGCGAAAGGAAAAAAAGGTGGTGGCGACAACGGCGGCAACAAAACCTCGAGGATCAACCGGCTTTCATTGCTATTGACGTTGCTTGCCGTGCTGTTTTTTACCGGAGCTTTATGGGCGCTGGCCAGCGACGGAAAAATAGATGGCAAAGATGCCCTTGTCCTGATCGGCCTGTTTTTGTTTTGGCAAACCTTCCAGGTTTTTGACGTAATGAAAAACAATGTTCAGCAAAGCAAAAGTCTTTCGTGGATGTTGCTCGTGGATGTTGCGCTTCTGCTTCTCGGCGCTTATGGAATTTATTACAGCACGAACTGGTTAGTGAACTGGCTGACTCACATCAAGACGGGATTTGTCAGCGCGAAAAATCTAGGTCTGCTCAGCGGCTGGCTGATGGTTTTACCCAACGCACTGCTTGCTCTTTATTACGGTTGGACAAAGCGGCCGGAAGTCACCTACACGTCGCAGGTGGGCGATGGACATATCTGCATTCCGCTGTGCATTGGCGTGTTTGCGCTCTATCAACCCTTGGTTCTGCCGACCTTTTTCAAAACCGGCATGACCATTCTTTTTGCGGCCGCGCTTGTCCATTTTTTTTCCATCGCCCTGCTGGGTCGATTGCCGCGCATCGTGGGAGCTTTGCTGGTCGCAGCTTATGGATATTTTCTCTACCAGGGAATTTTCCCGTAACTTATTCGGTAACGGAGTCCGCGCGGAATTTTTCCGCTAATTCCAGGAATGCAACCTGCGCCTTGAGCCAGCGCGAATCCTTGGCGATACCCTGCATGGATTTCTCCGTCGCATTCCAGATGAGATAAAATTCAGGCCCGGCAACGATGAATGCATCAAAGAGTTGCCCGGTGCCGTGGCGGGCAAATTCAAAATCGCCCGGCTCGTGTTTCTTCTTCAACAACTCGGCTTTCAACTCCTCAATGTCTTTGGAAAAACTCTTTTGAAAATTCTCTTTGCGCGGCCCTTGATAAGAAAGCACCCGGCCCGTTTTATCCCGAAACGAGACCATCGTCCATTCATCGAACACAACGCCTCCGTAGAGATCGTCCATTCGTTCGACATATTTTTTGATCAATCCGTTGGCCTCGTCTAATTTCATACAAGCTGTTTCGCTGAAAAAGTCTTTCGCCGCAAAACAATTCTGCGCTCCGTTGGAACTTCGGCGAACGAATTGCCTGTTGAAACTGTATCTTGCAATTGTTCTTATCACCGCACCCGAAAAGGAAACCTCATGCCGCTGCGCTTAACAACCACCTGCAATTCGCAATTCGCAAGCCGTTAGAAAACCTTATCCCATTGCCAAAAGATATTTCCGGCTCCGCTCTCCCGGGACTTAACGTCCAGCAATCATTTATGACGATGGGTGCCAAGCTCATTGCGGCCATCTCAGGCGATAAAAGGCGGAGGAAGGCGGCATTGTGAGACCGTAGAAATTGTCTATATAATCAAAGAATCCATTCGTCGGGGCGTTGTTCGTTGAAATCGTCAACCACACCGGCAACTCTGTTGAACGCTCTACATAATAAGTCCAGCCGGGAAGTCCGGCGAGATGAAGCGTCACCGAATTGCTGCTTATAGTTGGGGGGCTGCCGAATCGCCCCATCGTGCTTGGCACGATCTGCACCGTGTTTAAAGCGCTGCCGCCGCGTCCATCGTTAATCGTGTAGGTAAATTTATCGGCCACACTCCTATCGTTTGAGTACAGAATAAACGCATTGCTCGTGACTAGCGTTATTCCATTGGTAGTCATCGGATCGAAAACCGTTAGCGCGATTGGATCGCCGTCTGCATCCGTGGCATTGCTCGTTAAGCTTGCGATGGGAATTTGAAGAACCTGCGTTGGGTTATTCGTGAACGTGAGCGAGTTGGCGACCGGACGGCGATTCACTTTGATGGTGCCGTTCGTGGCTAGATGGCCGAGGTACCAATTCAATCCGTTAGTCAAGGTCGGTAGCGCGGTGCCTGCAAACGCGCCGGAATAGAATCCTGAGTTGGCGGTAAAATTCGTGAATACCTCACCGCCAATGAGTGTCGCGCCAATATTGGAAACCACCAGCGTGCCACCATAATTCAATGTGCCACTCGTCAGAACAATTTTATCCGCCAAAGAAGAACCGCCGTTGCGATTAATCTCCATAAAATTCGTGCCGATAAATGTCGGGGCGCTGTTCAACGTCAACGTGCCGATAGACGCGCCAGGTGAAATTGTTCCGCCGCTATTGACGGTGACAACTCCCGCGATTGTGCCGGTGCCGCCGAGCGTTCCGCCATTCACCGCGACACTGCCAGTCCCCGTGCCAGATCCAGTAGTGTTGTTCACGAGCAATCGTCCAGCAGAAAGGGTGGTTCCAATGCTGTAGGTGTTGGCGATAGTGAGGCGCATCGTTCCTGCTCCAGCCTTGGTGAGCGCACCATTGGAAAGCGGAACATCAATGGATAGGTCAACGTCATTCGTGCCATTGCTGACATTGAAAGAGCGATTGGCTCCGCCGAGATCCATCAAGCCAGTGAGACCCGTTTCTGTTCCTTTGGTTATGATAGCAGTCACACCGGAAAGCGCGTTGAAGCTAACATTCCCATTCATCACGATCTTCGCAGGCAAGGTCGCGTGCGGCATGAGGTAGATGGTATTGAAGATCAGTGTGCCGCCGCCGAGTGTGAAGGTGCGGTTGGTATCCACTTGCAGCGTGTGAACAGAAAGGCTGCCACTGCCACTCAAAGTGACCGGGCCAGAGAACTGCGCGCCATTAGTCGTTGAATCGGTCGAGGGAATGAAGTTGATGATCAACGAACCATTCGTGATGTTCAGCGCCTCGCGCATGTAAAGCTTACGGATGTTGTGCGTGCCGGAAGAGAGAGTGACGGTGATGTTCGCGTTTGGTCGCTCGAGAATCACGGTATCATTTTGCCCAGAGGTCACCCCAGAACCAGCCGCCCCCGGAAGGCGAGCAATAGGTAGCGTCTGCGTGCCAACGGGTGTCACCTGTCCCGGGCCGGTTAGTGGCGCAATTGGTGTTTGTCCGCAATTCCAGTTGGTAAGAGAACTCCAACCTCCGCTGCTGTCGTTCATCCAAACGGCGGGGATCAAAAGATCCTTCAAAAATTCAATGCCGCCACGCACTACATCCATATCGAGATTGTTAGCGCCATTGTTGAAACTCTGCAAGCGACCGGTGCTCGCGTATTGCCAGAACTTCCAAGGATGCGTAATACCATAATCATCCCAAGGGCCATAAATATATGAAATTGTATCTTTTGGCTCAGTATTTTGAACGTCGATTGAATTGGGATCACTCTGGTTCGGCCAGCGAGCGCTCCAAAGTGTCGGATTAGCCGGTGAAACGTCACTTGGAAGGTTAGTAGAAGGTTTAGCAAGTTGATCCCGCAGCGACAAGGAGGCACCGCCCAGAATATAGAAAGCGTAATTGCCGTTCACGTAAATGGCGGGACGAATACCCATGCGTTCGTAGATGCGGTTGGAAAAATCTATACAGAATTGCGCCATTTCATCATCTGTCCGTACCCCATCTCCCGCCTCGAAATCATGCACGGGCACCAAGTATCCTGGTCGCATCCAAGGTCCCGCCATTTGAATAAAGTGATCCGCCTCATCGGTTCCGTTGTTTGGGATACCGCCCGAGTTTAGCGTGGTTGCAATGATGTCGGGACGCGAAAAGTGATATGAGCCCGCGAACATTCCCGCAGTGGCAACGCGATTGATGTTCTGCACGTAATACGGATCGTCGTAGCGTTGGGAAAGCGTATTCAACCCCTGTGAGTTACCTGCATCGTTTTGATTGTAGTAGCCGGTGCTACCGCCGCGGCTGGAGCGGAGGATGATAAACTGGCGATTTTCAATGTTGTGAATATTGTTCCAAGTAGTTTGGGAGATGTTTCCCTGCCACGCAGAGATGTCCAGTCCTAGAACTCGCTGAACCTGCGCCGATGCGGACGCTATCCCTGCAAAAAGCGCACCCGACAATGCTGCGACAATAAGCTTCCTATTCAGACTGCGCACTAAGTGGTTCATTTTGAGTTAAGCTTCGCTCTTTTAGAGGTAACAAACAAGAGCGAAAATTTTCATGGCATCTCGCGTTCGCGTAAAAAGGAAAAAGTCAAAATGCTGCGGATAAAACCATTTTTTTTTGATTTGAATGGCGTGCAAAAATTTCGTTTCCGGATTTTCTTCTAGGAAAAACTCAATGCGTCCGCTGCGATTTTACCGAACTCGCACCCCGTAAAAGCAAAACCACTCGCCTGTTTTTCAGGAATTTGCGCCGCAGAAACTTCTTGAACTAACGCCGCTTCGCTGGCTTGGTGGCTCTATGATTTTTCGCCTTGTCGTCGCGGTCTTTTTCCTCAGCTCGTGGTTCGCAAAAGCAGTTCCGCCGGAGTTGGACGCCAAAAAAGATTTGCCGCGCATTCCTGCTATTGAATCCACGAACGCTCTGAAGACGTTTCTGATTAAAAAAGGTTTCCGCCTGGAGCTGGTCGCAGCGGAGCCTGAGGTGATTGATCCCATCGCGCTCTCCTTCGACGAAAACGGACGGATGTTTGTTGTCGAAATGAACGATTATTCCGAGCGGCGCGAGGAACAACTCGGGCGCATTAGGCTTCTGGAAGACACCGATGGGGACGGACGTTTTGAGAAAGCAACCGTGTTTGCGGATCATTTGCCGTGGCCGACCGCTGTAATTTGTTACGACGGCGGGGTGTTCGTCGCTGCATCTCCGGACATTATTTATTTGAAAGACAACGACGGCGACGGAAAAGCCGAGGTGCGAAAAGTAGTTTATTCTGGCTTTGGCGCTGGGAAAGAACGGCTGAACGTCCAGGCGCTTCTCAACAGTTTTAACTGGGGGTTGGATAACCGCATTCATGGAGCAACCGGGCCCAATGGCGGACTCGTTACAAACTTGATTGTGCAAGGGCGCGCACCGCTGGATTTGAACGGACGCGATTTTTACTTTGACCCCCAAACCATGGAATTGGCGGCAGAAAACGGCGGCGGACAATACGGATTTAGTTACGATAGCAAGGGCCGCAAGTTTGTGTGCAGCAACAGTCATCATCTCCAGACGTTGATGTATGAAGCGCGCTATGCGGAACGAAATCCATTTTACGCCATGCCGGGCGCACTGGTGGACATTGCCGTGGATGGGCCTGCTGCGGAGGTTTATCGCATCAGCCCCGAGGAACCGTGGCGGGTGATTCGCACGAAATGGCGGGTCAACGGCGTCGCCAGCGGGCCGATTGAAGGCGGCGGCAGATCAGCAGGATATTTTACGGGCGCGACGGGCGCGACGATTTATCACGGCAGTGCCTTTCCCCCGGAATTTTTTGATAATGCTTTTATCGGAGACGCCGGTGGAAATCTGGTGCATCGAAAAATAATTTATCCCGACGGCGTCGGAGTGTTGGCGGCCCGTCCGGCGGATGAACAAAAAATCGAATTCCTTGCTTCGCGAGACACCTGGTTTCGTCCCGTGCAGTTTGCCAACGCGCCGGACGGAACCTTGTATGTCATCGATATGTATCGCGAAGTCATCGAGCATCCGTGGTCGCTGCCGGAACAAATCAAGAAGCACCTTGATCTCAACAGCGGCAATGATCGTGGGCGGATTTACCGCATTGTGCCTGAAAATTATAAGCAACCTCAAAAAGTGCAATTTGGCGAAGCCACCACCGCCCAACTCGTCGCTACATTGGAAAGCCCCAATGGATGGCATCGCGACACCGCCTCGCGTTTGCTTTATCAACGGCAGGACAAAACCGCCGTGCCGTTTTTGACGAACGTTGTGCAAAAATCTCGTTTTCCTCTGGCGCGAATGCACGCGCTTTATGCATTGATCGGCCTCGAGTCCCTTGATGCTCCCACTATTGCCCTTTCACTGCGCGACATGGATCCAACTGTTCGCCAACACGCTGTTCGCCTCTCGGAAAAGTTTTTGCCAGACGCCCGCCTGATGACAAACCTTTTTGCCGCGCTGCAGCCGCTGACCAAAGATCCTTCTATGAATGTGCGTTACCAATTGGCCTTCACGCTCGGCGATGTGCAGCTTGCTGAAAAAATTCCGGCGCTGGCGGAGATCGTGCGACGCGACCCGACAAACATGTGGATAGGCGCTGCTGCCTTGAGTTCGCTGGCGGACGGAACCGGCGAAATGTTTGTGCTCTTGTTTCGGGACGCTGCTTTTAGCGGCACCAAAG
>JBDSYB010000036.1:0-4756 GCA_039925885.1 Verrucomicrobiota bacterium
GCGAGCAACTCGGATGCAACTGAAATGGCGGCAGCGCGATATTTTTCCGGCGCAATTTCCTGCAAGGTGCGGGCGAGATACCCGACCTCGACTCCGCGACCAGTTGCCTGCAAAACGTCCGCCAGAATTTTTTCGGCCTCAGCTCCGCCGATCTGTTTCACCACATCAAACAAACCAAAGCGTAATGAAGCGGGGAGGAGCGAGTCTTCAGGGCCTTTTTTCTTTCCGTTTCCGCTGAAGTCGTAATCAATATCCTCGTTCAAAGCTAAAAATTTGGCGATGGCAGGCAACGCTTCCTGCCCGGCCTCGATCAAATTTTCAAATTGTTGGATGGCAAAACGGATGCGGCGATTTTTTTCCTTTCCGGTCTGAAGAGACCGCAATTTCTCGATGATTTCACCGGGCGTGGCTGAAGTGGTGGCCTGCGCAACGGGGCTGGAAGAAGTTTCCTGGCGGATAATTTTTCGATCAATGGTTTTTGTGGCTGCGGCTTCGAGGGTGGCTTTTTCTTTTTCCCAGGCGGCTTGATGTTCGGAAAGTATGGTCGCATCGATTGCTTCCTGGCGGGCGGTGGCAATCGTCCAAGCAAGGCCGACGGAAAAAAGAAGCGCGATTAGAAAAAGAAATAATTTTTTCATAAAATATGGATGCTCAGGCCGGTGATTCCAGCGGTGATTGAATTCCTATATTTTTTCTACCTGAATTGAGGAAAATGGACAACGGAATTAAACGAAAGATTTTTTGCGTCAGCCTGACTCCGTTCCCTCAGAGGGGCGGCACTACTCTTTATCGCAGATTTTCTGAACTGGAAATAATGATTAACCCGCATTGAAACGAACCGTTGCGGTCTTAGGTTCTTAGCGCAAAGAGGAGGAGTCAGTTGGCATTTCGCCGCCGTCTCACCGTGAACCACAAACCTGAAAGTAGTATTATGAAAAATAAAAAAATTATCGGAGCTATCGTCGCCGCCAATCTTGCCGTGGGCATGAGTGCGGCATTCGCCATCGAACCGAACGACACAACTGCGCCCGGAACGCCTCGCGCGCAGGAACAACAAGACGCCGCTAATCAACCCCGGATCCAAGGGGAAAACAGTGCTGCGCCTGCCACTGACACCGGTGTCCAGGTATCTGGACAGAACAGCAAGACTGGAGCGGAAGTTTCCACGCAGGACCAAACATCGGCCACCACCATCAAGGAAGCGGCTGGCGCCCACACCAAGCCTTTTGACAAAGAACACTTCATCAAAGACGCTGCGCAAGGTGGAGTAGCGGAAGTCAACATGGGCGAACTCGGAACGCAAAAAGGTCAGGATCCCGCCGTAAAAGAATTGGCCCAACGCCTGGTGGCGGATCATTCAAAAGCGAACGCCGAATTGAAGGAGATTGCGCAGAAGTGCGGCATCGCTCTCTCTGCTGAAGTGGACGCCAAACAACAAAAAATGATGGATCATCTCAACAGCCTCTCCGGCGCAGAGTTCGACAAGGCCTTTGCGATGCACATGGTGAAAGATCACAAAAAAGACATCGCCAAATTCGAGAAAGCCGCAGCCAGTAAAGATGCGGACGTGGCCGCATTTGCCAAGGCAACGTTGCCCACTTTGAAGGAACATTTGCAAATGGCTGAAAAAATCTCGCCTGAGCAAAGCGCGGGCGTGACCGTTGATGAACCGGCCGGCGCTCAACCGAGTGACCAACAGAAAAATTACAAGAGCAGTTCGGACGCGAATGCGCCTTCGACCGACGCAGTCCAACCGTCCACAGACACCCCGCCGACTACGCCTAAATAATCAGGCCCGAAAATGAAAATCATCCCGGAGGCAACTCCGGGATTTTTTTTGCCGGATTAAAACTGTCCTTTTGGCCACTCTGTTTCCACACCTTGAGCGCGCAACCGGTTTTGAAAATCGGCCAGCAGAGTTTTTTTCTCGCGAATGGCGCGCGGTAAAACTTTTTTCTCCAGAGCGAAGGAAATGAGCGCGCCCGCTGCTTCACCAATGTTCCATTCCACTGGATGCAATCGGTAACAGCCGTTGGTGATGTGAGTGGTGCCAATATTTTTGCAGGCCGGAATCAAATTTTCCATCCGCTGCGGAAGAAGCGCGCCCAGCGGAATCTGAAAGGGCAGGGACGGCACATCGATGTAATTATCTCCGCCGGTGCTGGGATGCAGATCTATGTTGTAACTGCCGACGCCCACTGAGTCTGAAAAATTTTCCGCGACAACTTCTTTTTCACTTTTGCCACTGAGTTTGGCGCGCGCTCCTGCGCCGACGTGTTTTTCGAGAATGGTAAATACGGCTTTGATGCGGCGCGCTTCGCGAATGTAGGGATATTTTGCCAGCCCATCCTCAGTGCCAAGGACATCGCCGCGCAGCCGCAATCCAGGAAAACCATTTTTTCCATTCTCGCGCGGGACTTCAGTTTGTAGCCAATAAAAAAGCGAAAGGCTCAATTGTTTAGCGCGCTCAATATGTTGCGCGGCCTCCGCATCGCTGACGCCGATAAGAGGTCCGGCCAAATAATCATTTTGCGGCCAGTTCGCCAGTGAGATGTCGCCACGATATTTTCCCGGCAAAAAATTATTTTTGTTGGCGAGACGGCGGTAGGTCCAAAGACCCGTGGTGCCCGATTCCGCCTCGGGATTGAATCCAAGGGAGCGGAGTTCCAGCGTGTGAGGATTGCTGTAGGTCAGGCTCAATAATTTTCCCGGCCAGGCGGAGCGAAGTTGCGGAACGTAATCGCGCCAGAACTCATATTCGCGCGGTTTCTCGATGAGGTGTTCTTCGCCAGCGATGTGATCCATGGCAAAACAAACTGTGAATGCTTGTTGGTTTTGGGGCGCGGCCATTTCCGGAGCGTGCAATTCACCAGTATCTTTTTGCGATTCCGCGCCGGTGACAAATTCCGTTTTGGTGAGCGGCAGGAGGTCGCCCATTTCCGTGGCGTCGATGAAGTAGGGCGCCTGCAAAATCAGTTCTTGTCCGCTGCGCAGGCTGCGGGTTTTGAGAAAACGAACTTTGTCCCCCGTCACTTCGGCGGAAATAATTTTATGTTCGAGGAGAAGCATCAATTGGCGCGAACCGAGATACGGCGCGAATAAATTTTGCAGGACAGCGAGAGCGACGCGCGGTTCGTGACAAATTTTGGAAACCCCGCCGTCGCCAGGATTGAGATTCCAGCGGGCGCGGGCCGATTCCGTCAATGGATAATTGTGGCGATAGTAGTCGCGGATAGCGGTTCGAAATTCGCGATACATCCGAGTGCCGCCGAAAGATTCGATCCAGCGATGCTCATCGGGCGGGACACCTTGTTGCGTGATTTGCCCGCCGATCCAGTCGGTTTCTTCCGTCAGGATGACGCGCAAATTATTGTGCAGGGCCGCGAGCGCCGCGGCGCAACCACCGAGGCCACCGCCCGCAATCACGACATCTGCCGCCAGTTCGTTTTTCCCGATTTTGGCAATGGAGCGTTCCTCTGCGGCACGGGCAGACCGAGGAAGAAAAAGATTTGGGCCAGTGGCTAGGATTCCCCCGATGGAGAGGTTCTGTAAAAAATTCCTGCGGTTCATGGGCGAATTCTTTGACCAAAATCTGCCCAAGTCCAGCGGTTATCTGTCATCGCCCAAGGTCACAAGAATGTTTTTAGGAAAACTGAAGCTGGGTGTGATTAAAAGTGGGTGAGATTTCGTTTAAATACTTGGCGAGTTCAGTCCCGAAGCAAGGGATTTGGGACAAACGCAGAGGAGTCGGAGATTTGCGCAAAGGACGCCAAGGTTTATTTTCTCTGCGCTCCTCTGCGAAAATCTTCGCCTCCTCTGCGTTAAAAACCGGCTTTCAAAAAAAAAAGAAAGAAATCTCACCCGCTTGTAATCACACCCACTGAAGCCCGCGCATCTGATTTGCCCTTGCGTGTTTTGAGCCCACTGCCATAATAATTTATGAAAAATGCCCGTTGCCAAAGAATTTTAGTTACTGTTTTATCCGCCCTTGCCGCCGCGACAATTTCGGCTCGCGCCGAGACGATCACGGTTCCCAATGCATCGTTTGAATCACCCCCGACCTTATTAGCTGACCCGCGTGTCGATTCGTGGCAGGAAACGCCGAAGCCTGCATGGTATGACGAAACCGGCGGGTTTACCTGGGATCAGCTTGTCGGAGTTTTTTTAAATAGCTCGCCGACCAAGTCCGATTACATTGACAACATTAGTGGGAGCCAGGCGCTTTATATTTTTGCCGTTCCGCAAACGGGGCTATTCCAGGATTACGACACGATTGATTGGGCGCACATCATTCCCACCCACGAATTTAATGCCACTTTTGAAGCTGGGAAATCTTACAAACTCACGGCCGGTTTTATTGGTGGGGGCATGGGAATGAGCAATGGCGTCACGGTGGAAATGAGCCTTTATTACCGCGATGCTTTAAGCAACAAGGTGACGGTTGCTGCGACAAACATCATGCACACCAACACCTTCTTCACGAACACGACCCATTTCATTGATATCCAACTCGCCCTCCCGCTCGTCACCACATCCAACGCGTGGGTCGGGAAAAAAATCGGCATTCAATTTTTATCCACAGTGGATCCCGCGCTGGCGGGCGGTTATTGGGACATCGACAATGTTAGGCTGACCGCAATTCGAGAGCCGGTGTTGAGCAATCCTGTTTTCACCAATGGACAATTCCGAACGACTTTGCAGAGCGAGCCGGGTCTGCGATTCGAAATGCTGCGCACAACCAATATCGCCCAGCCGG
>JBDSYB010000037.1:0-3894 GCA_039925885.1 Verrucomicrobiota bacterium
CTGCTCGAGGTCAACGAGATGATTGATTACGGGAAAAAGGCCAGCGCGTCCCTCAATAATTCTGGTAGGAAACGAGGTAACGAGGTTCTAACTGAAGATCAGAGTCTCCTCACGTCGTCTCCTACAATTCTCGACGATTGCCTCGCTGCCGCTGGCGATCTCGACGGTTCGGGCGAGAAAAACTCCACGTTCCGCATTCCTAGTTCCGCGTTAAGAAAACCTTTCGCCTACAACAAAGTCCCCGCTCGCGATTCACGTTTTCCCGATCCCTACAACATGGGTGTCAACGCCGAAGTCTTTCTCTACGATGAAACCAAACCGCCCGACGCCAAAGTGCTGATGATGTTTTACAAACGTCTCCGCGAAATTGATGTGCCGGAAATGATGGCCAGCATCCTCGTCGAGACTCCGGGCAAGCCGTGGGAATATTATCGCGACATGACGCGACAACTTTGGGACGAAGCGCGCCACGCCATGATGGGCGAAGTCGGTTTCGCGAGCCTTGGCGTCGATTGGCCGCGCCACGTCATGATCAATTTCACCTGGTCGCTCGGCCTCAACACCCAACTCACGCCCATCGAGCGCCACGCCGTTTTGTATTTCATTGAGCAAGGACTCATGCCGCGCAACGGCAAACGTTACGAATGGGAAACCGCCCTCAAATCGCACAACAAACTCAGCGCGCTCTTTCAAGATTACGATTGGGCCGACGAAGTTTTGCACGCGCGCATCGGTCGCGATTGGTATTTGAAAAATTTTGAAACCGCGCGTGAAGGCGTCGAATACGGCGATAAATGTTGGTCCAAAGTTTTGATGGGTTGGAAAAGTTGGCGCGACGAAGGACTGACCCAACATCGCAACTGGTGGCCGGACCTTTACCGCGACGCGTGCAAACAGCAAAACATCGAACCCGATCCCGAAGTTCTGGCCTACAACACGAGCTACGAACAAGTCCGCGCAGATTTGAAGAACCTTTCAGCGTCGGCGTGATTCTCCAATGCAATAAACAAAATTAAATCATGAAAATACAAACTGTGTTAATCAGTGCGGCTCTTATTTTGGTTTCAGGTTGCGATAAGAAGACGGACGATGCTTCTGACTCCTCGATACAACAACAGAAGCAACTTCCAGAGGCTCTTGACAAAATCGATGAGACATACCAGAAACAAGTTAAACAACAAGAAGCCGACAGTGCAAAGATGATGGCCAAACAGGAAGAAACGCACAAAAAATACGTAGATTTGATTGCGAGAAACGAGACCCTTTTGAAACAGCAGGAAGATTCTGCGATTCGTTGGGGCAAAATATTAGCGACGTGGGAAAGACAGCAGGAGCAATATCAAAAGCATCTGGATTCGCTTGAGAAATAGTTGTTCCCGCGACAAGTCCGCGCGGATTTGAAAAATCTTTCGGTGTCGGCGTGATGAAAAAAATTAAAACATGGGTTTGGGCAATCGTCTCCGCAATTGCTTTGGTCGCTTGTTTAGCTGCGCCCCGATATTTCAACTTATCTTGGTATTGGACGGTTCTTTTTTTTGTCTTGGCAATTCTGACCGGGGTTTATCAAGTGCGGGCGACCGATGAATCAGAACGAGAACGTGCTCTGACTCACATGGCTAAAAGAGAATCACTCACTAATGATGAATTTGGAAAACAATATTTTTCCGCGGAACAGTCGAAAGTCGCTTCAAAAATTCGAGAGATTATGTCGCGTCATATCTCCATTGATCTGGCGAGAATGCGTCCTGAAGACTTAATTGTGGAAGACCTTCGGATGGATGCATTGGATTCTATGTCCACTGTTGACCTTGTTATGGATATTGAAAAAGAGTTTGGAATCGACATATCCAATTCTGCTGCGGAAAAGATGAGAACATTGAAGGACATCGTCGATTATATTTCCATCGCAGGGCCAAAGTTGGATTGGACGGAGTGAATTCGGATTTCGCCACGCACATTCGCACATTCGTCATTCTCTTCGCGCAATCCAATGCTTCACAAACCAGAGGCAGCGCGCTACATTTTGCGCATGAGCACCGTTAAGGAAATCGAAGCAGCCATTCCAAAACTTCCTCCCACTGAGTTGGCGGAACTGCGGGCGTGGTTTGATGACTATTTCAAAAAGGTTTCCGGTGAAATCGAAAATGCTCGCAAGGGACGCCTCCAAGCCGCTTGCGAATCCGCCAATCGTGATGCCGCGCTCAATCGTGAGATTGAGGACTGGCAGAGTTTTGAACCACTGAATGCCCCTTAAGCCTGAAAAATATTTAATCAACGCTTCAAAACGTTATGAATTCGTCGTGGGTTTAACCTGTGCGCTGATTAGTCTTGCGAGCACAAGTTTACTTGTTTGGATCGTTTATTTGGTCGCTTGGCGAAACCCAAGAGTTTATGGGGTTAACGATCTTTTTAAGGTCTCAACTCTTGCCATGTTTTTACTTTTTTTTCTAATTTCGTTAGGGTTTTCCGTTCTTGCGTTTCGGTTGCTAAGTCCCAATCAAAATAAACGACAGCTTTTTTTCCCATTGCTCCTTAGACTTTGGGGTGCATTTTTTGCAAGCGCTGGATTTTTTTTGTTGGCTGTGAGCTTGATAAAAGGAGATTGGGAGAAGGTTACGGTAGCTTTGGAGATGGTTCCTTTTTCCGTCACCATGGCTGTAGCCGCATTTCTTTTGGCCCGCAAAATTCGTCGAGAGGATAACAATCCCGAATCTCGCAACTAATCCTACATGGCCACCACTCAAAACTGGTTCATCTGGGCATTGCTTTCCGCAGTGTTTGCCGCGCTCACCGCCATCTTTGCCAAAGTCGGATTGGAAGGAGTGAATTCGGATTTCGCCACACTCATTCGCACGTTCGTCGTTCTCTTCGTTCTCGTAGCGTTCGTTTTCCTCACCGGCAAATGGATGAACCCGCTGACGTTAAACGCGAAGACCTGGACGTTTCTGATTCTCTCCGCCATCGCCACCGGCGCCTCGTGGATTTGTTATTTTCGCGCTCTGAAATTAGGCGATGCGTCCAAAGTCGCGCCCGTCGATAAGTTGAGCGTGATTCTGGTGGCGATATTTGCGGTGATCTTTCTGGGCGAACGCCAAAGCGCGCGGGATTGGTTGGGAATTATTTTAGTCGGCGCAGGTGTGGTGGTGCTGGGATTGAAAAGGTAACGAACTTCCTGCGCGATTCATTTTGCAGACAGCCCCGTCAGGGGCGAAATATTTGTAGAAAACCGTCCCCACCAAAGACAAAGCTCCGTAGGAGCGACATAGAAATTCGCACGAAATTATGTCGCTCCTACGGAGCTTCAACAATTATGAGGAGGCGTTTACTACAAATATTTCGCTCCTCTGGAGCTTAAAATCAGACGTGAGTTATAGAATCAAACTTCCAAAAGTATTCGCGCGGGCTTTTCGATGTCGTCCTTGATGGCTTTCAAGAACGTGACGGCTTCGCGGCCATCGACGATGCGGTGATCGTAACTGAGCGCGACATACATCATCGGGCGAATCACGACTTGGCCTTCGATGGCGACAGGCCGTTCCTGAATGGTGTGCATTCCGAGGATTCCACTTTGCGGCGGATTCACAATCGGCGTGGAAAGGAGCGAGCCGTAAACGCCGCCGTTGCTGATGGTAAATGTGCCGCCCTGCAATTCGTCGGGCTTCAATTTATTTTCCTTCGCGCGCTTAGCGAGATCGCCGATGGCAATTTCGATTTCCGCAAAACTCATGCGTTCAGCATTACGTAAAACAGGAACAACCAGACCTTTTCCGCCGCCAATCGCCACGCCGATGTCGAAGTAATTATGATAAACAATATTATTGCCGCGAATTTCCGCGTTCACTTGCGGAACGAGTTTCAAAGCTTCGATCGTGGCTTTGACGAAGAAGGACATGA
>JBDSYB010000038.1:0-24713 GCA_039925885.1 Verrucomicrobiota bacterium
CGCAGATTTGTCCGACAACGATGATTTTTATTCCATGCTTCAAAGGTTATAGCCATCGGCCTGATGAATTCTCGTCGCCTGAACAAATCAGGAACGGCGTTGCGGTGCTGGCTCACGCGCTGGCGAAACTGGCGGCGTAGCGCACGTTTTCCAAACTCGTCCTGACAAATTGATCTGCGTCAGCCCTGTGCGATTCCCACTTTGACCTTTGCGTTCGTTTTTATATCGTGCGCCGATGTCTTCCGCTTCCACAACTTCCTCTCTAGCAACCCCAGTGGCGGAACTGCCGGGAGTCGGGCCGGAACGCGCGTCTCAACTGGCGCGTTTAGATATTCGCAGCGTCAACGATTTACTTTTGCATCGGCCACGGCGTTACGAAGATCGGCGTCATTTCAAGGCGATCAAAGAAATGCAAATGAACGAAGCGGCCACCACGCGCGGAAAGATCGTCGCCGCCGGATTGAAACGCTGGAGCCACGGCACAAAATCAGTTTTTGAAATCATTCTTGAAGACGGCACCGCGCGGCTTCATTGCCGTTGGTGGAACCTGCCCTTCATGCAGAATTATTTTCAAGTGGGCGATGATGTTTTGGTTTTTGGAAAATTGAATTCGGCCAAACCTCGCACCATTGATCATCCCGAAACTGAAGTCATCGAGGCGGGTGAAGAAATTTCTATTCATCTCAATCGGATCGTGCCGATTTATCCCTCGACCGAAGGTTTGCCGCAACGCTGGTTGCGTTCCACCATTGCGCGGTCACTGGACGAATTTGAAAGAAAAATTCCCGAAAAAAACATCGGGCAAAATCCAACGGGTTTTCCGGGCCGCGCTCATGCCATTCGCTTGCTCCATTCGCCTGAAGAAATGGCCGACGTGGAAATCGCACGCCGCCGTCTGGCACTCGATGAACTGGTGGAATTGCAAACGGCCATTCAATTGCGGCGGAAAAAACTGGAAGCCAGCGCGCGCGGTCTGCCCTGTTCGGGAAACAATAAATTGATCCGGCAATTTTTGGGGCAACTCGCCTTTCAACTCACCGAGGCGCAAACAAAAGTCCTGCGGGAAATTCGAGGCGATATGGGCGGAGCGCATCCCATGCGGCGACTGCTGCAAGGCGACGTCGGATCTGGCAAAACCATCGTCGCCGCGTGTAATGCTCTGATGGCGTTGGAAAGCGGATTTGATGTCGCGCTCATGGCTCCAACGGAAATTCTCGCCGAGCAACATTACAAAAATTTCCAACACTGGTTGGGCGCAATGGACATTCACGTCGAGTTGCTGACCGGGAGCATCAAGACCGTGGGGAACCAACCTTCGCTGCCGACACTCAAAACACGATTTTCAACTCTCTTCATCGGCACTCATGCGCTCATTGAAAATTCATTTCGTCCCGGAAAACTCGGCCTGGTGATAATTGACGAACAACACAAGTTCGGTGTTGTGCAGCGCGAAAAACTTTTGCGCAAAGGGGTTTATCCGCATTTGCTCGTCATGACGGCGACGCCCATTCCAAGAACGCTCGGCCTGACGCTTTACGGAGATTTGGATATATCCGTCATTGATCAGTTGCCCGCTGGACGAGCGAAAACAAAAACTTTTGTGCGCAGCGAAGAAAAGTTGCCCAAGGTTTGGGAGTTCGTGCGGGAAAAAATTGCCGAAGGTCGCCAGGCGTATGTCGTTTACCCACGCTTGGATGAAGCGGATGAAAAATCGGGACTCAAAGCGGTGACGAAAGAGTTTGAAACGCTGCAAAAAACTTTTTCGCCCCATCGCGTCGCGTTCCTGCATGGGCGGCTTCGCGCGGAAGAAAAAGAAAAGATCATGGCCGGTTTTCACGCCAACGAGATTAAAATGCTTTTGGCCACATCGGTCATCGAAGTGGGAATCGATGTTCCGAATGCCACGGTGATGGTGGTTGAAAACGCGAATCATTTTGGTCTGGCCCAACTGCATCAGCTTCGCGGACGAATCGGGCGCGGCTCCGAAAATTCGTTTTGTATTTTAGTTTATTCGGTCAAAGCCGAGAACGGGGACGAGCGATTGCGCGCTTTGGAACGGACGAGTGACGGCTTTGAAATTGCCGAGGAGGACTTGAAAATTCGCGGCCCGGGAGAACTGACCGGCCAGCAACAGAGCGGTTTGCCGCCCTTTCGATTCGCCAATTTACAGACGGATCGGGGGCTGGTTGAGCGGGCGCGGGACTTTGTGCGGGAAACCCTGGAAAAAAATAATTGACGAAGCTATTGCTTTTTTTTCGGGGGAGAGATACTAATCGCCCGCATGAAAAAACTACTCAGCTACGCCGTTCTCGCATTGGTGAGCACATTTGTGCTCGTGGGTTGCACTAAAAAGGATGACACCACAATGACTCCTCCCGCACCGGTTCCGCCGGCAACCACAAATGCTCCCAATCCGTGATTTAGGAGCTCCCTTGCGTTAAGCAAGTATCAACTCTGCTCGGGCGGGTCTAAAACTCGCCCGGCAGTCTTTTTCTTTACCCTTGGTTCCGCAACCAAGGGTTTATTTTTTTCGGGTTCGCTCTTGGTTTTTCCTGGCAGACTTTTTAACTTTGCTTCATGAAAACGCTCATCGCTCACTTACTTTTGGTTTGCAGCATTCTTTTAGTGGGTTGTCGAAAACAGGAAGACCCGCCCGTTCGCCCGAACATCCCCCGAGCCGAGTCCGTGGCAACTGCGCCGGTGGATTACCTTTCGCGCGCGGGCAAGGCGCAGCAATCCATGGAAAAAAACATCGACACCACTTCACTGAACAGTGCCATCCAACTTTTTAATGCACAGGAAGGCCGCAATCCCACCACACTGGATGAACTGGTCTCAAAGAAATATCTGGGCAAACTTCCCACGCCGCCTTTTGGAATGAAAATTCAATACGACGCCAGCGAAGGAAAAGTGGCGGCAGTGAAAGAGTGAAAAAAACTGCAATCGGGAAACTAAATACTTTTTACTGGCGAACGGTTTCTCACACCTGATTATGCTTGAGCAAATTGTCATCCTCGATTTCGGCTCGCAATACACCCAGGTCATTGCTCGGCGCATTCGCGAGTGCAACGTTTATTCGACAATTCTTCGTTACGATACCTCCGCCCAAGAAATCGAAAAACTCAATCCCAAAGGAATTATACTTTCGGGCGGACCGTCCAGCGTTTATGCCGACAACGCGCCGCTGCCCGATAAAAACATTTTCCAACTGGGTGTCCCGATACTCGGAGTTTGCTATGGGCTGCAATTGCTCGCTCAATTTTTGGGGGGCAAAGTCGAAAAAGGTCAGAAGCGCGAATACGGCAAAGGGATTCTTACGCTCAAAAATAATTCCTGTCCGCTTTTCAAAAAACTTC
The DNA here is from genome assembly GCA_039925885.1 of Verrucomicrobiota bacterium. Classification (GTDB taxonomy): domain Bacteria; phylum Verrucomicrobiota; class Verrucomicrobiia; order Limisphaerales; family CANJXF01; genus CANJXF01. The sequence continues at coordinate 3,357 of JBDSYB010000038.1, forward strand.
CCGCTTCGTTGCAGGTCTGGAATTCGCACGGCGACAAGCTGACCAAATTGCCGGAAGGATTTCGGCCTGTGGCGGGAACGGATAATTCCGACTACGCCGCGATTGAAAATCGCCTGAAACATTTCTACGGCCTGCAGTTTCATCCAGAAGTCGCCCATACGCCGCGCGGCAAAGAAATTATCAACAATTTTGTCCACGAGATTTGCCGGTGCGGAAAAGACTGGACGATGCGTAATTACGTCCAGCAAGCCGTGGAGGAAATTCGCGCGCAAGTCGGCCTGGAAAAAGTAATTTTGGGGTTAAGCGGCGGTGTGGATTCCAGCGTGGCGGCAGCGTTGTTGCACGAAGCGATTGGCGATCAACTCACCTGCATTTTCGTCAACAACGGGCTGTTGCGCGCCAACGAAGCTGGCGTTGTCCAGAAAGTTTTTGGACGGCATTTTCATATCAAACTGCAATACGAAGAAGCTTCAAAAACTTTTCTGACACGGTTGAAAGGGGTGACCGATCCTGAGCGGAAACGAAAAATCATCGGCAAAACTTTCATTGAAGTTTTTCAGTCCGCGACGAAAAGGGCAGGGAAGGCGAAATTTCTTGCTCAGGGCACGCTGTATCCTGATGTCATCGAGTCTGTGCCGATTGGCGGCAATCCCTCCGCGATGATCAAGAGCCATCACAACGTCGGCGGGTTGCCCAGGAACATGAAGTTCCAACTAGTCGAGCCGCTGAAATGTTTATTCAAAGACGAAGTGCGACAGCTTGGCCTCGAACTCGGGTTGCCCAAGGAAATTGTCTATCGCCAGCCGTTTCCCGGCCCTGGGCTCGCGGTGCGAATCCTGGGCGAAGTTACCCCCAGGCGTTGTGAGATCTTGCGCAATGCCGACGCGATTGTTGTCGAAGAAATGAAGGCCACCGATTGGTATTACAAAATCTGGCAAAGTTTTGCCGTGTTGTTGCCGGTGCGAAGCGTCGGCGTGATGGGTGATGAACGAACTTACGATTACACAATCGCAATTCGCGCAGTGGAATCGCAGGATGGGATGACTGCCGATTGGGTCAAGTTGCCCTATGAATTACTCGAAAAACTTTCCAACCGCATCATCAATGAAGTCAAAGGTGTCAACCGCGTTTGCCTCGACATTTCCAGCAAGCCTCCCGCAACCATTGAGTGGGAATAATAGTCCTGGTTATCGGTTCCCCAAGGAAGCAACGGCCACTATTTGTTGAACCCAGGCCGATTTAATTCCAATTTGCAATGCAACTACGGCAGTTGGATAGCGCGATAGAAGCTGGCTCCCGCCGGCTGCACTTCGGTATCTCGAAGACTGAAATTAGTACTAGTGAGGGTAGAGAATCTCAGACCGCCACCTCCTTCAACGTCCGTCGGAATTAGTCGAGCCACCGCTCCCGAGGTACGCAATTTCACACGGGGTCCCGGGGTGTCAAAAAAGATTCCTTGGACCGTCGCATTATAACCCGCTTGCCGTGTCACCCGAATATTGACATTGGCACTGATATTCCAGATCAAATACTTGCCCTCCTGAAATGAGCTAAGACTTTGCGTGTCCAGAACAACTCCGGTCGCGGCATCCAGCACCTCGACGGTTTGCGCGCGCGCGTTGCGATCAAAATCCAGAAAATACAAAGCAAGCTGGTGGAATCTGCCGTCTGTGACATTTATACTGACGGTAAAGCTATTGGGCGATTGCCAGGAAGCAGCAATACGGTCGGCGGCGGCGCCTTTCTGCAAGCAACGAGTATCCGTGCTGTTGGTAGCCCATGTCCAATCCGATTGTCCGGTGACGCTTACTTGGGCGTAAGAGGGATAATTTGTGGAGTTACCGATCACAATGAAACCATCGGTGCCATATACGCCTCTCCAACTACCCTTCGTATCGGTGTCCATCCGTGCTAGACCAGTCGAATTGGTAACGTTTGTAAAATTAGCATCTATTAGCGGGGCGAGGGGAAGGGAATTCGTTGTAATCGGGACGACTACAACCGGGTTGGCGTGAGTTGCAATGACAGGTGAAACGAATGGTGTCACGCCTACGAGAGTGGACGAGCTTGAAGGAACATTACGAATTACGACTTCATCGATCCACCCCTCAAAGTTGCCCAGTGTGAGGGTGGAATATCCGCTGGTTGCGCTCCAATTTGACAGCTCGCCACTCGGAACGCTGACAATCGTTGAACCATCCACCTGTGCTGAATAGCCCGCCCTGTCAATAGCTAAGCGCAAGTGATGCCAGACATTTCGCGAAAGGGCGTTGACCACCTTAGCTCCAGGAACATCGCACTGTGATCCACCTCGGATCTTGAGTCCCTTGTATTTGTCTTCGTATAGCTCAATACTCGCATCCCAGTTTTTTACCAGTGAAATGAGAGGCGAATTAGCAAGGGTCGCTCCTTTGAGCGCGTTGATATAAATCATGGCTTCAAGAACAACTGCACCGGTATCCCTGAAATAAATTTGGGTATTTGGAATGGCAATGACCGCCTTGTCCCCGAGCGCGAAGGTATGCAATGCGCCGCCAGTTCGATTCGCGAGCCAACCCAGATTATTGTCGTCGAGGGTTGCGCCACCAAATAAATCCAACGCAGATTGTTGGGCCGTAGAGTCAATCAGCGTGTCGTCCAGATGGTAAAGAGCAACCATCTCGTTGGTCGGAGTGAGAGGCTCTGATTGATAACTGTTCGCCAATGTTTCAGCGGCAGTGGTGGCAGTAAAAGTGGCTTGCGCAAAAATACGCCGTCCATCGGGGAGAAGCGCTTCTACTTCAACCCACTGGGGGCCGGTATTTACGGCCGCAAAGTTGAAAGTCGTCGCTGGAGTAGGGGATTGATCCCGCGCCTCCCAAACAAGAAACGCTTTGCTTAAATCAACTCCCGACGCGGAAAGTGTTGCATTGATAGATTGGCGAGCAGGAGCGTTGGCGGGCAAATCGATAGTGCCAACGGCCGACTTCCATTCTTGAGTCTTTAATGAAGTCCGGGCCATGAGGAAGGCCATTGCCGCCAAGCTGTGTCCTTGTTGTGGGTTAACAAATTCCGTTCCTGTGTGGAAGGTATCAGTCCACTTGTCATAGGGCGCGAAGGGGGCTGTGCTGGCTCCATCTAAAGGATACGAAAGCCCCTGCATCTCAGTTTTGTAGAGATAAAGATACGGCGCGCCCGAGGTTACACTACCAAGCGGAATTCCACTGGGGGGTAGATCGCGACGATCATTTTCCGCGTATTGATTTACAGTTTCGTGCTGCCGTTTCCAGCCCACGCCGGTGACAAAGCCCATATTCAACGGATTCAATCCGGACTCGTAATTCACATTGGCGATGATAGTGTCGAGATAAGATTGCTTCTCGTTTATTTGGAATGCAGTGGCAACATCAAAGGTTTGTTCAACTGACATAAACCAACCGGCTGAACGATAAGGTTTATTAGGGTCGGGAAAGCTGTTTCCAAACGCGTTGTTCACTGAGTAGCGCACTTGGTCATCGCCCGCTGCAATGATTTCCGCTTCGCACTTTGCGAGAAAGGTTGCATTCAACGCACTGGCTGGCAAGCGACCGCTGCGAGCTGCAAAGGCGTAACTGCGAATCGCGCAACCATAGCCTTCGAACAACCGCCACCATCCCCAGCGGCGATAAATCGCGTTGGAAGGATCGAATGTGCTCAGGAGTTCGCTTTCATATTGAGTCTCGCCCGTGGCAAGAAACATCTCGCAAGCGGCCCACGCAATTTCATCTCTGTCACGAAATTCGTTTCCATAGTGAGTAATTTTTTGATACGCGCCAGCACGTCCATGAGCCGCCCAGGCATTGGCGAGGAATTGCCAGCCTTTTTTTGCCTGCTCAAGATAATGGGCCGCTTCTGTAGGATAGTAGTGTTTGAACAAGGGCGAAGAGGACGCTTGCGCAAGGGCTGCCACACTTGCTGCAGTAACAGAAGTGGTTTTTGGAAAAACTACCTGCGAATCTCCCAGATCCGATCCCTGTAACGAAACCTTTCCCTCGTATTCCTGATTACGTGGATATACTAAAAAATAAAATCCGCCGTCGGCGTCCTGCAATTTAGAAAGAAAGTCCAGTTCCCATTTTGCTTCCTGAAGCACATCGCTTTTGCCATCTCCACTTTCCGGTAAACCGAGATTATCAAGGGTTGCTACGTCGGACAAAGAGTCTGCAGCGAACACCAAAGAATGCGCCAGTTGAGCGACGTTGATGGTATATTTGCTATAATCACCTGCGTCATGATGGCCACCCAACACATCTAACTTCGCCTTGTTGATAAATGGATAGAGACTCGAATCAACATTTTTGAGTTGCGGCGCTCCGCTTTGTGAACTGGCAAAATCCTTTGTCATCGTGGCAAGTTCGCTGTTCACGGCACTGAATGTCATATCCGGAACTTCGGCGAGACCACTGTGGCAGACACCTTTCGTATGGCGAGTGAATGGATATTCATTGGCATGTCCGCACCGCTGGTGATAAAGGCCCAAAGCGTAAGTTCGCGCGAATGCCCCGCCCAACCCTTCGTCGATCAGGAATGGAAATGACGTGCCCATTCCCGGAATTTGCACACGATATTGACCCGGTGTTTGGAACGCGGTGAAGTCTCCTTCATAAACCTTTTGATATGGAGCGGGCGTAAACGTATAGCCAACGTCCTTCCGCAACTTTAACGTTCCGCTATAAACTACTTCACCGCTGCTGGCGTCGAGAATCTTGAAACCGTTTGCTGCGGGAATCGCTAGCTCGCCTTTGTTACCAATGTAATAACTGATCATCGCTTTCTTCTGATAATCTGGCATGTAACTCTCCTGGTTCACGTGAATCGCCGGGTTCAATCGGAGCGGGTCTGTTTGCGCGATAAATTGTTTAGTGGAGTTCCAAAGGGTGCCGCTCGGGTTCTTCACTTCGACGGATTGGTCGTCCGCAATCGGACTGGCGAGTTGCAAATACAACTGGTTTTGCAGACGGAGATCGCGGTATTCGACGGGTGCATAAAGCGCGCGCCGCTTAAAGCCCACCGATTGCACTGTAATAGTTTCGGTGCCGGCAGTAACCACGAACTGAGAAGCCGATGGAGCTGTAAATACACCTCCACTAACAAAGCTCCACTCCGTGACCGGGGCAGGATCAGGTTGTTTAATCGTGATCAAAGTAAGTTCGATCAAAGTTGGGGTTAAAACGCGTAATCCATAAGAGCCGACAGTCGGCATTTGCATGGGATTGTCGTCTGTGATCCGGCTGTCTCCTCGGGTATTACAAACTAATCCGAGAACGAAAAAGAACACGAGGGAAAGTAAAAATGTGGGGAGGGCGCATCGCGCGGGAAGAATAGCGCTGCGTTTTGTTTTTTTCGTCATATTTTTTAGTTCGCAAGCCCACGATGTTTCGCGAGTGAGTCATTGGCCATGCTCGGGAAAACCGACTTTTTTCTGATTAGCAGGGCAAATGCCAGCATCCTCAAGTTTGAGAATAAAAAAAAACTCGTTGGTCCATCGTTTGCCGGTTTGTCCAAATTAGGGGTGATTATCTCTCAAATTGAGGCAGTGGATTCAAAACAACTTGAGGAACGGAAAAAATTACGTTTCAAAGAAATTATTTTTAAGAACGCGTTCTTGAAAAGGTCTAGAATCGGTTTGAAGTTGAGGCAGAGTGTCTATTCTTTTTGCTTTCTAAATTTAGCAACTTTCCTTTTGTATGTATGTTCCAAGAAAAATGATGATGCGCTCTTATCAAAACCCGGTTTACGGAAAATATTTTGCTGACCCCTGTGTTTGGAAACATGAAGGGAAATATTATGCGGCGGGCACTGGACTGATGCGTACGGTTAAGGATATTTCAGAATCGGGTCTCAGCGGTGCCAACACAGAGGGTGATCGGGCGATACCGCTCCTGACGTCTGATGATTTCGTGACGTGGAAATCGGCGGGAGGCGCGTTGCGTGTTTCGGAAAAATATATCGAGAAAGCGTTTTGGGCGCCGGAGATCGCTTACGAAGACGGCTGGTTTTATATGTATTACTCGACGGCAAAGGTCGGGTTGCTTCATCAAATCCGCGTCGCCAAAAGCAAAAATCCAACAGGGCCATACGAAGATGTTGCGTTTTTAATCGGGGCGACGGACGATTGCCCCTTTGCCATAGATGCGCATCCGTTTCGTGACGACGACGGGCAATAGTATCTGTTTTACGCCCGCGATTTTCTGGATTACGACGGAGACGTGCGAGCGGGAACCGCGTTGGTCGTTGATAAATTGGTGGGCATGACCAGGCTCGCGGGAGAAGAAGAAGTAGTCATGCGCGCTCGTTGCGACTGGCAACTGTTCAAATCCCAGCGGGAAATGTATGGGCAGATTTTCGAGTGGCAGACGATGGAAGGGCCATTTGTGCGAAAGCGAGATGGAATTTATTACTGTTTCTATAGCGGGGGCTGTTACGAAGACGACACGTATGGCGTCGATTATGGAATTTCTAAAAGCGTGACGGGACCTTACAGCGACTCGGGTAACGAGTTGGGCTGCGCGTTCTGAAAAGTGTTCCAGGCCACGTTATCGGCCCGGGTCATAACTCCGTTGTTCTCGGACCTGACGATAAGACTGAGTATCTCGCTTACCACGCATGGGACTTGGAAATGAAGGCGCGGCGGTGTGTTTGGATAAACTCATCTGGACCAAGGATGGCCCCCGGTGTTTGGGTCCCACTTGGACGCCGCAAAACGTAGAAACGAAATCTGAATCGGTTTTAAATCCAGGTTAAAATGAATTAGCCTTAATCAGCGGCAAACTACTATCATCAAATTTATGAATTTTAAAAATCTCAAATCAATCGTCGGCGTGATTCTTCTTTTAGGGATCTCCAGCAATGCGATGGCCGGGGAAAAAGTTAAACGGATTTTGTTTTTTACAAAATCTTCGGGTTATGAACATGCCGTCATCAAAAAGTCCGGCGATGAGCCAAGTCATGCGGAAAAAGTTTTGAAGGAAATTGGTCAGAGAAATAACATCGTGTTCACGTTCAGCAAAGATGGAGGGATCTTTACCCCAAAAAATATTGCGGCGTATGACGCGTTCTTTTTTTACACAACCGGCGATTTGACTGAAGCGGGCAAGGATAAAAATCCGCCGATGTCGCCGGAAGGCAAAGCCGCTTTTCTCAAAGCCATTGAAGACGGGAAGGGCTTCATCGGATCCCATAGCGCGACCGACACGTTTCATTCGCCCGGAAATAAAGAACATGGGGAGGCTCGTTATCAAGACGACGGCGAGAACGCTGATCCTTACATAAAAATGATCGGGGCTGAATTTATCAAACACGGCGCGCAGCAAGTTTCAAAGATGATTTGTACGGATACAAAATTTCCGGGTTTCGAAGCAATTAAACCCGACTTTGCCCCCTTGGAAGAATGGTATTCGTTGAAAGATTTTGCAACCAACCTGCACGTTTTGTTGATCCAGGATACAACGGGCATGGTGGGAAACATGTATGAACGATCGCCCTATCCAGCGACGTGGGCGCGTCTTCATGGAAAAGGTCGGGTATTTTATACGTCAATGGGACACCGGGAAGACATCTGGACGAATCCGGTTTTTCAAAAAGTCCTCACCGGCGGAATTAACTGGGCCGTAAAAAATATCGATGCGGACGTGAAGCCCAACATCGATAAGGTAACTCCAAAGGCAAAACGCTTGCCTCCTTCAAAATAGTTTCTCAGTAAAAGGCGTAATTGGTTCGCCCTGTATCCGTCACGCCCCAAAGATTAATTTGTGGGCCTACCGATTTCCAAGCCTTGATGAACCGGACGGAATTATCAACAAACGCATAATCAGAACCGGATCCGCCGGAGTGACGCACTTGATTTAGTTGATCGAAGTCGTTGCCTTTGTCCTCTTTCAAATCCATGTAGTATTGCCATGAGGTATTGGCATCGACGTTTTTCTTTTCACCGAAGGCAATGGTCTCCGAGGGACGTTTGATTCCATTTTCCGGCATCGGTTTTCCCAACAACAAATTCATGTCGAACGCCGCGCCCATCTGTTCTTCATAGTAATCATTCCATCCGTTGAACATGTAGGTTCGTGGGGACGCATCGGCCGCATCCACGCAAGTGGTCTGAGTGGGAGGCGTGTTTGGTCCGTCGCTCGGACAGCGTAAAATTTTTACATCGCGATAGGTTTCCCGCAAACGCCCCGGCCAGCGCGCGTCGTTGGTCAACTGGCCGGTCGAGCGAGGGCAGTAGGTATCGCGATTGTCACTCGCGTAAATGTTGAGCGCGAGGCCCAGTTGCCGCAAATTATTGACGCACGAAATCCGACGGGCCGTTTCTTTTGCGCGGGACAATCCGGGCAAAAGCATTCCCGCCAAAATGGCGATGATGGCAATCACCACCAAAAGCTCAATCAGAGTAAAAGCATTTCGCGCTGAGTAATTTTTCAGTTTCATAGAACAAAACGATGGAGTCATTTGTGTCATTTAATTTTCAGGGTTAAAAAACGGAGGAATAAAAGTTCGATTTGTAAATAAATCGAATATTTTCTGTTTTAAGGCGGTCACTTTACGTTGCATTGATGAAAAATCGAACTATTTCTTTAATTTTATTGGCTATCGTCCTGGCTGGCTTCTACGCCTATCGCTTCACTGACTGGTTCGTAGAAAAAAAAATTCAAATTAAATACCGCACTCTTCCAGAACGAGGATCGCCCAATTCTGTCGAACCGATTACTTTTTACCTCGAAAAACAATACCCGATTACATCTTTAAAAGTTTTTTCCGTGACCGAAGCCACCACTAATAAATACCCTCATGCTTTATGGCATCTGGTAGCCGCCAGTAACTCCGCACCTGTGACGGATTTTGTTTACGGCGGAGCTGTCCCCGGCATGACGCCAAAGATTGCAGGAATGGTGCCAGAACCGCTCAGGCCCAATGAAAGCTATCGAATAATTTTAGAGACGGCCAAGTTGAAGGGTGAAAAAGAATTTCAAACCAGAGCCAGGAGCCCAAAGTAATTTGTAACAGTGTCACCGGGCGAGGCGTCCTTTTCTTTCATATGTCGAAAAAAAATATAGCTTTGTTCGCGCTGCTGTTGGTGCTTGGTGTGATCTATATTTTTTATTTTACGAATTTATTTCGAAAGACGACGATGGAGATTGTGTATCAGATTTCGCCAAAAATGGGACGCGGGAAAGGTGCTATTGAAAACGCCGTTATTTTTTCGATCAACGGTAAATTCAAACTCACTTCGGTGAAAGTAGTGGAGGACAGCGATTTAAAAACGAATAAATACCCCCACGCGCTCTGGCATTTAGTTTCCAGCAGCAATTCGCTTCCAACCAAAGCAGTTATTTACGGAATACCGGTTCGAGGAATGCAGTCGGAAATTCCGAAAATGAAACCGGAAAAGCTTCAAAAAAATATTCCTTACGTTCTGTTGCTCGAAGCCGACGAAATTAAAGGGCAAACCAAATTTCAGATACGTTAGACGACCTCAGCTAACTTTGAGAAACCTCGCGAGGTCTTCTTAGAAAACGACAGCGTTTGTCCTAAAATTGTCATTGATGGCCCAAAGATTGACAGGGCTAAGCGTTTTACCCCATTTGTAAAAACGAGCGCTCCCATCGACAAATGCGTAATCCGATCCACCCGAATTTAAATTGTTCAGCGAACCATGTTTTTTTTGATCGAGTTGAAGCGCCGCATCCGCTGCAAAAAAATCCATGAAGAAATGTCCCGAATCGGCGTCTTTTTCTCCAAAGATTATTGTATCAGTCGGTTGACGAACGGAGTTTTCCTGAACACCAGGATTATCACTGGATGCGCCATAATAATCATTCCATCCATTAATAATGTAACTGCGCGGCGCGAAATCGGCGGGAGAGTCATTCGTGGTTCCGAAGGTCGCTGGAGAATTGGTGAATTCACTCGGACATTTTAAGACTTTAATATCGCGGTAACCGGCCAGCAGCAGAGTCGTCCAGCGATTCGTGCGGTCGCGTGACGGAAAACGTCCGCTATTCTCATCGACGTACATATGCACCGAAAGGCCGAGCTGTTTCAAATTATTCACGCACGTAATCCTGCGCGCGGCTTCCTTGGCGCGACTCAACGCGGGCAAAAGCATTCCGGCAAGAATTGCGATGATCGCGATTACCACCAACAATTCGATCAACGTAAATCCTTTTGTGCGGAGCTTCATATCTGGTTTGAGACGTTTGGTTTGCGATGCAAGTTTCAAAAACTTTTCGCCGTTTGCGCGCACGTTCTATGCCGCAAGTTCGAACTACTTCGCAAAATGGCACGCGGCCCAATGTCCCGGAGTTATTTCGCGCAGCGGCGGAAGATTGATTTTGCAAATGTCTTGAGCAATAGGACAACGCGGATGAAATGGGCAACCGCTCGGTGGATTAATCGGCGAAGGAACATCGCCGGGCAAAACAATGCGCTGTCGTTTTGAATCGGGATCAACGACCGGCACCGCAGAAATCAAAGCTTGTGTGTAAGGATGTTTGGGTTCTTCGACTACCGCTGTGGACGGACCAAGCTCCACAATTTTTCCGAGATACATCACCATTACGCGGCGGCTGATGTGTTTCACGACCGCCAGATCGTGAGCAATAAAAAGAAACGCGAGGCCATGTTCCTGTTGTAAATCCTGAAGGAGATTGATGATTTGCGCCTGGACAGAAACATCGAGCGCGCTGACCGGTTCATCGCAAATAATTATTTTGGGTTCCACCGCGAGTGCGCGGGCGATGCCAATTCGTTGACGTTGGCCCCCGCTGAATTCGTGCGGATAACGTTCGGAATGCGTTTCGTTTAAGCCGACCGCTTGGAGAAGTTCACCAATCCGTTTTTTACGCCCCGTAGAATCGGGGGTGAGTTTGTGAATGTCCAACGCTTCGCCAATAATTTCTTCCACCGTCATGCGCGGATTGAGCGAGCCAACGGGGTCTTGGAAAATCATTTGCAGCCCACGACGGATCGAGCGCAACTCACGTCCACTCATTTTTGCAATGTCTTTTTCCTCGAACAAAATGCTGCCGGAAGTGGGTTCAACCAGTTTGACAATCGCGCGTCCCAACGTGGTTTTACCGCAACCACTTTCGCCAACCAGACCAAGTGTTTCGCGCGGTTCAATCGCAAAGCTCACGTCGTCCACTGCTTTGACATGAGCGTTCACACGACTGAACAACCCGTGTTTGACGGGGAAATGGACTTTTAAATTTTTGATTTCCAGCAGATTCATTAGCGAGCAGAGATTCGAAATACGACCAGCCAGAGGTTGGATGCTAACATGAAAATGTTCGCGACTAAAAAGAAACTCGCCAACAAAACTTTCTGTCGTCTCGCAATTGATCTAACCGCAAAAAAAAATCCGACCCCTGAGAAAGATATGGACAACATTTGTCCCCAAAGAGGAGTAGTGCGATAAAATGTTAAACTCAACACCAAGCTTATTAAACAAAACAACCACGCTATATGCGCGTCGAACCAAGGTTTAAATTTTGAGTTAAAGGGTGGTCGCATATCAAAGGCTGGTTTAGAGACTCTAGTTCTTCAGGTACAAACTTCGCACCCAACGATTCGGTTCCACTTCAATCAACTCAGGCATTGTCGTGTCGCACGGCGGTTGCGCAGTCGGGCAACGCGGAAAAAACCGGCAGCCCACCGGATAATTTCCCGGCGCAGGGACGCTCCCCGCAATCGCCTGCAAACGTGAGGGGCCACCTTTGATTTGCGGCACGGAATTCATCAACGCTTTCGTGTAAGGATGCAATGGGCGCCTCAATAAATCCAACGCAGGCGAAAGTTCCACGATTTGTCCGGCATACATCACGGCTACTTTGTCCGCGATGTCGCCGACGATTCCCAAATTATGCGTGATCAACAAAATGCTCATGCCGAGTCGCTGCTTTAAATCTTTCAGCAATTCCAAAATCTGCGCCTGAATCGTGACGTCGAGAGCGGTGGTGGGTTCGTCGGCGATTAATAATTTTGGTTGCGACGCAAGAGCCATCGCGATCATCACACGCTGCTGCATTCCGCCCGACATTTGAAATGGATAATCTTTGATGCGCGATTCCGGCGCGGGAATTCCAACCAGCTTGAGCAAGCGAATGACTTCCGCGTCCGTGGCGATCTCCGGTCGATGCAATTTCAAAGATTCTTTGATTTGTCGGCCAACTCGAAAAACCGGATTCAAGGACGCGCTTGGCTCCTGGAAAACATAACTGACCACGCCGCCACGAATGCTGCGTAATTCCTTTTTGCCCATTTTCAAAATATCCCGGCCTTCGAGGAAAATTTCTCCACCGACATAATTGGCGGGAGGAGTCGGAATCAGTTTTGCAATCGAGAGCGCGGTGACGCTTTTTCCACAACCGCTTTCGCCGACGAGGCAGACCGTTTCCCCGGCACTAATCGAGAGGGAAACTCCATCCACCGCGCGCAAAGCTTTTTCGCCGACGCCAAAGTCCAATTGCAGATTTTTTATTTCGAGCAGGGTCACAAATTTTAAGTCGAAGCTTCTCCAAATTTTTCAAGAAATTCATTGGGCGAGATCGCTTTTATCGGCGACTTGGAAAAATCCGTGGCATTTCGCGTTACAATGTAATCCGATCCGCTTGTTTCCGCGCAAACAGCGACAACCGCGTCCTCAAAATCTTCCCACGAATACGCGCGTGACTTTTGAAAAGCGGCTTTGTCTGCGGTTGCAATTTCAAAATATCGCAAAAGCCAATCAATCGTATCATTGGCTTTTTGCGAGCCGGAGCTTTTACCAATAATGTAATGAAGAGTGGTCAGCGCATGACCGGGCAAAACGCCGACAACCTTGCCTGTCCTGATCTTGCTTAAAACCTGAGCCGACGCAGTATAATGAAGAACGCGATTTTGCACGACATCAAGAATCACGTTTAGATCCACCGTAACTTTCATTGATGCTTCTTGAAGTGATGCTTTTGAAACTCCGCTTTAACATCCACATCTTTCGGAACCAAACCCGTCATCTTCAAAACATCGGGATGAATTTCATCTCGTCCGGTTTTGGGTTTCGCGGATTCAAGCAACCATTTGGCGAGATCGTCGCGCTCGAGAGGAGCGAGAGTTTCAATCGCCTTTTTGATTTCCACAACCGTACTCATGCAGCAAATCTACACAGAATCATTCATCGGGCAACGCAACTTTTGCGGATGCTGCCGCGAATTGCTATTGCGAAACGGAACCTGCGGTGGTTTGGTCTTGTGCCTATGAAAACAATTTTTTCTCTGTCCTCACTCATCGCTGCATTTGCTCTGTCCATTCTCTTGATGGGTTGTAAATCCGATTCTCTAAAACCTGCCGAAAACCAATCAGTTAGTGCCGTCCCAAAAACGTTCTCCGCATTTCAGGCGGAAGCGGCGAAATTTAATTCTGTTTTGACGCTGCCTGAGTTGGAAAAGTCGGCTGACGCCATCAAACTTTCGCTCACCAACACCATCAAGGAAGCCAACGCGAGTCTGGACGAAATCGGCGCGTTAAAACCTGTGGAAGTTTCGTTTGGGAATACGATTCGCACGCTCGACGACATTTCGTATCGCGCCGGACTTTTTGGAAATCGTTTGTCGCTGACCAAAGAAACCAGCACCAACGCCGCGATGCGCGCAGCGGCGACGGATGCGATCAAGGTTTTTCAGGATTGGGCCGTGGGGCTTGATTATCGCGAAGATGTTTATGCCGCCGTAAAAGCCTTTGCGGCGACGAAACCAAAACTATCGGGTGAAGACAAAAAGTTGTTCGAGGAAACGATGCGGGATTATCGCCGGGCCGGCTTGGAATTGCCCAAGGAAAAACGCGACGAAGTGGAGCGGTTGCGTAAAGAAGTTTCCAAACTGACGACCGATTTTGAAACGAACATCACCGACGCGAAGAAGGCGGTGAAGTTTTCCAAAACGGATCTCGCAGGAGTGCCGGAAGATTTTCTCAAACAAAAAGGAATCAAGACTGGCGATAACGAATACACCGTGATGGCGAACATCACATTTCATTACCTGTTGGTTTTGGAGAATTGCAAAGTCGAGGCCACGCGGAAAAAATTTCAGTTCGAGCACGACAACATGGCGGTTGAGAAAAATGTTCCGCTTCTCAAACAAATTCTCAAATTGCGCAACGACATCGCGCACAAACTTGGCTACGCGTCGTGGGCTGATTTTCAAATCGAGCCGAAGATGGCGAAGAATGCAAAAACGGCGACTGACTTTTTGGAGAAATTGAAAGTGGGTTTGCAACCAAAATTCGACGCGGAAGTGGGCGAGTATCAAAAACTCAAAGCGAAGGAAACGGGCGAGGCGAACGCCAAAATTAATCTCTGGGATTGGCGCTATTATGCGAACCAGCTCAAAAAGGAGAAATACACCGTCGATGCTGAGGCGCTGCGCGTTTATTTTTCTTACGATCGTGTTTTGCACGGCATGTTTGATATTTATCAAAGCATCTTCGGTTTGAAATTTCACGAGATTGAAGCGCCCTACAAATGGATCGGTGATTTAAAACTTTTTGCCGTGACCGATGCGAAAACCGGCGAACCGATGGGTTTGTTTTATCTCGATATGTTTCCGCGCGATGGAAAATACAATCACTTCGCGCAGTTCGGAATCATTGAAGGCAAACTTTTGCCGGGCGGAAAATATCAACGCCCAACTGTCGCGCTGATTTGCAATTTCCCGCCGCCCGATGGCGACAAGCCTTCCTTGCTATCGCATCAAGAAGTCGAAACGCTTTTCCACGAGTTCGGCCATGCCATGCACTCGGTTTTGACGCGCGCTAACTATGGACGGTTTGCTGGCACGAGCGTTCCGCGTGATTTCGTCGAAGCGCCGTCGCAAATGTTGGAAAACTGGGTTTGGGATAAAGATGTTTTGGATAGTTTCGCGGCGGATTATCGCAATCCCACCAATAAAATTCCCCCAACGATTTTGGCGAAATTGAAAGAATCAAAACTCGCCACGGAAGGGACGCGCTACCGACGCCAGCTTTCTTTTGGCCTGACCGATTTGAAATTACATTCCAGTTTTGAGGAAAATGAGGATGTCGTGAAAATTTCCAACGATGTCATTGCGGACGTTTTTTTCCCCCCGGTTGAAGGCAGCGCTTACGTCGGATATTTCGGACATTTGATGGGTTACGACGCGGGCTATTATGGCTACGCCTGGGCGGATGCAATTGCCGCTGACATGGCGACAGTTTTTGAAAAATCAAAGAGAGGTTATTTCGATAAGACGGTGGGGATGCGATTGCGAAATGAAATTTACGCCGTGGGCAATTCCCGTGATGTGAATGTTTCCATCCAAAACTTTCTCGGGCGTAAACAATCGCTGGAACCGTTCCTGGAATCGATTGGCATCAGCAAAGCAGGGGACAAGCAACCGTGAGTTGGTTTGGCAGTTCATGGGTCTTTGGCCAGCCAGTTTACCAACAGGATTAGTACGAATTGCAATGGAAGTCGGGCGATCAGCATCCACGAAAAAAGAGACAGCCCATCTTTCTGCAAATTTTGCAGCAGCATTTGAATGTTCGCGGGAAAGACCGCGATTAACAGGGCGATCAATCCGTAGCCCGCGATCCTGCGCCAGCGCGGAATCAATAGGCCGATTCCCCCCATGATTTCAAAAACGCCGCTCACATAAACCAGCACGAGGGGCACAGGTAAATACGGAGGCACCATTTTCGCGTAGAATTTTGTCCGGGTGAAATGAAAAATTCCCGCCACGACAAACAAGACCGCAAATAAAATCCGCAAGTTTGATTTGAATCGATTTGGATTCATTTGCGAACAGCTAGAAATCTATTTTCTCTCCCAAGCGCAGAAGAAGCGAAATCGCCCGATGGCGGCGAAGCTAAAAAACATTAGAAGAGAGCGCGATTCCTGACTAATCGCGCCAACCATTATTCGCCTTCTGAAACGCGGAAGAAGCGCAGGGTTCCGGTGGTAGAAACGGTGAAGTCAATCGCTCCGACGGCAGGGGAATTTGTTAAGATAGGTTGCCACGATGCGAGATTTGTCGAAACGTGAACAATGATCGGCCCGGCACCGGCAAGGCCAGTCGCGCGGAAATTCATCAGGCCATTCGTCGTCGCGCCGGAAATCGTGGACAAACGAATCACATCGCGAATCGCCGTCACCATTGTCACCGCCCCGGTTCGTACGGAGACTGAATTGCTTGCAACGACGCGATACGCGCCCGCGATGCTTAACGGAACGTTGGAAATCGTGAGCATCGAATTCGTCTGGCCGGGAATATCACCGCCATTGAACTGCCATTGATACGTCATCGGTTGAACGCCTGCGGCCAGCGCGGACAATTGCAAGGTCGTCCCAGTCAAAACCGAACGCTCGATTAACGGCGTTGGAAAAACCGGTGCGCCGTCGCCCGTCAGCGCGAGATTAAATCTCCAACCCGCGGATATGCCCACCACATTAGAAACGCCCGCAGGAACATCATTTTGCCCTACGCCATTATCGCTGCCGAAGGCGACGACGGTGCCGTCGGAGCGCAGGGCCACGGCGTTGGCATAAGAATAGGCTGAGATGGCAACGATGTTAGAAATTCCTGCGGGAATGGTCAGGCCGGTGCCCCAGACTTGAAGAGTTCCGTCGAGCTTCAACGCCAAAGATGAATTCGCTCCCGAGGCGATGGCGACGGCGTTGCTCAGGTTAATAGGAACATTGGTTTGTCCTGACCCGCTGTAGCCCCATGCCACAATTTTCCCATCGGACTTCAAGGCGAGCGCGTGGTCTGAGCCGCACACGATAGCGATCACATTTGACAAACCCACCGGGACGGTTGCTTTTCCAGCGAAATTGTCTCCCCACGCGACGACTGTTTTATCCTGTTTCAAAGCCAGCGAAAACACGCTGCCCGCCGCTATCCCAACAACGTTGCTGAGATTGGCAGGAACGCTTGTTTCGCCAAAAATGTTTTCTCCCCAAGCGCTGACGATCCCTCCACTGTGCAAAAACAGCGCGTGAAAGTTACCTCGAGCCATCGCGACTACATTCGATTTCGGATCCGCTATCCCGAATAGGTTCGCGCCCCATCGAGAAACAGTTCCATCTGTGCGTAGCGCGAGGCTATAACCGTTTCCACCGAAAATTTCCGAAACATCTGTCAATCCGGGGGACGGCTCAATTTCTTCCAGACGATTCCAACCCCATCCGGCGATATTGCCCAACGAAATCTGCGCAACATCGCTCGTCAGGTTCGTCGCAGGATTGCTGACAATAACTGTGTAGTCGCCCGTCACGCTTGCCATTACGTTGCTCAAAAGCAGCGTGGAATTTGTCGCATTGGATAAATTTGTGCCTGCCCTTTGCCACTGGAAAGTAAGAGGTGAAGTGCCACTAGCGGCGCATCCCAAAGTGATGGTTGTTCCGGGAAATACGGTTTGTCCTTTGGGTTGTTTGGAAATGCAAACAGGACCGTCGCCGACTAACGCGACTGAGTTATTTCCCCGCGCAAAGATCCCCATAATATTCGTGAGTCCACTCGGCGGAGAGGTTTCTCCCGCCACGGCGTCGCCCCATGAAACCAGCGAACCATCATTACGAAGAGCGAGAGTGTGTTGAGATCCGGCGCTGATGGCGACTACGTTCGACAACCCTGGCGGCACGTTCGTTTGGTGCCAATAATTTTCGCCCCAAGCCACCACCGTGCCATTGCTGCGCAACGCAGTGACGTGCTCACTACCGACAGAAATAGTTTGGACATCCGACAAACCCGGCGGAGGGTTCGTGCAAGCAGGATTTCCCCACACGACCACGGTTCCGTTGCTGCGCAACACGGCGCCGATATCGTCTCCAGCGCCGATTTGTTTGGCGTCGAAAAAGGTAAATGGTGAGGGGCCGCTTATGATGCCATAAGCACCGTAAAGAGTCATGGGAAGTTGAGTGACTTGCCCGCCTTGCAAGAGCAAAGTAAAATTTCCACCGGCGGCGACACCCCGAACATTGCTGTAACCGCCGAGGTTTGTCGCATTGGATGATGAATTAATGGGCGCGCCCCAAGCGACGGCAGTTCCATTGCTTCTCAGCGCGACACAATGAGTAAAACTTTTCGCGATGGCAGAGATGTTGGTTGCGCTGGCGGGAACATTCGTTTGGTTCGAGGCATTGCTTCCCCAAGCCGCCAGGCGCCCGTTTTGCAAAAGGGCGAGACCACTTCCACTGCCAACGATCGCCGCCTTCACGCTCGGCAAATTCGCGGGAACCCACGCTTCGCCATATCCGTTGTTCCCCCACGCGGCAATCTTCACGGTTTGAGCGGAGACAGCGAAGGCGGAAAGGATGAACGCAAAAAGGAATTTATGATAAGGGAATTGCATATTGAAGCGTTGAATCTCTGAATGGCTGAATTCTGGCCAAATGATACAGACAAATTCTTACAAGTCAATTGTCCCATAGTCTATGGTTCCTCTCGGTTCCCATGTTTTCGTTAGCGGCTGTGGCGGCAGTTAAAAAAGATCGCGAGCTTTTGGGTGAAGCAATCAGGCGGCATCGCAAGCAAGCCGGATTAAGTCAGGAAAAACTTGCTGAAAAAGCTGATCTCCATCCCACCTACATAAGCCATTTGGAATGCGGAAAAAAAACCATTGCAGTTGATTCTTTAATCCGGATTGCCAAAGCACTTAAAGTCCGACTTCGCGATTTAGTTTGGGAAGTTTAATTAAATCCGAAAAAAGAGTTCTCCAATCCAACGCGGAATCTACAACCCTTGCCCCGCTCCATCCGAGCCACCGCCATCCAAATCAATTAAAATATCGCGTGGCTCCGCGCCTTTGCTGGGGCCGACGACGCCGCGATTTTCCAACTCGTCCATGATGCGGGCGGCGCGCGTGTAGCCGAGGCGCAGACGGCGTTGCATGAGCGAGACGCTGGCTTTTTGTTCGCTGCGATTTACCTCGATGCCAGTGCCTTCGTTCAGTCCAACTGCAATTCTTTTTTGACCTGCGACCAGGGGATGCGGACTTTGTTGCCGTTGGTGCGTTTGGCGCGATCGATGGTTCGCGCGTCCTCGATGTCTTCGACGGTCTGGCTCATCTGGCGCAGCAAGGTCTTGGCTTGCGTGAGTTGCTTGTTGAGTTGCGTCCAGTTGCCGGGCGGCTTGGCTTGGGTCGAGGTTGCGTTACTCATAAATATCTTTCCGGTCGCCGACATCATACACCACGAGGCAAGCGCCTTCCAATTCAAAGAGGACGCGGTAATTCCCGGCGCGCAGGCGATACTTGTTCTTAAATCCCTTCAGTTTTTTGATGTCGCCGGTCAGGTCGTGCTGGGCGCGGTCAAGCTTCGCGCCGATCAAGCGACGGGCGTCTTTGGGCAACGCGCGAAGTTGCTCGCGGGCCGAACCGATGAAGTCAATTTCATAGTGCATTTTTCGGTGGCGGAGTTCAGGAATTGAACCGCATCACGGTTAAAGCGCAAGCGCGGGTTCGTTTTTTCGAAGTTCAATTGCACCATAGCCTTGCCGCCTCTGGTCTTACAACCCTTGCCCCGCTCCATCCGCACCGCCGCCGTCAAGATCAATTAAAATATCTCTCGGCTCCGCGCCTTTGCTCGGGCCGACGACGCCGCGGTTTTCCAACTCGTCCATGATGCGGGCGGCGCGCGTGTAGCCGAGGCGCAGGCGGCGTTGCATGAGCGAGACGCTGGCTTTTTGTTCGCTGCGAATCACCTCGATACATTGCTGGATTAAATCTTCGTCTTCGTCGCAGCCGCCAGCATTATCATTGGCGACGGATCGGGATAGCTGCTTGTGGATTTCCACCTCGTAACTCGGCTTGCCCTGCTTCGCGATGAAATCAACGATGTCCTGAATTTCCTGGTCGGTGATCAATGCGCCTTGCGCGCGAATCAACCTTGCGGAGCCGGGCGGCAGATAAAGCATGTCGCCTTTGCCTAAAAGTTTGTCCGCGCCCATCGCGTCGAGAATCGTCCGCGAATCGACGCGCGCGGCGACTTGAAACGCGATGCGCGCCGGGATGTTCGCCTTGATCACGCCGGTGATGACATCGACGCTCGGACGTTGCGTTGCGACGATGCAATGAATTCCCGCCGCGCGCGCCATTTGCGTGATGCGCGCAATCGCCATTTCGACATCCGCCGGAGCGACGAGCATCAAGTCGGCAAGCTCATCAATAATCACGACGATGTAGGAAAGTTTTTCTGGGATGACGATGTCGTTATCGCGCGGGACAACAATTTCCTCGTCCACTTCCACGGCAAAACCATCTTCGCCCGCTTCGACTTTTTCCTTTTTCGCCATCAACGGCAGTTCCGGTTCGCTCGGCGGAATCGGTTTGTTCTTTGGCCGATCGTTGAACGATTTCACATTGCGCACGCCGACTTTTGCGAAAATTTGGTAACGCTTTTCCATTTCGTTAACAACCCAGCGCAGAGCGAGAATGACCTTTTTCGGATCGTTGACGACGGGAACGACGAGGTGCGGTAGCGCGTTGTATTGCTGAAGTTCGACCACTTTCGGATCGATCATGACGAAGCGAAGTTGGTCGGGCGAAAATTTATAAAGCAACGACGCGATGATGGCGTTGATGCAAACGGATTTTCCCGAGCCGGTACTGCCAGCGATGAGCAAGTGCGGCATCTCCGCAAGGTCCGCGATGATCGGATGGCCGTAAACATCTTTCCCCAGCGCAATGGGAATACGCGCTTTCGTGTTCTGCCATTCGTCGGATTCAAAAAGGTCGCGCATGATGACCTTCGTTTTGACGAGGTTCGGAACTTCCACACCGACGGAACTTTTTCCCGGAACCGGCGCGAGAATATTAATGCGCTCCGCCTTCAACGCTGCTGCGATGTTGTTGGTCAGCGCGGCGATTCTTTCCATCTTCACACCGGGCGCGGGATGCAATTCGTAGCGCGTAATCGTGGGGCCTTTGGTGATGTCGCCCATCTGCACTTCGATGTCGAATTGCGCGAGCGTCTGCTGCATGAGCCGCGCGTTGGCCATCAATTCTTCCTTTGATTCCGTCGCCTTCACCGTCATGTCGGGATGCTGGAGAAAATCGTGCGACGGCAATTGATAATTTCCAATGGCTGGAGCCGACGCGACGGTGATCGGTTTTGGTTTGCGCGGCGGCGGTTTGATTCGCGCGGTGAATGTCGGGGCGGCGGGCAAGGTGATGACGGGTTCCGGCAAACCATTTTCATCGACTGGTGCCAGAGCAGCGCCCTCAGAATTAATCGCCCCATTTTTTGCGATGGGCTTGCCGAGAATATCGGCCGTCGTAGCGGCGACAATTTCTTTGGCGGAAATAACTTCTTCCAAAACTGGCTCCGGTATTTCTTCGGCCTTGGCAACT
>JBDSYB010000039.1:0-2569 GCA_039925885.1 Verrucomicrobiota bacterium
AACAATGTGACCGACCGCGGTGCCACCCCCATCAACAACCACGATTTTCTGGTCAGCAAACATTGGAACGTGGCCAACTCGGTGATAACCAACCAATTTATACGCCGCACTCCGCCGTGGTTTGATATTTTTCTGATTGCATTTCTGGGCATCCTCGCCGCCGTTCTCACCTTGAAACTCCGCGCGCTCACCGCCTCGGTTGCCGTCTTGCTCGCGATCACGATTTATCTCGCCACCAGCTTTTGGCTCTACGTGCAGTTTCGCTACTGGATTCCCATTGTGCTGCCTGTTTTTTTCGCGATGGCCATGACTCACGTTTGCATGGTGACGTATCGCGTTCGGGTCGAGCAAAAAGAGCGGCGTCGAGTCAAAGAAGTTTTCTCCCGAATGGTTTCGCCCAATGTCGTAAATGAACTTCTCAACGTCGAAAAATTATCCCTTGGCGGTGCGCGACGGGAGATCACCGTTTATTTTGCCGACGTGCGCGGGTTCACAGAAATGACAGACCTGCACCAGTCGCGCGCTGAAGAATTTGTTCGCCAGAACAATCTCACGGGAGCAGCCGCCGAGGCGCACTATGATGCGCAAGCCCGGGAAACGCTCGCCACGGTGAACCTTTATCTCGGTACCATTGCCGACAAAGTAAAGGAACATGGCGGCACGCTCGATAAATATATCGGCGATTGCGTGATGGCTTTTTGGGGAGCGCCCACGGCGAATTCGCAACACGCGCTCAGTTGCGTTCGAGCCGCCATCGACTCACAACGCGCCATGCAGGCTTTGAACCAGACGCGCGCCGTTGAGAATCAACGCCGCGAACAGGAAAATATTTCACGGGTTGCCGCAGATCAACCGCCCCTTGACCTGTTGCCTTTGCTCTCTCTCGGCACGGGAATCAATACCGGAATCATTATTTCCGGACTGATGGGTTCTGACGTGCATGGACTCAATTACACCGTCTTCGGCCGCGACGTAAATCTTGCCAGCCGCTTGGAAGGCGTCTCGGGTCGCGGGCGAATTATCATCGGCGAAGCCACCTTTCGCGAAATCCAGCGTGACGACCCAGTGCTCGCGGCCACTTGCATCGAATTACCCCCTGAGAAAGTGAAAGGCTTTCGCAACGCGGTGAATATTTACGAAGTTCCCTGGAGGACCGCCGCTGAAGAAACATCCGCTCCCGAATTGCCGCCCGAATCAGCCGTGAAAGCCTTTTCAACCGTCCCCGCCCAAAGAGCATGAAGGGTGAAGTTTCCCTGCAAGTCCTCGATGTCGTCATTTTCTCGACTCAAACTATTCCGTGGTTCGTAATTGGCTCGTCGATGGTCGCGGCGGACATCAGCAGTGAACAGTTTATTTCCAATGTCGGCGGCGCTTAATTGACGTGGTTTGAATTGCTCGGTCGCTTAAACGCCTTCATCCATCGCGCGCTGGCTGCCTGGATTTTTTGCATGATGGTGATGACTGTCAGTTCCCTCCTGACCGTTCCTAAGGAAAAGACCGACGGCATTATTTGGAATAAATCCTACTTGATGCTTCCCCCGGACGAGCAGGCGCGGCATAGGGGACGGCAAGATTGGCGCCTCTGGTGGCTGACTTTTGTAGGAATTACCTTTTGTATCTACGCCTTCTTCCTTTATTGGCGCATCCGCCATCCATGGTGAGAGTAAATAAGTGTATTGAAAGAGGGTCACGATCGGGTTGTTTTCGGCTGTCCCTCTAAATGGAAAACGAGTGGAAATAAAACAGGGATAGACAGGATGGACAGGATAATTCTAGAGGGAACAAATATTCTCCGGCATCCTGTGAATCCTGTTTATGTCAGTTAAAAAATATTTATGAGATTTAGAAACAACCGTTGTTGCGGAGAGATGGTAGCGCGTACGGGAATCGCACCCGTCTTTCAGCCTTGAGAGGGCCGTGTCCTAACTGATAGACGAACGCGCCATTTTAGAGAAAGGAGTTTAAAGTTCCAAGTTCGAGGTTCAAAGTTAAAAATACGAAAATATCTTCTGAGCGTCTTGAAAATATTCAATCATGTTTGTTTGTCTTGTGCTTTTTTTCGCCGAGACGGGACGCATGGTTGTTGTGTAGCGTCGGGCGTCTCGCCTGACGTAGAGGGTAGGCGTCTCGACGCCCGGATTTGAGCGCGCAAAATGTTTTGCGAGGCCACATGAAATAGATTTGGTTTTCGTATTCATATGCTTTTTTCCGCCGGGCGGGACGCCTCGGCTCTACGGCAGGCAGGATGCCTGCCGCTACGACGGTTGATCTTTCTTCGAAAACGTGGATGGGGCTTATGGGTGATTTGTTGGTTAATGTTAGCTGAACTGTTTTTCAAATTCCACAGGTGATTTGTAACCCAGGGCGCTATGGAGTCGCTTTGGGTTGTAAAAGGTTTCGATGTAATCAAAGACCTTGAGTTTGGCTTCCGCCCGCGTGTTCGGCTTCTCTGCAAAGCATTCGGTTTTGAATGTCGCCATGAAGGATTCCGCAAAAGCGTTGTCATACGGATTGGCCGGACGGCTCATGCTCGGCGTGATTTTAAACTCCGCCAATAACGCCCGATACG
>JBDSYB010000040.1:0-13941 GCA_039925885.1 Verrucomicrobiota bacterium
ATTGTTGAATAGAGCGCCGTTGACAATATTGGCTTGAGACAAAGGAGTTGTGATACGCGCATCCCAATAAGATTGAGCGGATCCGCCCGGTTGATGACACTGCACACAATTGGCGGACAAATAAGAACGAACACGGTGTTCGCGACTGATGGTAGAGTTTGTGGCAGAAGCGAGCGCGCGAAGCGTTTGGATATTTGTTACTTGGGAGTTGAAGTAACCGGCGTCGCTCAGCCGATAGATTTGGTTGGTGAAGGTTCCATAATTCAAATCCCGATTCAATTGCGGCGTATTGAATCCGAGCGCATAACCGGCGACGGGAGTATGACACGCCAGACATTCGTTTCTTCCCGGGTAATGCCATACCTGTGTTCGAATCGTCCCCCCTTCATTAATGGCAAATGCTTCGTCCATTCCGCTATCAGGCACGAGCAGGGCATTGGTAGTCGAAGTTCCCCAACGGTAAGTTACTCCATAAACACCATTTGAATTGCGAACCAGAAAACGGGTTTCAATGCGCCGCTCAGATGCCGGCACACCATTGGTCATTTCCAGACTGAAATGTTTGATCCAAACAGTCGTGGCAGGAAGATTCCAATTTCCTTCGGAGGTAAAACCAAAATGGAGATTAGTATCGGGCAACGAGAACCAACGCGTCTTCTTCGCATTGTCTGACCAAAATGGAACATTTAAATCGTAGGGTACAATTCCCGGTTGGACTGTCAGGGCCGCAACGTTTGAAAAAGCTCCAGTGTCGGCGAGAGTCGGAGGAATATTGCCAGGAGATGAAGTTGTAGAATCCAGCCTCCAGATCTTTCCGGTCGTGACATCTGCCAGCAGAACATCACCATTACGAGGATCCGTTCCGAACCCCGCAATGCCGGCTTTCCCGGTTAGTCGAGTGGAAGGAGTTGCATTGGTTCCGTCATACCGCAGCATCCAGATATTGCCACTAACGTAATCCGCAAAAATATAAGCTCCATATAAGTCGGGAATTTTTTGTCCCCGGTAAACCAAGCCTCCAGTCACAGAGAAGCCCTGATTGGTTCCATATCCCGTTCCATATTCAACGATATTACTTTTTAAAATCGCGGCTGGCGGAGCAGCGCCTTTGGGGCCGGTCAAAGAACCTTCGCGAAAAGCCCAACCATAATTTCCTCCTTTGACAACCACATTAATTTCTTCCCGGCCATGCTGGCCGACATCTCCCTCATACAAACGCCCAGTCACCGGATCAAACGAAATGCGCCAGCAATTGCGAAAACCGACTGCGTAAAATTCCGTCCTCACATTTGCGGGGTTGACGGCAATGCCATTGAAACTCGTTGCGCCGACATAGGGATTGTCAGCGGGTATCGAATAATTTGTCGTCGCCGACGGGTGAGTATTGGGAGCAAGATTTCCAGGGCGCTTGTCCACGTCAATCCGAAGAATCGCGGAAAAAAAATCTTTGTCGATTTTCTGCGCGTTATTAAAATCATCTCCCGTTCCGCCATCGCCTTCGTCACCCGATGCGCAATAAAGATAATTATCCGGGCCGAACTTTAAGTCATTCATGTTATGTCCTGGGCCTTCGTCGAACTGAGTAATCAAAGGCAACTCTGATTTGGGCGATCCTATATTCGGGTCAGTGGCAGCGGTCTGAAAACGGGAGAGGCGATTGTAGTTTTGCCAGACACCATTCACATTGGTCCGTAAAGTATAAGTTGCGTAAAAATAACGGTTGGTTGCATACCCTGGATGAAACGCGATACTCGATAAACCTTCCACGAATGCCGTGGCATAATCTGAATAAACTTTGTTCGTAATATTCAGGAAAACGGTGCGGTTTGGATTAGCCAGATTCGTAATGACAACAACCCGACCCTCCCGTTCCACGACATAAAGGCGATTGCTGTCCCCGGGTGCCACGGCAAAACCCACTGGTTTATCGAAAACGAGACCGCCCAACGTTTCCGTCAGATTGTACGAAAGAACTGCCGGTTGGGGATTCTGCGGCATCTGCAACGTCGTGTTTGCAGTCCGGGTAAATTCGTGGTTGCCCCTCGCGGAACCCACCATCGCCAGTATTAAAATAAGAAAAAAACAGTTAAACTTCATTTGACGGAAAAAACATATTCTGAAACCACTGGTTCAGTTTTCGCAGATTAAATTTATGACGTGCCATTCTACATTTAATTAAAAGACAAAATAGACGGAGCCTGCCTCCGAAATTGTTCATGAGACGCGTTTTCAAATATCTTCACGAATACTTTCAAGTTTCTCAGTTTAATTCAAAACGTGAGGGAATCAACCCGAACAACTGAAAACATTCTCGTCGTTTCTGATCCTAAATAGAAAAAAGTGGCAAAAATTCTTGGCTCCAAATGCTACTCGGTTTTAACTGACGAAATGTTTTCGCATGTCGTTATTTTTTGGACTCGAACGGAAGTCGCTAATGCGCCTGTAGATTTATTGGCTGGAATTGAAAAGTTTTTGAAACCCATTCCCGGAGTGCTGCATTTCCACGCAGGCAAAATGGCGGTGAGCAATCGCCCCGTGGTTGATCAGACTTATCAAGTTGCGCTCAACCTTGTTTTTTCCAGCAGAAAAGCGCAGGACGAATATCAGGCGCACCCGTTGCACGTCGAGTTCGTCGAAACTGTTTTCAAAAAAACCTGCGCGCGGGTCGTCGTTTACGACTTTGAATGACGTGGCGCAGAGTTGATCTTGGCCCGAGGATGGAATAGTTCATGCACTTCACGCAACCGTGACCCCGCGACGTGTGTGTAAACTTCAGTGGTATTGATGGTCGCGTGGCCCAGCAATTCCTGGATGACGCGCAAGTCGGCACCGTGTTCCAGAAGATGAGTTGCAAAACTGTGGCGCAACATATGTGGGGTGACATTCCGCAAAATACCGGCGCGTTTCACCCGATTTTTAATTCGTAACCAAAGAGTTACGCTGGCGAAAGGCGTCCCCCGGTTGCTTAAAAATAAATTGCCGGGAGACTTTTTATTCACCAGTGCCGGGCGCCCAATTTCCAGATAACGCTGAATAGCTTGGATCGCTTTTTTCCCCACCGGCACCACTCGTTCTTTGTTGCCTTTGCCGATGACATTGATAAATCCCGCATCGAGATGCAGTTGTTCCAATCGAAGATTTTTCAATTCGGCAAGGCGCAATCCCGAGGCGTAGGCCAGTTCCAGAACGGCTTGGTCGCACAAGCTGTTTTTCGTTTCCGAAATTTCATGAGATAAGAGTTTTTCTATATCTTCAGCACTCAGCGATTTAGGTAAACGTTTCCAGCGGCGCGGCAGGGAAAGATTTTCCGCGATGTTGGCGGGCAAAAATTTCTCTTGTTCAGCAAATTTATAAAAGGCGCGCAGTGCCGAGATTTCCGCATACACGCTTTCGGAACTCAGTCTGCGGGGAGAGGTTTCCGGTTCGTTACGCAAATGCCGTTGGCGTTCGTGTTCGATGAATCCCATCAAATGCGAAAGTTCAACGGATTTCCAATCAACGAGACTTTTATTCCTGGCAAATTCCACGAAGCGATGCAGAGAGAGGGCGTAGGTTTTTTGGGTGTGTTCAGACTGGCCGCGTTCGTTCCGAAGAAAACCAAGGAAATCCTCGACCAGATGTTGCACACGAAACTTTAACCGTCGATCCACATAATCGCACGAAGAAAAATCACGGGGCGTTGGTCAAAACCGAGTTTGTCTCGAATGCTCCCGGGCGCGGACGGCGGTTTTCTTTGGGCGTTTTTTTTCGGAGATCGTCCTTCGCGTCTTCCAGTTTGCGCGTTGGCTTGGCCTTCAAGGCTTCCTCGAATTTTTGCTGCTGCTCGGGATTAAGTTGGGCGCGAATTTGGTCACGAACAATTTTTAGTTCCTCCCTCATATCAGGAGCGATTTTGACGCGAATGGTTTTGATGCGCTCCTGGCTTTGCTTGAGCACTTTGTCGATGCTCTCTTTTTGAACGGGAGTGAGATTAAGTTCGCGTTCCATCCTTCGGACAAAGTCGCGATGTTGGGGCCAGAGAGTGGCAGGAGAATTTGTTCCCCGACTTTGCACGGCAACCGTTGCCGCTGCGCGAAATGTCCTTTTCGCTATTAATGCGCCGACAGCGAGGCCTGAACAAAAAATAACGAGGGTGGCAAAAATTACTTTCCAGTGAGTCACCGAGCTTCCTCGCCAATGCTGAGGATTGAGTGGTCATCCAGCGCCGCGAATACCGTGTTCTCGAAGTCTTGCGAAAGGTCTGTTTTTTCGCTCGAAACAGTTTGAAGTGCCCATCCGCCGAGCAACGCCATTGCCAAGACGGACGCGGCGGCAGCCCGCCAAAGAGCGCGGCTCCAAATCGTCCAAATATCGACAATCGGCATGGCCAATCTTGCCATGATTCGTTTCTCAAAAGCATAAGGCACTTTATCGCTGGGCACATTCTGGCGGGCGACGGCCCAAAGTTTTTCCTGAAGTTTTTGCAAATTCATACTAATCAATCAGACGTGTAATTTGGTTTACGGTTACAGGTACTTATCCTGGTTGATTCGCGCAAGAATCTTTCTCATTTCCGCTCGCGCGCGAAACGCACGAACTTTTACCAACGGCACAGACCAGCCAGTTAACGCAGAAATTTCTTTAACCGAGCGCTCTTCAATTTCCAGGAGCGTGATGACCAAGCAGGCCGCAGGCGAAAGACTCTGTAGAATGCGCTGAACCAATTCGCGCGCCGCATCGGCACTTTCGCTCGCCGCATCAGGCTGAACGACGAAACGATCCAGCCACTGCGCTTCTGGTTCGGTTAATTCGGTGAAGGCGGTCTCGCGATTTCGTTGATGGCCGCGTAAAAAATCGTAACACGTTCGCACCGCCAGCCGCATGAGCCAATGTTCAAAGGGCGCTTCGCCGCGAAAACTTTTTAATTTTTGAAACGCCTTCACAAAAATTTCCTGGACGATGTCCTCGACTTCACTTTCACGACGCGCATAACGCCGCGCGGTGGCAAAAACTCTCGGCTGATACTTGACGATCAGCGGCTCAAAGCTGGCCTCGTCGCCTTGCAGGACGGCGGCAATCAACTCGGAGTCAGTTCGTTCCATGGAGTCCACTTAGGCGAAAAGACTTCGTTCTGTCAAAAAAAAGAAGCCACCGCTTTGGAGCAGTGGCTTCGGTTCGAGACAAAATAAATTATTTGTCAGACTTTTTTGGTTCCGGTTTTCCGTGACTGCCCGGCCCGCGAGCCTGGCCCGGTCCGCCCGGATGCTCTTCCATGAATTTTTTTGTTTGTTCCAGTTTCTTAAGCATTTCTTTTTCCGAATCGCTGATCGTTCCATCAGCTTTTTTTTGGTTAAGCTCCGTCATTTTTTTGTCAGCAGCCGCTTTTATTTTAGCGCGACGTTCCGCCTCGGGAAGTTTTTTCAATTCCTCGGCATCGAGACCCAGGTCTTTGATCATTTGCCTCATTCCTTCGCCGCGTTTTTCCATGTTGGCTGCCGCTTCAGGATGTTTCTCGCGAAACTCTTTCATTTTAGCTTCCCGTTCTTCCGGCGTCAGATTCTTGAATTTTTCGCGAGCCTCTTCACGATTTGGGCTTGGTGCTGGCTTTGGGTCTTCGGCGTGTGTCAATTGGGGCGCGGAAATCGCGATCAATCCAGCGGCCAGATAAATAAGTTTTACGTTTTTCATGATGTCTTTTGTGTTTTAAGTTTTGTCGTCCAATGTCTGAAAGAGACGGGAAGCCAACTGATAAAGTTACAGTTGCGGGATCACAGCCTCCTGCATTCCGAGAGCCTGCTCGAATTCAGCGGTATATTTGGCCAGATCCGCTTGAATTTTTGGCGACTGATCGGAAATGGTTCCGATCATCCGTTCAACCATATCGGTTTTTGTGCGCAGAATTTCCACCGCGAAACCGATCAGCGAAAGGTGGTTGTTGATGTCATGGCGCATTTTAGCCAGTTTTTTATAAAGTTCGTCAACCTGTTGCGGGGTTAGCGTGACTGGGTTGTTAGGTATCGGCATGAAGCGAAAAATGAGCTTATCTCTTGGAGAAAGCAAGCGCCTTCCTTGACGACGAAACTCTGCTGGGCGGCCATCTAATGGGGCAGACGCGATCGAACCTTGAACAGGTAAATCAACCCCACCGCCACAAAAATAAATAACATGACGGAAAGTGTGAGGGCGACCCCTTTGAAAAAACGCGCCTGTTGATAAATCTTTCCTGTTTGCGCATTTTCCTCGGCTTTGAAACGCGCGAATTCCGCATCGAGTGAACTGGGCGCGGCACGGTCTTCTCGCAATTGCAAAACCAGCCATCTAGATTTTGTTTCTGAAAATGCTTCCGGTTTTTTCGCCAAAACGTCAGCCGCAGGCTCGGTAAAACCGCCCTCTTTTTTCCAAAATGGAGGCGACTCGTCAGTCCATAATCGAAACAACCCGTGATTGTTTGCCACGGTGGAAATTCTTTCCCAAAGCAATGGTCGGAGATGATCGGTCAGTCCAAAATCTGAGTAAGCTTCGCTATGCAGTTTTCCTTCCGTGCCCGAAAGCTGAAGTCCAATTGCGCCCAGAAGTTTTCCTGTTTTGTCCTCCACGATTTGAAATTCCGTGAAACGTTTGTCGAGAGTGTCGGCTGGCAATTGCGCCGAGTTCCAGAGCGATACCAGACTTTGAAGATCGTCGGTCGTCGCGCGTCGCACCTGGTAGGCTGAACTCATTCGTAAAATGCTAACAAAGCAAACGAGACCGTAAAGAATTTTGGTTTTCTCAAGATTGGAAGATGTTGCGTTTGTCTGACCTCGGAGAAAATTATTTGAACGAAACAACCACTAAAAATTTGACGATTTAACTTTGCAGGAAATTTGCCCCACCCCGTAACAGGATTTAAAAGGGCGGGGAAAAAATGTTTCTTTTGCTTCAGGGGAGGGGCGGAGGCGAGTTCGTGATAATAATCGGAGGAATAGGCGGCGAGTTCGTGACAATGATCGGAGGATTAGGCGGCGAATTTGTGGGTGGAATAATCGGCGGAAGTGTTACCGAGGGCAGAGCTATGAAAAAAACATTCGTGGCATTGATTCCTAAAATGGGACTTGCCGAATTGGTTCCAATAAAAACCGTTTGGCTGGCTGGTGTGAAATTTGTTCCGGTCGCTTGCGGAGTGACTAAATAATCGCCGCTCATCAGGCCGCCCAGAAAGAAGAATCCATTGGTGCCAGAGGTGGTGGACGCAGTTTCGCCTACATTTATTAGAACACCGGGAATACCGTTCGTTCCATTAGTGATTCGTCCAGCCACACTAAAAGTTCTTGAATACTCAAACGCGCCAATATCGCAAGCGGCTCCTTGCGGTCGAGACGTGCCGCGTTGATCAATGCCGCCGCAAATTGCCGGGTCGCCCTTGTCAATGGCGGGACTGTTCGTGGACAAAGCCATTGTTAAAGTAAAACCCCCGTTATTGGCGAGGCGCATCAAACGCGGATCTAAACTATTTCGGCTGTGATTTGCGGCGCTGAATTTGCAACTGTTGTCCGAACAAATGTTGTATCCTAAATCTACGACTGTCCCTCGGCACGCTGCGCCCGAGACGCCTTTCGCAACAATTGTGTTGTGCAAAAAAACCTGCCCTTTTAAACGATAAATACTTCCGCCTCCCGCTGAACCAGTGGAGCCAGTAGCATCGCCGCCCGAATTTGTCCCGTCGCCGCCCCCGCCGCCAATGACGTTGTTTGTCGCCAAAGTGCAATTCACCAGCATTATAGTTTTAGAGTTATGAATCGCTCCGCCGCTGGCCGATCCGCCTTGCCCGGGATTAAAATAACGACCCAACACGTCGCCTCCCTTTCCGCCCCGAGCAAAATTCTCCGTCAACGTGCAGTTTCGAAGTGTGAATGTTCCGAGATTAAAAATCGCGCCTCCAGAAGCAACACCACCTACTTTGCCATTTCTTCTGGGACTTGTTTGCGCAGAATCTCCCGCCAGTGCGCTGTTGGTGGAAAAAGTGGAATCGTCAATTGTCACTGTGCCCAGATTATAAATTCCGCCGCCAGAACCGGACGCTCCTCGCCCTCCCGCGCCGGGTCGTCCCGGAAAACCGCCCGAGCCTCCGTTGCCTCCCGCGCCGCCATCGCCGCCCGCCACAATGTTCGCTTGAAAAGAGCATTTCGTCAGCACAAGTGTGCCTTTGTTGTAAATTCCACCGCCAAAACCTTTCGCGCCAGAGCCGCCGTTGCCACCCGCGCCGCCAAATAAAGAACCCTCCCCACCGTCTCCACCAGCGCCACCGTTGCTCCCGGATGCCGCATTGCCAAAAAATGATGTCCGCTCCGCATTCACCACTCCCAAATTAAAAATTCCTCCGCCCATGCCGATGCTTCCACTTGACGCGGAACCGCCCGTTCCACCGCCCCGTGTGGTTTCTTTCCCGTCGCGCGAAGCCGTGCCCAGTGCAAGGTTCGCCGTCACCACACAATTTGAAAGATTGACTGTTCCGCCCGCGTTAAAAATCCCCGCTCCATTCGTGCTTTTTCCATCGGCGATCCCAATGTTCAACAGAGTCAAAGTTGCGGAGTTGGTCACAAAAAATACGCGAACAGCGTTACTCCCGCTGATCACTATATTTTGTCCGGTGCCATCAATTATTGTGTCTTGCGTGATCCGCACTGTATTTGTCAACACGATTGTGCCGGAGAGAGAAAACGTCGCGTTGCCGTCGTTAATGATGGCCGCTTGCAAAGCGCGCTGTGTCAAATTTGAAACCACCGCCGAACGCGAAGTGAAAGCAACCAATGTTAAAACCGTCAACACGACAGTCCTGAGAGTGCGAGAAAACATTTTTAATTTCAGGTTCAAGGATTTATTAATTTAGCAATCTCCACGAGATAAACAAAGTTACAAGTTTGAGAAAAATCGAAGTGCTCATTTATTAAGCAGCGATTTGGCGTGGCGTCGGGCGACCTCGCTTTGTCCTCCGAACATCCGCGCAATTTCCGTCACTCGTCCCGCTGGCTCCAGAAAAGTAATTTTTGAAATAGTACGTCCGTCACTGATTTCTTTGCTGACAAGATAATGCGCCGCTGCATTTGCCGCCACCGCTGGCAAATGTGTGATGCAGATTATTTGATGCTGTTCAGAAATCTGGCTCATTTTTTCCCCAACCACGCCCGCCGTCTCACCGCCAACGTTGGCGTCGATTTCGTCGAAAATGAGAACGGGTATTTCGTCCTGCAAAGCGAGTGCCGTTTTTAAGGCCAGCATGACGCGCGACATCTCACCCGACGACGCCACTGCGCGCAGCGGACGGGCCGGTTCACCCACATTGGGCGCGAATTGAAATTCAACCGTGTCAAATCCACTGCTCAATTGCGCTAAAAAGGAATCCTCGGTTTGAATCGGAATCTCAAAATGACATTGAGTGAAGCCAAGATCATTAAGTTGCTTCACAACGGCTTTGGCCAATTTAGGACTCACTTTGCGGCGCGCTTCCGAAAGCTCCCGCCCGATTTTGCGAAGGTCGATTTCAGCTTTTTGCAATTCGGAATTTATGCGAGCCAACTCCACATCGCGCTCTTCCAAACTTTGCAATTGCTTTTGTGCATCTTCGCCAAACGCGATCACGTCTGCGAGGGTCGCTCCGTATTTACGTTTCAACGAGTGAATCAGGTTCAATCGTTCTTCGAGCGCCGCGAGATGCTCTGGATTTACTTCGAGACGATCCGCGTAATGGGAAAGATCACTCTGCACGTCGCGCAAACCGGAGACAGCTTGCTCGTGCAAAGAAAGCAAACAACCCGCGCTCGGATCGACTCGTTGCAATTCCTGCATCGTGCGGCCCAGTTTTCCGGCTTGCGCCATCAAAGAGTTTTCGTCTTCGCTCAGTTGCAACAGGGCGGTCTGGCTCAACTCCACGAGCCTGGCTGCATTGCTCGCGCGGCGATGTTCCTGCGCCAATTCGGTTTCTTCTTCAACCTGTAATCTGGCCGAAAATATTTCCTGCACTTGAAAGCGAAGCAAATCGAGTTGCTGCGCGTAAGTTTTTTCATCAACGATCAATTTGGATTTTTCCGTTTCAAGAAGGGAGCGGCTCTGCACAATCGTCAAGAATCTCGCGCGCAATTTTTCCAGGCCGCCAAAAGCATCGAGAATTAAAAGCTGTTTTGCCGGGTAGAGCAGGGACTGATGGTCGTGCGGCCCGTGCATATCGACAAGCCCTTCTCCTATCGCAGCCAAAACGTTAAGAGTGGTAGGTGAACCATTGACGAACTGGCGATTGGTTCCGTTGGCCGAAAAACTTCTTTTGATAACAAGTTCATTTTCATCGCCAGGTTCCAAGCCGTTCTCCTGCAAAAAAGACGCCAGCGGCGCGCGGATTTGTTTCGTTTCAAAAACGGCTTCGACCGAACACGAATCGCATCCGCTGCGGATGAGCGCACGATCAGCCCGCTCGCCCAGCACAAGATTCAACGCGCCGATGATGATCGATTTTCCCGCGCCAGTTTCGCCGGTGATCGCGTTAAAACCCGGTTGCAATTCCAGCGTCAGGTCAGAAACCAACGCCAGGTTTTTTATGCGCAATGTCGTCAGCATTTATTTCTTTGCGCCAATTTTGGCGGCTTCACGAAAGTTGGGAAAGAGTTTTTTCCGAAGATCAGGAGCGCGGGCGTCCCGCCTGCGTGGGTCTATTCGTCCAATTTGCTCCTCGCAGACGAGACGTCTGCGCTCCCCCTTGCTGCTGGCGTGATAGTTTGTTATCTTTCGCCAATGAAAAGCGCCGTCGAAGAAATCACTCGCATTTCACAATCCCTGCCGCCGCGCAAAGCCGCTGAACTTTTGGATTTCGCCCGTTCGCTCGCTGAGAAAAATACCGCGAAAGAAGCGGAACTGGATGGCGATGCGGAATGGGAACGAATCATTAATGATCCGCGACCGCGATCAAAATTGGAAGTTGTTCGAAAACGCATCGAAAAACTAATCCGTGAAGGAAAAGATGAACCACTGGATCTGGATCGAATGTGATTTCAAGAACCAACCCAGAGTTTTGGCAGCTTTTTTATTCGCTGCCAAAAGAGATTCAATTGGCCGCTCGAAAAGCCTTCGAGAAGTTTTTGGTTAATCCTGATCATCCTTCTTTGAACTTCAAACCACTGCACGGTGATGATGATTTTTTCTCGGCAAGAATTAGTTTGAAATATCGGGTCGTCGGCCGGCGAATGGGAAACACGACTGTCTGGTTCTGGATCCGAAGCCACGCCGACTTCGATAAAATTTTTTAGAAAGTTTTAAATGTCATTTTCATTCACGTTTCTCGGTAGCGGAACTTCACAGGGCGTTCCCATCATCGGTAAAGAATATCCGGCAGAATTTCTGGCGAACCCCAAAAACCATCGGACGCGCCCTTCGATTTACGTCGCGACGGAAAAAGTAAAGTTCGTGGTGGATACGACTCCCGAATTTCGCATTCAAATTTTGCGCGAAAATATTCGCTGGCTGGACGCGGTGGTTTTCACCCATTCCCACGCTGACCACGTTATGGGTTTAGATGATTGTCGGCGCTTCTGCGATTTGCTCGGTGGCAAAGCGCTGCCAATTTACGCGAATGCCGCGACGATGACCGATTTGAAACGAGTCTTTGCTTATGCTTTTCACGGGGGGACGATCCCTAAAGGGTATTTTATTCCCGAGCCAAGAATTATTGATGGACCATTTCAATTGGGAGATTTGGTAATTACGCCTTTCGTTTTACCGCATGGTCGCACTGAGACCAACGGCTACCTTTTTACTCAAGACGGAAAAAAACGTCTCGCTTATATGAGCGATTGCAAAGAAGTTCCCGCCGCAGTCATCACGGAAATTCAAGGCGTGGAAATTGCCGTGCTTGATGCGTTGCGACGCGATCCGCATCCTACTCACATGTGTCTGGATGAGGCGCTGACCACGGCGCGCCGCATTGGCGCGGGCAAAACTTTTTTGACGCATTTGACGCACGATTACGATCATGATGTCGCGCAAGCAGAACTGCCGCCCAGCGTCGAACTGGCGTATGATGGATTGCAGGTTAAACTCGGGTAGAAACAGAAAGAGCACGGGAACAATGAAGAAAACCATATTTTTAGCGGCGATTTTTTTGGCCTTTGATTCGGGAGCGATTGAATCGGGCGAAGCTGTCGTCGTGGTTTATAATTCGCAATTGCCCGAGTCAAAAGAGGTAGCGCTTCACTATGCCGAACGGCGAAAGGTTCCGGCGAACCAAGTCATCGGATTCAAGCTTCCAGTCGGAGAAGCGATGAGCCGCGCCGAATATCGCAACGACCTGGAAAAGCCCCTCCTCAAATTTCTCGAAAGCAAAAAACTTTTTGTTTATGGAAATGACACTTCCTCGACCAAAGAAAAAAACACCGCGCTCAATCCAAAATTGAAATCGGCTAAAATTCGCTACGCCTTGTTGTGTTTTGGAGTGCCTTCAAAAATTCTTCGCGATAACGGTTTGATTGAGCCGGAATCCGAGAAATTAAAAGCTGAATTACGCCGGAATGAAGCGGCCGTGGATTCTGAGTTAGCGCTCCTGCCTTTCAAGGATGCCAGACGCACTTTTGCGGGGCCGATTGGCAACCCGCTCTATGCCATTACCAATGCCTCCATGCTCCATCCGACCAATGGAATTTTGATGGTAGCGCGATTGGATGGCCCGACCGCTGCCATCGCTCGCGGCTTGGTGGACAAAGCGATGCAAGCCGAAACAAACGGCCTTTGGGGTCGCGGATATTTCGATGTTCGCGGCATGACTAATGAATATAAAATTGGCGACGATTGGATCCGGGCTGCCGCGGACGTGACGGCTAAATTTGGTTACGACATTGAAATGGACACCAAACCGGAAACCTTTCCCGTCGATTTTCCGATGAGCCAGATTGCCTTTTATGCGGGATGGTATGATCAGGATGCTTCCGGCCCTTTCACAAAACCAAATGTCGAATGGATGCCCGGTGCGATCGGGTATCATCTCCATTCATTCAGCGCCGCCGACCTTCGCAGCACCAATAAATTTTGGGTCGGTCCAATGCTGGCCAGTGGTGTCACGGCGACGATGGGGTGTGTTGATGAACCTTATTTATCGGGAACCCCTGACGTGGGGACGTTTTTCGCGCGCATCATGTTTTTTGGCTTTAGTTTTGGTGAAGCCGCCTATGCTTCCCAGGCAGCGCTCTCTTGGCAAACCACGATAGTTGGCGACCCGCTTTACCGTCCGTTCAGGAGAAAACATCAGGAACTTCACGAAGACTTGCTCGCGCGAAAAAGCAAATTAATCGAGTGGTCGCACTTGCGAATTGTGGACCTGAACATCGCACAAGGATTCAAGCTGACGGAGGTTGTCGCTTACCTCGAAGCGGAGCCAACGACTAAGAAAAGCGCCATTCTTTTGGAAAAACTTGGCGACGTTTATTGGGCGCAGGGCAAACCGGCATCCTCGCATCAATGCTACGTGGACGCCTTGAAACTCGATCTCACGCCCCAGCAAAAAGTGCGTTTGGAAAAATATGTGGCGAACACGGCGGAAGCGGCGGCGAAGTCGAGTGAGAAAAAATGAAGTCGCTTGCCCCAAAGGTTCGCTAATAATAACATTCAGCGATGAAAGCAATTTCCATCAGTCAGGCGCAGGATCAGCTTAGTCAGCTTTTCGATGCGGCTTGCTGCGGGGAATTGGTTGTCATCACGAAAGGCGATAAACAGGTGATACTCGAACCGAATGCTTCTCTCGATTTGGGAAGCGGACAGCCCGGAACTGGAAGCAGAATTGTTGAAAGCTGCTGATGGACCGTTCAACCTTTATTCACCGGATGAAATGCGCACAGCTTGTGAGCGAATCATTTTCGATGAAGCAGTGAAAGGTGTTCGGCGGATTGAGGACATCGCTACCGGACGTGTTAAAGGATTGACGGAAGAAGAATATCGCGCCGTTCTATGATC
>JBDSYB010000041.1:0-16220 GCA_039925885.1 Verrucomicrobiota bacterium
TTGTGTAGGTTTTGCCCGCACCGACGACGTGGGCAAGCAGCGTGTTTGGTGTCTGCAAAATGCGCCAGACTCCGGCCTTTTGATGTGAGTGAAGTTGAATCGCCCCGCTCGCGCCGGGCAACGTCAGGTGATCGCCGTTGAACGTGCGGACGCGCGTGTGATTGAACGTGTCGTTGTAAAGGCGGCACAACCGCTCGCGCCGCGAATCATCCGACCACACCCATTCTTTGAACCGTTCCTTGATGCGTTCCTGTTTTTCGCGCGCGGCTTCGGTTGACTGCGCGTTGACGACGGGCTTTTTGTCCACGGTGTCATACACGGTGGGCGTTTTGAGATTCAGCGCGTCCTCAATGAGTTCAAGCGCGGTGTAGCGGTCAGTCCCCCAATCCGTCGTGTTGGCGGTCGCACCTTTCGCTTCCCAATTCGCGCTGATGTGCCACGCGCCGAGCGCGTGGATGTGGCCGATGTCCACCCCGGACGGGATGTTGAGCAATTTATTCGTGAACTCCTGCACGTCCTCCGGCGGCAACCAGGCTGCACCAAGCCGCACATCAATTTCTGTCGCCGCCAAGTCTGCGGGCTGGACGGATTTTAACGCATCGACATTCTCGGCAAAACGCGGGTCGGTCACTGCCGCTGCATCCGCGACGGATAGTTTTTCCCGCACGTTGCCGGAGAGATACTGGTCGTCAGTCTCCCATTGGTTCGACTGCGGGTTCAGAAAGATGAGTCCCTTCAAGTCGGGCAAATACTCCGCCACTGGCTTGTTGAGTAAATCGGCCATGTGGTCGAGGTCAACGTGACCGTGTTCGTTTAACGTGACGAGCAACGCCTCCTTTGGCGTGGCCACGGATTCGACCGGCTGCCGGTGATGAATCGTGCGCTCGGTAAAAATGGTGGCCTTGGTCGCCCGTTTCGTTTCGTCGTTGTAATTTTCGAGCGAGAGGAGCAACGGCAAATCGGGGTCGCCATCAAAAGCGCGCTGGTTGGCCCGGAGATTCACCGGACCAAAGCGCCCGACAAAACGGTCGTAAGCCTGATTAAGTTGTTGCCGCGCCTCGACGACACGTTCATCAGCACTGCCGTCCATCTGCGACCGCAGACAATCACGGACGGCATCGCGCACTGGAATCAAATGACGGATGCGTGAGCGGGCCTCGGCTGGCATGTCTGTGAGTGGGCGCAGAACAGCATCTTCACGAATGCAAACCATGCCATCGTGCAGACAGAAGGCGTTGGGCTTGATGAAATCCGGTGCGGGAATGGCTTCTTCCAGTGATTGCTCAGCGACTTTTTGTGCCTGTGCCTCGTAGATGCCTTGCGGTAATTTCTCGATGGCTTGAGCCAGTGCGTCCGCCAGTTTGCGACCGTCAGGTTCAAGCGTCGGGTCGTTGCCGCCATACATCCCACCGGCGAGGCGCATTTTGCCCAGCATCATTTCCGGTCGCGCGGCAAAGTATTCGTTGATGGTGAAGTCCTCGCCGCTATCGCTGGCATGGCTGGCGGTTTCCTTCCATGCCGGGCCGGTGGGCGCTTCGCCGGGGCGCAGCCGCCGAAGCATCACGATGTCGGTTGTGACTTCCGTGCCCGCGTTCTTTTTGAAAGCGTCGTTTGGCAGCCGGATCGCGCCCAGCAACTCCGTGCGCGTGGAGAGCAGTTCGCGCAATGTTGAATCTAATTTGTCCATCGTGCCCCGCGACGTGATGAACATCATCAGGCCGCCGGGGCGGACTTTTTCCAAAGCCGCCGCGAAAAAATAATCGTGGATGGAAAATTTGTAATTGTTCCAGCGCGGGTCGTGAACGGTGTAATCGCCGAACGGGACGTTGGAAACGGCGAGGTCATAAAATCCATCAGCGAGTTTGGTCTGCTCGAACGGTTGGGCGCGGATGTCCGCGTCGGGATAAAGCGCCTTGGCGATGCGGGCGGTCAACGGATCAATTTCGATGCCGGTGACCGTCGAACGGCGGAGCATATCTTCCGGCATGATACCGACGAAGTGACCGATGCCGCACGCGGGTTCAAGCACTCGCCCGCCCTTGAAACCAAACCGCTCGATGCCTCGATACATCGCATTGATGATGGTCGGCGCGGTGTAATGAGCGTTCAGCGTGGTGGCACGGGCGGAACGATGCTCTTCATCGGACAGGATTTCGGAAAGCTGGATTTGCTCTTTGCGCCAGTCCGCGCTGTCCACGTCGAAGACCTGGGGCATTGCGCCCCAGCCGACGTATTTGACGAGCGCGGCCTTTTCTTTTTCAGTCGCCGGACGCTCCTCGGCATCCAGCAACCGGAGCGTTTGAATGGCTTTGAGATTCTGTTGGAACTTCTGCTTTGGCCCGCCATCGCCCAACCGGTCGGCCTCGGTGATACGGTAGGCGTTTAGATTTTTCGGAGATTCCTCCCGATGACGCTTGGCTATTCTTCGGGCGGGAGCAGGATGTATTTTTCCCGCACCATTTCCCACGCCTGCGTCTGGGCTTGTTGCGCCGTTGATCCCTTTTGCATCAAATCCGTTCGCAGCGTGGCCATTTCGTCCTTCGTCTTTTCCTCCGCTTCCAGAAGCATTTGATGCAGGCGGCCCATCTGTTCCAGTTCGCGCACCATCTTCGGATGGTGTTCGCGCCAGTGTTTCTCGGCCATCCGGCCGTATTGCGTCAATGGTGTCATTCGTCGGCCTTTGTGTTGAGAAAAGGTCTAGCTGCCCATCTGAATTTGAATTGTTTCGCCGGGCAGCCATGAGAACTTTCTATTTTTTTCCAAGTTTGGCAAGATGCGCTTGCTTTCGTCGGCGACCAGACGGGCTGCGCCGACGACGGGTCACGATTTGCATAGCCAAACCAACAATGCCGCCATTCAAGCGGCGCTTGGCCGGGAACAAGTCTCCTTCTTTCACGCGAAAGACCTCGGCAAAAAACTCGATTTGCTTATCGTTCACCGGGCCGCGTTGAGTTTCGATGTTGGCGAGAATGTCGCGGGTCATGTAGCACCCCAGTAGCTGTAGCTTTCCGACAAGTTCGTCCTGAGTCCAACTGCGTTGGTAACGAAACTTTGCGACGTTTTGGCCAATAATATTTTCGTCGCGGTGCATCCGCGCCTCCAGTCGTCATGGGCATTGCTTCATGGTGGGAACAACAGGAAAGCCCAGGTGAGTTGAAACAAACCAGTGTTGCGTAGTGGTTGGTGGGTTAATTGTCACAATGTTCCTCGAAAGGCGGTGGCTCAGGATCAGGCTCGCGCTTTGGTGCATTGCCTAACGGGAGAATCACAACCGGAACGTCATTGACCGGACGTTTGCGACGGCGCACAACAATCCAGGTGATGATGAGGAGACAGAGGAAGACAAAACCGACGAAAAGATACTCCCCATGCTCTTGAATCAAATGATCCAAGAACTTGGTCACACGGGCGACATAAACAACCGGGTGTTCCATACTATTCTGCAAGGCTTGTTTTGATTCCTTGCAGCAACTACCCAAACAAGCAAGTTCCATGCTAGGAATATCTTGCGTCGAGTATGCGCTTGGGAAACAAATTTCGCAAGCGGCTGCAAGGCGTAACCGCCGTGTCCCCGGCTTGGAAAATCAAGCCGGGGCGCGACGGCGGTTTCAAGCAGTGACAGCCTCCCCTTTGGTTTGTTGCTGGCCTTGCACGCGGGCAACCGCGCGCCTGGCGGTGCGCCCGATTTGGGCGATGACGCCCTCCTTCTGGTCTTCCGGCAGGTCCTTCACCAGAAGTTCGTAAGCCCGCTTCATTTCGGGATTCCGATTGATTTGTTTTAGGACACCTTCCCGAATGCGCTGCTGGCGGTCGAGTTCGCGCACTTCGTTCAAGACGACAGAGCGTTCGAGCCGTTCCCGGGGCATGGCTTGGACGTAGCTCCAATACTTCGGGTTGTCCTTGATGTAGGTATCAATCTTGGCATCCACTTCCGGGTTGCTCCGGAAAGTGGGCTGGTCGGCGGGTGCGGCAGCGCCGCTGGCGCTCGGTGGCGCGGATGGTTTCAGTTTGCTCATAACTTTTTGTTTGTTGTTTTTGTTGCGCGGCATTTGCCGTGTTCGCCAAAGCAAGGCGGTGAATCTGCCCTGCTCCGGCAAAGTGTGTTCATGGTTTGGGCGCGTCGGGCGGTTCGGGAACGAACGCGGGGATGTCGTTCGTCTGTGCCGTCGGCGTAGTTGTAAGTTTCTCAAGCTCCTTCCCAAAATCCGTGACCCGCTGCTCCGTGTCGGCGACCCGTGCGCCGAGAAGCGCGTTGTTGCGCGCGACGGTTTTCATTTGGGAGAAAATGTTCTGCAACTCCTCGTAAGAACGAGAAAGCCGCACCGCTTCCGACATCACACGCTCGGTCGCCTCGCGCTGCCGATTGATCTCGGCGATCACGGCATCATTCGTAGGCGGCGGCGCGAACGCCGCGTCAGGTGGCGGATTCAATAGATTGACCGTGTTCGCCGGACCTGGGTGCAGATTCCATCGCGCAGAAGTTTCAATGCGATAAATGGGGTGCTGCTCGTTCATCGTTTCGGGATGATTCGGGTCAACGAAGCGCCCGACGTAGTAAGCGCGGACTACTTCCGAATACCGCACGGCCTCGACCGGCTCGACGGCTGCGGGCGGCGCGGGACGGACGACGAGCTGCGGGCGCGAAGCGCACGAAGCGACGAACACGAGCGGGATAAGTGCGAGATATTTCATGGCTGGAACGGGGGTGTTGAGGGTGATTTAGTAAAAGCTGGCAAAGGCGTTGGCGCGGACTTGTCTTCTTCTGCGAACGCTTTTGCTGAACCGGCAACTGTGGCGTCAGCACGGTCAATCGTTTGGACGACGTAAAGGTAGAATTGCTTTCCGCTCGGCACGCGGACGTAGAAACCGTCCTTCTGAATTGCTTCGTATATCCGCTGCGCGTAAATCGAGAGAACTTTTTGCGCGCCTTCAAATGGCGCGTTAGCCAGTGAAGGGCTATTGATCGGGCCAAAGACAGTTTGTTGTTTCTCGGTTAAAGCCCCGGCTGCCCCGGAGAGAAACGTCGCTGCGAAAAGTTTTATGTCCGCCATGTCATCCGACTTGATGACGCGGCCACGCAATCCGGCGCTGCCGTCCGTGATGCCCCAACCTTCCTGGTCGCCGGAAAACTCGCGGTCAAGGGCGAGAGCTTTAAGGTGAAGCTCCTCGCCCGTTTGCCAAACGAGCGTCCAACTGTTGCCGCTGGAAATGCGTTCGCGATGGCGGTCAGTCTCCGCCGTGCCATG
Source organism: Verrucomicrobiota bacterium (assembly GCA_039925885.1). Lineage (GTDB taxonomy): Bacteria > Verrucomicrobiota > Verrucomicrobiia > Limisphaerales > CANJXF01 > CANJXF01. The sequence continues at coordinate 5,247 of JBDSYB010000041.1, forward strand.
AACCTCCGTTCCTGCCGGGATCACCAATCTGCCCGCGTGATAAATGTTCTCAGTGACGAGGCCGACGATGGGCGTCTTAATCGAAGCCGAATCAACCGTGATTACAGTTTCACAAGGGATGAGCCGACCAAATGGCGCGTAAGTAAAACTCACCGTCTTTGCTTCGACGACGCCAGCAGTGCTGTCACCAAACAGGCTGATAGACGGGAGCGGCGCGGGGGCGGCGTCTTGCGAACGATGCTCAACGGGAACTTTCGGGATTTGGTTGGTCGCGGGCAGCGGCTGTGGCTCTGGCTTCAATGTCGGCAGGTAAAATGGCTGCATCGGTCGCACGACTGTTTGCACGACCTGCGGCTTGTCCGTCATGTTCGTCTGCGAGCGAGAGACGCGAACATCCATGTCGTCCCCGTTGCCGGATTTGTTGCGCAGCGCACTGAACAGCAACAAGCCGCCGCCAAAGACGGCCACGAACAACACCAGCTTGCCGCTCTTGGTCTTGAAGAAATTGAGGAAGTCGCGCGGTTTCATGGCTGGCCTTTGGGAGAACGAGCGGGTTGCACATGAATGACCGGAGCATTGGTGACAGTGACAGCGGGCGGGGACGGTGAAGTTCGCGTGACCAGAACGCTGAATTCGTTCTTCAACGACAACTCGTTTCGTCCACCATCCGGCGTGCCGGTGATGGCGAAATAGACCGTGCTGGCGGCGCACGGCGGCAGCACGCCCGGCGCGTCGCTGATGGACTGGTAGTATAGCCGGTTACCAACGCGCACGACGAAACTCTCCGGCAGATAACGAACCTCCTTGTCCGATTTGTTCCGCAACACGACGTGGAAAACGAGTGTGTCGTCCACGTTAAAACGAATCACTTCCTCAACGCGGATTTCGTAGTCATTTAGGTCAGTCACTTGGGGTTCGTCCCCGAACGTCCTCGCTTCGGCATCGGCGACCGCTTCCGAGTGCTGCTGCTTTAGCAGTTGAAAAGCTTTTGCCTTGTCCAGCAACGCGAGTAATCGGGCTGGCGTGACAAGCGGCGCGGGCTGGACGGTTTCCATCGCCGCTCGATCTTCGAGATTGAGCGCCAGAACCGGCGTGTCGCTCTCGACCAACTCGAAAACATAGGTGCGCTTGTTCCATCGGATGTTCAGGTTCGTCGCCGCCTTGCGCGCGAGCGCGCGAACGGACACGAACGACGAACCTTTCGTGTGCGCCAATTGGAATTGTCCTGGCGTCTTCCCGTCAGCGGTCACGCCTACGGCATCAATCGCCGCGATGGGGCCGGGGAAACTGATGGTCGTGACGTGGTTCGTTGAGACGGGCACGGTGAGGACAGCGCGCTCGTCGAGCGTGATGCGCTGAATGGATTCGGGCGTAGCAGCGAACGCGACGGTTGCGGCCAAAAGGAAAACGCTAATTTGTGATTTCATATTTGAAGTCGCCGACAGCGGTGGGGAAACGACCGTTGGCAGCCATGTTGGGGTTGCGGATCAACCGGAGACTCAATTTGAAGTTGAACGCCTCGTTGAAAGCTTTCTCCTGAAAAATGCCGGTGCGGATCACTTGACCGGAAACTGTCGCCAGCACCTCGTTCTCGCGCGTGGCGAGAATGTCTATCTTCGCAATCTCCGGTTTCTGGTGAAGTTGCTTGGCCCGAAACTCAACCGCCTCGCGCGTGCGTTGGTCCTGCGCTTTTTGCAGCGCGGATTTCAGGAACACCTGACGCAACAAATCAGGATGATCGAAGTCCTTCGGATTGCGTTCGAGAAGTGTTATTGCGGCAAGTTCCGCTTGCTGGACGTGCAAATCTTTCGCCTCCTGAAATTGCAGCAGCGGGCTGATGTAATACGTCTGCGCCGGATCAATGATGACGACGCGCTCGCGCTGCTTGAACTGTTCAATGATGTGGTAGCGGTCGAGAGCGGCCAGAACGGACACGGCAACGGCGACAAAAAACCAGAACCACGGCAAGCGGTCGCGCTGCGCGAAAAGTTGGGTTGGGTCAAAACGCTTCCGGGCGGGGAGAGGCGTCACGCCATTTCCGGTTGCTGTTTCACGCGGTTGAAGTTCGGTGGTTTCCATAGATTTCAGTAGTAGTTGCCTTTGCCTTTGGAGATGAGATCACGGACGGATTTATCGCCGGTAATGTCGTCACCCGGACGACCGCGAGCAGAGCGCGGCGGAAGGCCAGAGCCAGCGATGATGATTGCGCCGGCGCTGCCGTGTCCGCCTGCCGTCGAGAGCGTGCTCAAAACTGCGGCCATGCCCGCCGCGCCCACCGTGGCAAACGGAACGCCGGTGGTGGACGCGACGGCGGCTGCGCCTGCGGTGGTGGCGGCGGTTTGGAGAAAGCTGCTGGCTGCTCCGGCCAAAAGCTGGCTGCCAGCGAGTGTGCCGTGGTTGAGAACTTTTTGGATGACGAGCGGCGCGGCGATGGTGCTGAACACAATCCAGAACGCGACTACAACGACACCGACCGTAGCTTGTAACGAGTAAATCGTTGCGGTGGGGTCAATGTATTTGAACGACGGGTCGGTCATGAAATCGAGAATCCCCTGGGTGATGAGCGCGGCGACGGCCCAACCGAGCGGCCAGAGAAGAACGCCGACGATGTTCATCAAGTAGCGACCACCGACGGAGCGCAGTGGCCGAATCGCCATGAATCCGATGAGCAACGGCGACAAGGCGTAGCTGGAAAACAGAATGAACTTCTGAATGATATAGGCCCAAAAAATGAGCAAGGATGCGAACTCTCCCACCAACCAAAGAACGCCGGAGATGAGGATTTCGACCGTGAAGCCGCTCAAGTCGCCGAGAATATCCCACCACGAATGGTCGCTGCCCGTGTCGCGTTTGATGACGAGGAGATTGTTGTATTGGTCTTGAACATTTGACGGATCAACACCCAGCCCGTTCAGGATGGAAGTTTGCACAAGCGATTGAACTTGGTTGCCCCATTGCGGGAGCATCACGAGCAACGCGGTCAGGATGAAAAGCCGGACCATGTGGAGCATGAGCGTCTTGCCGCTGAATCCGTGGACGACGAACAGGATCGTCCCGACGATGAACAACATGAAAGCCACGATGCGCAGCAACTCGTGCAGCTCCGCGCACTTTTGCAGAAACGTCGGAAAGAGACTTTCAAATGTGGCCATACGTCGGGACGATTTGAGGTTGCGATTAGGGAGTCGGGAACGCCGTGGGCGCGTTCATCAGGCGAAACTTCTGCCCATACTTCTGCACGGCCTCGGTGAACTCGGCGTGCTGTTGCTCCTTCTTCGCTTCGATCTGACGATGGGCGTCGTTGCGGTTGGCGATGTCCTGCACCACGGCGGAAGTCGTGGCCTGATTGATTTCGTAGTCCGTGTTGTTGAGCGCCGACGAAAGGCCGATGAGAACGCCAGTCAGTTTCTGAACCTCAGCGTCGGTTGTCGCCTTCTTTAGCGCATCAGTCGTTGCGGCGATTTGTTCTTTCAGCGCGATGCGTCGTGCCGTTGCATCGGTGGAGACGGCCAAATAATTGTCCGTCGTTTTCTGCACTGCGGCGACCGGCTTAAACGCGTTCTGTTGCCGTGTGATGGTCTGGCCGTCCGGCGTGGTGAACGTCGTGCCGATGCTTTGGAATAAACCGCCCGCGTTGTAGAGCATGGCCTGGCTTGCGCTGACCGTGCCTTCGAGAGTCGTCAGCGTTTGACCGAGTTCGGTTTTCCGCAAGTCGTCGGTCAATGGTTTAACGGTGGAGAGCAGAACGCTTTTCGGGTCGCCGAAAAGGTCTTCGTAGTGCTTGAATTCGGTCAACTGGTCTTTGAGCGATTGAATCTGCTGCACCTGGTTGTTGATCATCTCGATGTATTTCGCGATGTCCTCGGCAGCCGCGAGAATCTGCTGCACGTTGTTGATTGGGTCATAAACGACCCATTGAGCGCGGGCGGAGATGGTGAGTCCGACCGTGACGAGCGCGAGTGCGATGAGCTTTTTCATGGTGTGTTTTCCTTTCTTTCTGTGGTTGCAGGCACGGCCTGCTATTCCTCAATGCGGAGGAATTTTGTTGATGGTTGGAACGTCACCCCGTCAATTCGCTGTTCGGGCAACTTCACGGGGTAAAGGCGGACATTGGCGACCTGATTGCGCTGCTTCTGCATGGCGACGTAGAGCCAAAACTGTTGTTTCACAGTGTCGCTCTTGCCCTTGTCGTAACCAGCGGCGTAAGCCTTGTCGGATTGTTTCTTGGCGGCGTAATTGAGAGTTTCGCTCAATATCACACCACCCGCAGCGCCAGCGGCGGTGGCGAGAGGATCACCGTTGGAAAGTTTGTTGCCGAGATACGCGCCGCCTGCGCCGAGCGCGGTGTCGCTGATGGGCCGAGTGAGGGCGCAACCCGTGAACAAGCCGACGACGAGAACGGCGAGTATTGAGAGTGTGAATTTGTTTTTCATAATTGTTAGTGGTTCGTGGATTCTTTTTCCGCTGGGCGATTGGCGTTTAGGATGATGCCCTCGATGATGCTCGGACATTGGCGAAGCTCGCGGGCGCGGCGGTCGAAGTGTTCGCCGCTGGAACTTGAGCAGTAGAGCATTTCCGCTGACGAGACGTTGTGGACCGTGCCGCACATATTCCGCGTGGCGTCGGTGTGCAGGTAGGTGAACGGCGAATACTTCTGGCCGGTTTGGTGGTCGGGCAGCGGGTAATTCATAATCGCGTGCTGCGTCACTTCGGGCAGCGCGATGTCTTTGCCCATGTCCTCCAAGTCGGCGCGGTCGTTCTGCCGCATGATGAAAAACTGGCGTGAGTTTCCGAATACGGCCGAGCGGATGCGCGACTGCTTGAACCGCGCATACTGCTGCACGATGGAGATGTTCCAGCAGTTGAACTTGCGAAGCTGGGCGTAGCTCTCCTGCACGATTTCCTGTCCACCTGGGATGTCGAGGAAGCGGGCGACTTCCTCATAGACGTTCCGCTTACGGATGGCGCGTGGCAGCGTCATGATATGCTTGCGCGCATGGTTGGTGATAAGGAAACCCGCTGCGGCCTTCAATTCCTTCGCCGATTCCGGGATGTAGCCCAACTCGAAGTGCGCGATTTTGCCGGTGAGCGAGAGGTTGCTCGTGCCGTCGAACAAGCAGCCGTAGTTGCCGTCGCGACACCACGGCAGTATGAGCGTTGCAATCTCCATGATTTGGTCGCGCTCCGCGCCCATCGGGTCGAGCATCATCAATTCCTGCAACATCCGATGCGTCGGGAATTCTTCGGGCGTGAAGTGGGCGAACGCGAGGTTGCGGACTTCCTTGCTGGTTTTGGGTTCTTTGAGAAACTTCAGCGCGGCGGCTTCGTCGAATTTGCGCTGATAACTCTCGGCCTCGTCGGGGTGGCTCGCCTTCCAGTCGCGGAAGTCCGCAAAAGTTTCGAGGCTCGTTGCGCCGGGCGGCATTTTCTCGGCACGGAATTGTTGCAACGCGAGCGCGTGTCGGGCGATGTCGAGCAACTGGTCGTGACGTTTCTTCTGCCAGTCTTGAAACGCATCTTCGTAAAGCAGGTTAAGGTATTTGGCGATTTGCGCCTGCCGAAGCATCTGTTTGTCCTCCTGCGACGAAGTTCCAATCATCCGTGCGACGAGCGCGGTCGCGGCGGACAAATGATCTGGCGTGAGCGGAAGCCCCTTGGTGTCGAGGTAATTGATCGTCAGGTCGCCGTCGGGATGAATGATGATGGGCCGCGCGCCTTCCTCGACGGTCGCGGTGTAAATGCCGTAGGAAAGCCCTTCTTCGATGATGACGGTGTAACCGAAATAGCCCTCGGTCTGCGTGAGGAGGTCGCAAACGGTGACGGACTTCCCAGCGCCCGACATGCCGAGCAAAACGGCGTGCTGTGGAGATTTGTTGTCCACCGAGCCGGAGAAAGTTTCGATGCCGACCAGGTTGTTGTGCGGGCCGTCGTAAATTGCTTCTGCGCCCGCGAGATGTCCGGTGAAGGTGCTGGTGACCGGGAGCATGTCCGCCAGGAAGCGATGCTCCGAATAAAGTTTGCGGTATTCGTAGCGTCCCCATGTCCAGCCAGGCCACGTCTGGTAAAAGATGTTCTTCGACGTGCTGGGCAGATTGCTCTCGAAGTATTGCGCCGCGTTCATTGAGTTGATCGCGTTTTTGATTGCGCCTGACTTGGCGTTGAGGCCGTCACGGGTCTTGTCCCAAACGCGGATGGCGAACATCGCGTGGAATGGAATCGTCTGCCCTTGCATCAGCGCGTGGATTTTCTTCTGCTTCTTCTCCATCACGGTCAGCAGCGAGATTTTCTTTTCGCTGGCGTAGTCGCCGGCCACGCGGTCGTGTTCCTTTTCCTCTTTGTTGATCTCCTGCGAAATTGGGAGCGGATCAACATTCACGGTGATGGTGAAGTCGAGCAGCCGGAGATTAGTGAGGCGTTGAATGATTCCTGGATACGTCGTGCGCGGCCAGCGAGTCAGGACGATGAGCGAGTGGTAGTGGCCGTCGAGGAAGAAGCCAAAATCGTTTTGGCCGTTGCCCTCGCTGTGCCAGCAATTTTCCTGAATCGAAAGGTCGGACGCGAATCCGTCTGCCGGGTCAAAATCAAAACGGTCGTTGAGTGACGGATTGAGGAAACGCTTGTAGTGCCGGAAATGGTCGAGGTTGGACATGGGCAAAACCCGCGCGCCGCCCGAACCGAAGATTTCTAAAAGCAATCGGTGGATGTGCTCAAACTCCGTTTCGAGTTGGTCGAGCAACGTGTTGTAGTAGTCGCGACGGGCAGCGACGGTCTGAAACGCGGTCGGCACATTTTCGAGCGAACGCGAGATGTAGAAGATGACGCGCTGGCGGCGGAGTTTGCGTTCCGACATGGCCTGCCAGTAGCGCGAGAATCGCTCGTTGCGGGCGCGCTTTGTCCAGACGTTGGAAAACTTCTCCGTCTCCTGCTGGTAACGCAGCAATTCCCCCTTGTAATCGGAATCGCAGAAGTATTGCACTTGCAGCCGCTGGTGTTCGTGGAGAGACGCCAGCAGGAGACAGAGTTGATCTTGGAAATCATTCAGGTCAGCGGCAGGGCTGTTCGTGAGGTCGGGTGCTTCAAAGATGAATCCTTTCGACACATAACCGCCGCGCCGGAGATGGTTGAAAACCATCATGTCGCGGACAAAGAAACCGTTGGGCGCACGTTCAGGCATAGGTCAAATGCGGATGGATTTGGGTTGCTGACGTTGGAATTCGTCCATCGCCTGCTGGATGCGGTTTAGGTCGTCAACCAGTTGGTGAACCGTTCGCACGTTTTTGGTGGCTTCATTGATGGCGACATAGGCTTCGCGAACGTGGGCCAGCGCACGTTCCATGTGCGCGCGTGCGTTGCTGCCGAATCCATCGGTGTGTAATCCCGTTCGCAAGGCGGATTCGGCTGCCTTGCAATGCCTGGCGCTGGCTTTCTATGGCCTTGAATTCATCTGCACTCATGGTTGTTCCTCCAAAAGCGGGTGACTGAAATTACGGGCCGTCTGAACCTCCGGGGCAAACCCGCTGCCCGAAGTCCAATGCTGGAAACAATCACGGTCGTAGCCGGGCGGCTTTCCCTGCCGCAGTCCGAAGATGTAAGCGAGACAAAGCCCCACCGGAATGAGCGCAACACCAAACGAAGTCAGCAGCGACGAATTGAGAATGGCGAGGGAAACGAAAAACACAGTGATGCCCACGCCGGCGCCGCCCACGAGCCACCAGAACAAACCACCTTCCAAGCCCCATGTCCGACCTTTGGAGTCGGAAGCGGCATTAGTGTCGGTGAAGCGAAGGTCTGTTTTCATGGCAGCTCGGGGCGGGTGGTGGCGGGATGTGTGGCAGGCTGTTTGGTAAGTTCAGAAATTGCCGATGCCGACGGCGCTGTTCGCGTCGAGGCCGAAGATTTTGTAGAACGCAAAGATGACTGCCGGGGCAGCGGCGATGATTGCGCCGCCGATGATGGACATCTTGCCCTGGTCAACGTCGCCACGACGAATGGCAAAGCCGCCGTAGATGACACAGGCGATGCCGAGGACGAAACCGAACATCATAATCACGGCGAGACTGTTGCTGATGCCAGTCTTGAGTTCGGTCGAGTTGAATGCCTGCGCGGACGCAGACAGGGTGTTGAGGATGAGGATGGCGGCGACCGTGAGGAGCGACGGCAGCCGTGATTGGACTTTGATTACAATTTTCTTGGTGAGCTTCATAGCGTTAATGATTTTTGCTTTCTTTCCGTCAGCGGCTTTTCCGCCGAACACGCGGTCACAATCTCACAAGCGCGGGGAGCGAAGATGTATGTGATACACAAAATGCGATGAAGTCCTTGCTATGGGTAAGGGATGGACAAAACAACCGACTCGACGAAGCTCACCAAACTCCACGAACTGACCACGCTGTTGCCTCGCGAAATCCGTGGTCAGTCCCACGCGTTGCCGCGAATCACTTCCGCTGTGCGGCGGGGCGAACTCGGACTCACCAAGCCCGGTCGTCCGCGCGGAAGCTTTCTTTTGCTTGGGCCAACCGGCGTCGGGAAAACGGAAACGGTCATCGTGATGACGAATCAAATCTTCGGCGCGGGAAAATTGTTTCGCTTCGACATGAGCGAATTTCAAAACCAAGAGGCACTTGGTTTGTTGCTCGGCGCGCGGCTGGGCGAAGTCGGTTATCTCGGCGGTGTACGCGAACGTGCGGCAGAAGGGTCGCTGCTATTTGATGAAGCGGAGAAAGCGCATCCGCGCGTGCTCGACATTTTGCTGCAACTGCTCGACGCCGCGCGGATCACTGTTGCGACGGGTCAAACGCTCGACTTCAGTGGCTTCTACATCTGGCTCACGTCAAACATCGGCTCGGCGGAATTGATGAGCCTGCAACATTCCAACGATGCCACGCTCGAACGCCACGTCCTCACGCGAGCGCAACAAACTCTGCGCCCGGAAATCTTCGCGCGCGTCAACGAAAAGCTCGTGTTCCACCGCTTGAGCTACGAGCATCAATTGGAGATTGCGGAAAAATTCTTGTCGCGCGAAATCGAGTTTCTTGCGGCGCGCGGTCACAAGCTGGATTTGGACAAGTCCGCGCTGCCGTTCCTCGTGCGAAAAGGGTTTCACCCGAAGCTCGGCGCACGGCCGATGCGCGATGCCGTTGAAAAGCTGGTGGGCGATGCGGTTAGTGAATGTCTGCTGGAGGGTCGCCCGGCGTGCGGTGTTCTCACGCAATGCGAAATGCGCGATTGCCTCGCCGTCCTCTGAATCAAGCGAGCGAAAGATACAAATGACTCTCGCCAATATTCTCGTCGGGCTGCACTGCGCCGAGCTTGCGTGTCCGCAGTTGCGCGCAAACTTCGCGAATGGCTTTTCGCTTTGTGGCACTCTTGGGAAGTTGAACGAGCAAGCAATCCGAGAACTGGTCGCGCGTCTTGTTGCGGTAGATGTCGGGCACGATCACTTCAACCGCGCCTGCTTGGTAAAGTGCCTTGACGAATTTCGCGGCGTCATTCTCGCGTTTGAATCGTCCGAGCGAACGCACAGTTTTGACGGTGATTTTTTTCGACAGCCACTTCAATGCTTCACTCTGATTTGGTTTCTCCAAGAGCGAACGCACAAACAAATTCTGAATGTGTTTCTGTATCGCGCGAATCGTATGCGGCAGCTTAACCGGTTTGCCGCGAAACTTCGGCAACCCCTTATCTTTTGTCGTCGCCTTCCGATAAGTATCCGCGCTGACAACCTGGCCGTGGAGATAGAATCGTTCCGAAAGAAGCGTGCCATCACGCAGCCAGATTCGATTGCGTCCGCAAAACTCGCCGCGAACAGTCGAGACTTCCATCTGGAGTTTGCCGTTGTCGTGCCACGCACGCTGAATGCCCGTGCCGTGAACCATTTTGTTTTTGCCGAGCAGACGACCCGATTCATCCCACTGTCGGCAGACGCCATGGAGAAGTCCATCTTGATAACGTTCTTCCGAAGCTCGAATGCCGTTCTTGTACCATGCGCGGATAACACCGTGCCTGCGACCATTCTTCAACGGCACTCGCTCACGAAGTTGCCCGCTTCGATAAAAAAATTGTTGATTTATGGAATTCACGACAACACATCCGCTTTGATTGCTTCAGGGTTCGCTCTCATTTAACTCCGGGAAACGTGAAAAGCCAAACCAGAGTTATTCACCGCAGACTAAAAATGAAAAGAGGCGCGAACTCAACGCGCCCCCCACGAGAGGCACCGCGAAGCGCCCATGAGAGAGACACGCCAAGCCGCGCCCGATTGGGCGCATGCTTCGGCGACTCTCTCGTCCATTGAAAATTCGCGGTTTTCTCGTGGGACCAAGCCGTTGCGACGCAAAATTATTAGTCTTTCACTATGTCATTTATTTTGTGCAATTCGATTGCGGCAGGATTTCTAACAAGTTTCACCTGCGGCTGCAACCCCTGCCGCAAGGTCGAGCGCAAGAATTTCAAATACCAACAAATATGCGTGAGCAAACATCCTCTCCCGCTGTGACAGATTCCCGCGATGAAAACCTAAAGGCAAAACTTCGGGCGGCGACGGGCGCGTCAAGGAGGAACGGAAGCGCGAACGTCTAAGTGAGCGACCCGTAGTATCCTTGACGCGCCCGCCGCCGCCATACAATTGAAAAGGTTCTCATCGCGCTGTCCCGACTACGAACCGAATGGCTCGCCAAGTGAATTGTATTTGAGATAAACAATGGCGAACAAAAAATTTATGAGCAAACCCGACACGAAACAAAAAACGAGCAAGGCAGTTCAGCGCAAACCGGCCAGTTATGACAATGTGTTGTCTGGCGTGGTCGAAGTGCTGGACGTAGCGCGACGCGCGTCCGCTCGCGTGGTCAACTCGCTAATGACAGCGACGTATTGGGAAATCGGGCGTCGAATTGTGCAGCATGAGCAAGCGGGCAAAGAACGCGCTGCCTACGGCGCAGAACTTCTCACTCGCCTCTCGGCAGATCTCACAAAACA
>JBDSYB010000042.1:0-2804 GCA_039925885.1 Verrucomicrobiota bacterium
TCGCACATTCGCGCTCTTAGTCGAAAGCTCGACGAACTGGACGCCACACACGCCGGAGCGCCGCCCCGCGCGATGGCTTTGCTCGACAAACCTAATCCCGCGAACGCGCCGGTTTTTATTCGCGGCAACTCGGGCAATCCTGGCAAGGAAGTTCCGCGCGCGTTTTTGGAAATTCTCTCCGGCACGAATCGCACGGCGTTCACGAATGGCAGCGGGCGTTTGGAATTGGCGCAGGCGATTGCCAGTCGCACGAATCCCCTGACGGCTCGAGTGATCGTCAATCGTGTTTGGCTGCATCATTTCGGCAGAGGTCTGGTCACGACGCCGAGCGATTTTGGCGTTCGCTCCGATCCACCGTCGCATCCTGAGCTGCTCGATTATCTGGCGTGGAATTTTATGGAGCGCGGCTGGTCGATGAAAAAACTTCAGCGGGAAATCATGTTGTCGAGCGTTTATCAGCAGATCAGCGACGCGGATGGAGCGCAGGCTTCCAGCCTGCCCGTTGCAAAAAATAGTTTATGGAAATGGATCCAATCGAAACTCGGAACCACGGAACACGCAGGCGGGACGCCTGCGCTCCAACCCGATCCTGAAAACAAATTGCTCTGGAAAATGAACCGGCAGCGGATGGATTTCGAGGAATTGCATGATTCGCTTTTGGCCGTGGCGAACAAACTGGAATTGAGCGAAGGCGGACAACCGGTGGACATTGTCAGCGAACCTTTCGCGAAACGTCGCGCGGTTTACGGCTACATTGATCGCCAAAATTTGCCAGGACTTTTTCGCACGTTCGATTTCGCGAATCCTGACACGACCAGTCCACAACGATTTTTCACCACCGTTCCGCAACAAGCTTTGTTTTTATTGAATAGCGCGTTTGTGGTGGATCAGGCGAAAAGTCTCAGCACGAATGATGATTTTGAAAAACAGGAGCGAGACGAAGATCGTGTGGCTTTTCTTTATGAAAAAATTTATCAGCGCGCGCCGTCCAAAGATGAATTGAAGGCGGCCGAAAAATTTCTAAAGACGCAAACCATCATCGCCTCGAATAGTTTTACTCCGCCGCTCTGGCAATATGGCTACGGAGAAATTAAGGAGGCCACAAAGACTGTGCAGTTTTCTGCGATGACTTATTTCACCAACAATCAATGGCGCGCATCCGGCAAATATCCTGATCCGGAGCTTGGCTACGTAATGCTGGGTCCCGTGGACGGACATCCTGGAAGTTCTCACGCACACTCGACCATCCGCCGCTGGACTTCGCCTTTTGACGGCACGATTAAAATTGATGGCACACTGATTCACCCAGCCGATAAAGGCGATGGCGTGAAAGGAATTATTTTTTCAAATCGTCGTGGCGAATTGGGAAATTGGATTGCGCAAAACGGAAAATCGCAAACCGTGGTTGACGAATTTGGCGTCAAGCGCGGCGAAACGATTGATTTCATTGCGGACATGCGGACAAGTGCGAACAGCGACTCATTTCAATGGTCACCGAATATCAGCGTCGTAAAAGTTGAATATGGCACGGTGCCGCCAACGAGAAATAATTGGAGCGCACAAAATGATTTTGACGGGCCGATCAAGGCGTCGAAATCGTTGAGCGCGTGGGAAAAATATGCGCAGGTTTTATTGCTCTCGAATGAATTCATCTTCATTGATTGATTTTCGCGGTGGTAACGCACTCTCATTGACACCGTGGCTTTAGCCCGGTGTCCCGAGCGCGACGGGAGATACAGCCGTTTCAACGGCTTGTTCAACACGCGCAGAAGCCGTTGAAATTGAAACGGCTGAGTTGATTTTGCGACGCTGTTCACCGGGCTAAAGCCACGGTGTTAATGAGAAGCGTAATCTTAGAGGGTTGCTTGATTCGTTAAAAACTAATCCCTAATCTCGCCACACTTGAAAAAAATCACCCGCCAGGAAATTCCACGCAAAGCCGTTTATCGGCTGTCGGTTTATCTGCGCTGCTTGCACCGTTTAAAAACCAACGCAATTCGCACCGTCTCCAGCGAAGCGTTGGCGAAAGCCGCTGGAGTGAAATCCACTCAACTGCGCAAGGACCTGACTTATTTCGGACAATTCGGCACGCGCGGTCTCGGCTACGATGTCGAACAACTCGCGCTCATGATTTCCGATTTGCTCGGCACGAATAGCTTGCAGCCGGTCGTTTTAATTGGCGTGGGAAATCTCGGACGCGCGCTGCTGTCGTATCGCGGATTCGGTCAGGAAGGCTTTGAAGTCATCGCCGCGTTCGATGTGAAGTTCGACCGCGCGCTCAATAAAACGGTGACGCAACCGATTTATCCGATGGAAAAACTTCCTGAAGTTGTCGCGAAAAGTAAACGCGGCGTGAAAATGGCCATCATCACCGTGCCCGCTTCGGAAGCTCAGGAAGTCGCGAACACGTTGGTCGCATTAGGCGTCACAGGAATTCTAAATTTTTCGCCCATCGTCCTCGAAGTACCGGAAGATGTGACGGTGAACAATGTGAACCTCGCGATTGAGTTGGAGAATTTGAGTTATTTTATTCAGCACTGATTTTTTCGACTGATCTGAAGTTGGGTTGTGCATTTTCCATTCGGAAATTAAATAGATTTTCCAACGCTTTGTAGATTCTTTAAAAAACTTTGTCGGAACTTTTAGATGGCGGCTGTTTAATGGTTAGATGCTGACGCCATTCTCTGACGCTCAACTGCTCCGCGATTACGCTGAACGCGGCGTGGAAACCGCATTCGCTGAAATCGTCACGCGTCACACTGACCTCGTCTATTCGGCGGCATTGCGGCAGATTTATTCCTCCG
>JBDSYB010000043.1:0-3812 GCA_039925885.1 Verrucomicrobiota bacterium
CATCGCCTCGCCCTCACGGGCACACCGCTGGAAAATCGTTTGCTGGATCTTTGGAGCATCGTCGATTTCGTGCAACCTGGATTTCTTGGGAAGCAGGAAAGTTTCACGGAAAAATATGAACCCTCCGGCGAAAACGTCGAAAATGAACAACGCATTGCGCGCCGCCGGCTTTCCTCCAAATTGCGCCCACTGCTGCTTCGCCGTTTGAAAAAGCAAGTCGCGCGCGATTTGCCGGACCGCATCGAAGAGCGCCGCGATTGCGAACTGGGCGAAGCGCAACGCAAACTTTACCTCGCAGAATTGCGGCGCAGTCGCGATCAGATTATGCAAACCGTCGAGGAAAAGGGTTTGGGCCGAAGCACGATTCACGTCCTCGCAGCACTGACCCGTTTGCGCCAGATTTGTTGCCATCCGCAACTGGTGGGCAACGATTCCGCTTCAGGAAAAACGGACACCTTATTTGAGTTGATCGAGCCGCTTCTTGCCGATAACCAAAAAGTTTTGGTCTTCAGCCAATTTGTGCAAATGCTCAAGTTGCTGGAAAAAGAATGTCTGCAACGCGGCATTTCTACTCACATTCTGACCGGAGAAACCAAAGACCGGCAGGCCGTCGTGAACGCCTTCCAGGAAGATCCCAATGGGTCGCTCTTTTTGCTCAGCTTGCGCGCGGCGGGCACGGGATTAAATCTCACCACCGCAAGTTACGTCGTGCTTTACGATCCCTGGTGGAACCCGGCCGTGGAAGCGCAAGCCATTGATCGTTCCCATCGCATCGGCCAGACCCGCACCGTCAATGCCTATCGCTTGATCGCTCCGGGAACAGTTGAGGAAAAAATCTGGGATCTGCAACAGCGCAAAGCGCAAACCATCGCCGACGTTTTGGGCGAAGAAGGATTTGCCCGCAATCTCACGCCCACCGATTTGGCGTATTTGTTTTCCGAAGATTGATGAAGGCGATCAGGTCGCAAACAACGCTCCTCAAAACCGATTATCATTTTATCCGCCACTCGAATTAAAATATGTTTACTGGAACCTACACCGCCATTGTCACTCCGTTTCGCCACGGAAAAATTGATGAACCGGCGCTGGAGCGTTTGATTAAAACGCAAATCAAAGGCGGCGTGGATGGAATCGTTCCTGTCGGCACCACTGGCGAATCGCCCACCGTTAGTTTTGAGGAACATATCCGGCTGATGGAATTTACTGTGAAAATTGCCGCGCGAAAAATCAAAGTGCTCGCGGGCACCGGTGGCAATTCGACCGACGAGGCAATCTATTTAACAAAAGCCGCCGAGAAAGCAGGCGCGGATGGTTCGTTGCAGGTCGCGCCTTATTACAACAAGCCCACGCAGGAAGGTTTGTTCCAACATTTCCGCGCGATTGCCAGGGCGACCAAACTGCCAATCATTCTTTACAGTATTCCAGGGCGTTGCGGAGTGGAAATTGGCGTCGAAACGACCCAGCGCCTGGCGCGCGACTGCAAAAATATTATTGGCATGAAGGAGGCGGGTGGGAATTCGGATCGGGTCAGCCAGTTGCGCGCCGCGTTGGGCGAAAAATTTATTATTTTGAGCGGCGACGATTCGTTGACATTGCCGTTTATGTCGGTTGGAGCGCAAGGCGTGATCAGCGTGGCCTCGAATGTTATTCCGCGCGAAGTTTCTCAAATGGTAAAATTGTTCGCTGCGGGGAAAAGTTCCGCCGCGCTAAAAATTCACCAGAAATTTTATCCGCTTTTCAAAGATTTATTCATCGAGACAAATCCAGTTCCGGTTAAAACGGCGCTGGCCATGTTGGGGCAAGTCGAAGAAGAATTTCGCTTGCCGCTCGTAAAAATGAACTCAAAGAATCGTGAGGTTTTGAGGCGCACGCTTAAAATTTGCGGTGTTTTGAAATGAAATTATTAACGCAGAGGCGCAGAGACACAGAGACTCAAAGTTTTTCCAGACAATTTTTTTGGCTCCTTCGCGCCTTTGCGTCATTGCGTTAAAACCCATGACAAAATTAATTATCACTGGAGCAAAAGGTCGCATGGGACAGGCGCTCTTTTCGTGTGCAGCCGGAAATCCTGAGTTGAATGTCGTCGGCCAGATTGATGAGGGCGATGATTTGCAGCCGGTTATTTCAAAATGCGACGTGGTCATTGATTTCAGTTTTCACAACGCGACCACATCCATCGCCGAACTTTGTGCGCAAAATAAAAAAGCGTTGGTCATTGGCACCACCGGCCATTCCGAATCCGAGAAATCGAAAATCGTAAATCATAAATCCAAAATTCCAATTGTCTGGAGTTCCAATTACTCCACCGGCGTCAACACGCTATTCTGGCTGACACGCCAAGCTGCGGAAATTCTTGGTCCCGATTTTGATTTGGAAATTATCGAGATGCACCATCGCTTGAAAAAAGATGCGCCCAGCGGCACGGCAAAAACACTCGCGGAAATTTTGGCGGACGTTCGACAACAGCAAATCGAAAAAGTAATCCGCCACGGACGCGAAGGAATTGTCGGCGAACGCACCGCTGCGGAAATCGGAATGCACTCGATTCGTGGCGGCGATGTCGTCGGCGATCACACCGTAATTTTTGCCACGAACGGCGAGCGAGTCGAACTCACGCACAAAGCCGCGAGCCGCGAAACCTTCGCCAACGGTGCGCTTCGAGCCGCGCAATGGGTCGTAAAACAAAAGCCCGGCCTCTACGACATGCAGGATGTTCTTGGATTGAAATGAATCCAGAATCCAGGATTCAGAATTTAGAAAAGAGTTGTCTTCTCTCGGAACAGGGCTTTGAAATTCTGGCAGACATTCTCGCACCCCGCCAATGCGATGATCTGGCGCGAGAGCTTTCCGACCTCTATGAGCGAGAACAAAAATCCACTCGCAACAAAATCGGCGGCGTTCGCAATCTTCTTGGACAAAGCTCACAAGTTTCCGAACTCGCTTCATCCGAAAGATTCAGTGCAATTTTGAGAAGTCGGCTCGGCACTCCAACCTTTCCGGTTCGCGCGCTGTTTTTTGACAAAACCCCGGATGCCAATTGGCGCGTTCCTTGGCATCAGGACTTAACGATTGCCGTCAGAGAGAAAAAAGAGGTTGCGGAATTCAAGGCATGGTCAATCAAAGACGATATTTTGCACGTCCAACCTCCCTGCGAAATTTTGGAAAGCATGGCGACAATTCGAATTCATTTAGATGATTGCGATGCAAACAACGGTGCATTGAAAATTATTCCCCGCTCTCATTTACACGGAAAACTCACTCCATTGGAAATATCCGATTGGACAAAACAAAATCCTGTCGTTTGCAAAATTCCCAGAGGCAGCGCGCTCTTGATCCGTCCATTGCTTTTGCATTCTTCGTCTCCTGCAAAAACACCATCACATCGCCGTGTCCTCCACATTGAATATGCCACTGGGAATTTGCCTGGAGGTTTGAAATGGTTCGACTCGCAATGAACGTCCCGATTGCGTTTATAGCCCTTGGTTCAAACCTCGGAAACTCTCGCGAGATTATCAACAACGCGATGAAGTGTTTGCAGGAGTTTTCGGCCAAACCTTTGTTGAAATCTTCACTTTGGCGAACGACGCCGGTGGAGTGTGCGCCGGATTCCCCCGCTTTTGTAAATGCGGTGGTTGGCTTGATTCCGTTTCCAAACGAAACGCCCGAAAGTTTGTTGGAAAAATTGCAACGGTTGGAAAAAGAATTTGGTCGCCAACCGAAAAAAGTTTTGAACGAAGCGCGTCCGCTTGATTTGGATTTGATCGCTTTCGGCGCTGAAACTTGTTCGTCTGAAAAATTAGTTCTCCCACATC
>JBDSYB010000044.1:0-30905 GCA_039925885.1 Verrucomicrobiota bacterium
AAACATCGTGGGTGGCGTCTTCAGCGGCGCTGGGTTCGCGCAACATCCGCAAGGCGAGATAAAAAATGGGTTTGGAATGTGCTTCGTAAATCGCGCCAAATTCCGGCGGATTCCAGGACAAAACGGAGGTTGTTGTTTCGAGTTCCACGGCTTCTGCAATCAATTCCACACTGATTGGACAAAGACGGGATGCAATTGTCACGAGGCAATCTTTGGAGTCCGTTAAAAGGGAGGAACACGAAGGTATTTTTGCGCTACCAGAGGTTCGGGGGAAGTGTGCAGCAGCGGCCAGATACCATTTGGCAAGGTGGGACATTTGTCTAAAACGCGGACAACGGATCGCCTTTGTTTCGAGTGAATTACCGGATAAACGAGGACGGCACATGGGTTGCTAAATCCCTCTCAGAAGAAGCAAACATTAAAGCATCAACTTATGAAAAAATATCTGGTTTTTACGTATTATGTGGGGCGTCCGTTAGGCGGAATAAAAGATTTTCTGGATATCTTCGATTCAGTCGAAGAGGCGCTCGACAATATTTTGGTGGAACGAAATCGGTATTACCAAGTCGTAGATAAAGAGACGATGAAGGTTGTTCGCGAAGGGCTTTCGATGTTCAAAAACTTTGTGCCGGCGAAATTCAGTTCGGAGGCGGGCAGCTAAATTCAAGCTGGGGCTTTAAGCAATCTACTCAGAAACTTCTTCAATTAAAACGGGCGTTCGGCGAGCCGACCGCCCGAATTTTATTTCCGGTAACAGTAAAAGTGTTGCTCCTAAAATCAGACCGGTGCTAATCGAACCCAAAGTCTGCATGGACATACCGGCCGCCAGCCGGAAAGCGCAAAGCGGCGCGACCACGCCGCGAATTCCGGTAAAAAATGTATGGACGGACATGTAATCGGCAACGCGATCCGGTGGCGCGAACTTCGTCACCCACAGACTCCACGCCACGTCGCCGCCCGCGTTTGAAATTCCAAAGATAACAGCCGCGATGACAAGCCCTTTCAAATCATGGCTGGTAAAAAAAGTCAATATTCCCAGTGCGAAGCCGCAGTTGAGGGTCACTCGCAGGATGAAGAAATTCATGTGATCGAAAAGCCATCCCCAGATGGGACTGAGGATCAGGCGCGCCCCGTTCGGAATTACGCCAGTGAGAAGCGCAATCATGCTCACGGTAAGGCCCATTTTATATTTTGGATTAGCCAGATATTCCACTCGTAAGGGTTGCATCATCAAGGTGGCAAAACCCATCAACATCCAGCAAATCAACGTCAAGCGGAACAATGGATCTTCGCGGACGAAATGAAGCGCGCGAAAAGGGTGAGTGCCCTTCATTTGAGTGAGGGTTCGCGTGGGGCAACGAGCAAGACAAAAGGAAGCGAAGGCCGCTGCTGCTGCGAAGATGAGTAACAGCCACCGGAAATTTTCCATGCGATGCGTTAGAAATCTCCCGGCCAATTCACTGAAAATTGCGGCGGTGGCGATTCGAATCATCAAGGCGCGGGAGAACCGTCGGCCTCGTTCCTGTTCAGGATAATTTTCCTGATACATCTGGGTGAGAAGGGGAATGGCCGCTGAGAAAGAGGACATGGCCACGACGCTGGTGATGACGTAGATCGGCAAGAATGGAAAAAGCGAAGCCAGCACAAGGCTGCCAGAACCCAGAGCAGCGAGACGGGCGGCGGCTTTTGAAGTTGGCCAGCCTAAATTTGCTACGAGGGAAACAATCCATGGAGAAATCACCAGACCAATCGCGCCGCTGGTTGCGATGATTGATTTGGAAAAGGAATCCGCATCAAACCAACGAACGGCAATTAAGAGGAGGAAGGTCGTGCCCGCTGTCTCCAAAACGCCAGCGCTCAGAGCGCGCCAACGTTCGTAGCGGTAAGTGATTTTTGTCGCTTCATGCCCAGACATCGAAATCCAGCATAGCCGCCAAATAACGCGGCGCAAAAACTATTGCGCTTCGGTCATGAGCAGCGGCAGATAAATATCGAAGGTGGTGCCCTCGCCCACCACCGAGTGCAGATGTAAAAGTCCGTGGGCTTCCTTGAGAAGCCGTTGCACAATAGACAAACCAAGGCCAGTCCCCTTCCCCGCAGGCTTGGTGGTGAAATAAGGCTCGAAAATTTTCGCAATCAACGCGGGAGGGATTCCGGGGCCGGTATCTTGAACCCGCAGTTGTAAAATCGATCCGGTATTTTTAAACCCGCTGCGATTCAACGTTGCGTCAGTGGGCCCGTCTTTAATTTGGGTGATTAAAAAAGCATTATCAAAAATTGTGCCGCAGATTTTTACCTGATGCGGCTGTTGGGATGCTTGAAACGCGTTGATGGAGAGATTTAATAAAATCTGAATCAAGTCGGTTCCGTTGATGGGCAGCGTGGCATCTCGGGGCAGAGGGTAGATGACCAGTTCGTGTTTTTCGGTGCTCGGATGCGCGTGCAAAAGTTCTTCCAAATCGGCGAGGACTTGATTGACGTTAACCCTTGCGGATTCGGCGGAGCGTTGCCGCATAAAACTGAGATAACGCTGGGAAATTTCGATGCAGTTGGTCACCTGCCGGGTCATTCGTTTCAACCGGTCCTTCACCATTTCCAACGCCTCTCCGTCAACCGTTTTCGCGTCGGCAATGCGTTGATTAATGAGGTGGATAAAATTGGAAATAATCGTCAACGGGCCGTTGATATCATGGATGATGCTGGCGTAAATTTCGCCGCGCGATTCGGAAACGTTCTCCTGCAATTTCTGATTTTCCAATTGAGTTTGGAGTTCCGCCAACTTCACGTTGTTGAGGCGCATTTCGTTGGAAATAGCCCGTCGTTCTACCGCATTGGCAACCGCTGCGCGAATGGTGCCGAGCTCAAAAGGTTTGTTGAGATAATCACAGGCGCCAAAACGCAAGGCCTGCCGCGCCGTTTCAATTGTCTCGTAGGCCGTGAGCATGATGACTTCAATGTCAGGATCGACTTCTTTCAATTTTCCGAGCAACTCGATCCCCGACATCCCGGCCATGCGAATATCAGAAATTACTGCATCAATTCCGTGGTTCCTGGCCAGCTCGACTGCTTGCAAACCATTTTCGGCCAATAAAATTTCATAGTCGTCTTTAAAAACCACTCGGAGAGAGAGGCGCGGCCCTTCCTCATCGTCCACGATCAGGAGGGTGGGCTTCGGGCGCGAAGCCTCCGCTCTGGAATCTGGAATAGTTTCAGCGATCATATTTTAGAAAACACGAAAAAGGTAGAAAACCCCGCTGGATGTCCTGAGAAAATTAGAAGTGTGAACGCGCATACTATTTTATTCTGCTGCGGATCATCCTACAGAAACAACTTTTCCTCACAAGGGGAAAGACCGGCGATTAATTTGAACTTCTTTTAGGTTTCGTCCCTTTGCCTGTTGCCTCTTCCGCTGGCAAAGAAATTCTGACCAGTCCGGCTCGACCCAGCGCCGGATTGACAATTTCCAGTTTGCCCTGGTGCGTCTCGACAATTTTTTGCGTGACTGTCAGACCAAGGCCCAATCCCACGTTGCGAGTGGTGAAAAAAGGTTCGGGAACTTTGTGCGCCGTCTCAGGAGTAAACCCGGAACCATTATCCTCCACTTCGATGGAAACCCGCCCGACACCACTTCCAGGATTTTTACCCGCGCCCTCGCCCGTGCCGTTCGCTCGCGCGGAAAGATTAGTCCGAACCCCAATCTGGGCATCGCTCGGATTCGCCTGGAGCGCATTTAACATGACTTCTGATAAGGCGTGTTTAAGCGCGGCCCGGTCTCCCTCCACCATTATGGCCTGATCCGGCTCTTGAAATTTGAGGAGCGAAGATTTGGCTGGCTGATGTTTTTTGGCTTCTTGAAACGCCTCCTCGATAAGCGGGGCCAGAGCAATAGCCTCGTGCGACGCAACAGAATCCCTCGCCAGAAAACGCATTTGATTGACCAGACGACCAACGCGTTTGACGCCATCCGCCAGTGCGACATCCAGGGAAGCTCGAAATTCTGAATCTTTGTATTTATCAGCCAGCAATTGTTGGTGCGTGGAAATAGGGACCATCGCGTTGCCAATTTCATGTGCGAGACGGTCCGCCATCATTTTGACCAACCGCAAATTAGCCGCCTCAATTTCCAGATGTTTCAACTGTTCGCTCTGGGTATGGTCTTCCACCATGAGCAGAGCCGAATTGGGCAGCGGAGAATTCTCACCCTGAAATGGAACAATGGTGACGTGATAAATTGTCTCCGGATTTTCCTGCGGATTATATTTAAACGTGGAAATAGCGGTGCCCGTTTTCAGAACTTGATACACTTTGCCGCCAAGAGCCTGGGGCAAATCGCTAAATTCCATCTCGGAATTTTTCCGCCCGCCCGTCGTAAAATATCTCCGCGCCATTTTATTGACATGCAAAAGGGTGAGATCGCTTTTGACCACTACGCACGCACTGCTTAACTGCCGCAAAATGTCCGCCATCATTTCGTGGCTGGCGGAAAGCTGGTCGTGCAATGAAATATTTTTCACAGCCAGGCCCAGTTCTTCGAGCAAATGAAAAATTAACTCCAACTCGCCGTTGCTCAGTGATTCGCCGGTCACGCGGCCATCAAAGGCGGCCACGCCCACCAGGGTCTCACGATCCAAAATCGGGATCACCACTTCGGCGCCGAGCAATTCAAATTCTTTTTGGATTTGCGAGTTGCCTGCCGCCTCGGGACTGCTGCGGCGCAAAATTTTCCCGTGCCGAAAAAGATAGCCGCCAATGCCCGCATCGAGCGAAAGTTGAAAGTGTTCCAGCAACCCGGCGGAAAGCCCAATGGCACAGGCGGAACGCAGTTGCCGCGCTTCTTCGGACGCAGCTTTGCCAAAAGCGGAAACGGGTTGCCGCAGGAAAACCGAAGCGCGGTTGACGCCAATCAATTCGCGCAGGAAAAGCAAAAATTGTTTAAGCATCGCCTCGGCGCAAAGCGAATGTGTCAGGATCGCGGAAAAATCACGGAGCACTTCGAGCGCTTGAAATGTTTTTTGTCCGCCGTCGGGGGCCTTCAAAACTGGAGGCGAGGGAGAAACATGTTGCGGCGCGAAATCCACGGAGGGCGGAGCGGTTTTCCAGAGGCGTTCCAACAAAGTCTCCAGCAAACGCGGGCGCAGCGGTTTACTCAAAACGTGCGCGACGCCGTGCAGGTAGGCTTCTTCTTCCCATTCCCATTTCTCGGAATCAGTGAAGAGAAAAATCGGGCAGGCAGGAAGTTGTTTGCGAAACTTTTCCACCATCCACAAGCCTTGAACGTGCGATTGATCCACCTCCATGATGCAAACGTCCATCAAGCCGTGCATCAGTAACGGCTCCGCTTCTTCCAGCGTCACGCGATGAATAACCTTGTAGTGTTCCGGGCTAAGACTGTCCCGAATCGCTTTGGGCAATAGGGGGTGTCGGGCCAGAACAAGGAGCGTTTTCAAGTCACGATTCACAAATTTTTTAATTCACTTCGCGTGATTTCCGAGTTGAAACATTTTCGCGGCACACATTATCAGCGTTCTATTGAGAGGCGATAAGTTTTTCCCACGCAGTGTCATGCAGCAGCACTTTTTGAAGAAAATCGTCGCCTTCGGGAGAAGTCGGAGGTTGCAGCGGATCGGTCAACAATTTGAGAACGAAGGTTGTGCCACGACCATCGCTTTGCGCCTCAATGCTGCCGCCGTGATGATGCACGATAAAGAAACAGGCCATCAGGTTGATGCCATACTCCTGCGGCGTGTCGGCGCGCAAAATAAAAGGGTCAAAGACCAGCCGCAGTTCTTCGCGCGGCAGCCCTGGGCCATCGTCCGCTACTTCCAGGCGGACGCCACCCGGACAGGGTGCAGCGTTGAGGCGAACGGTGCTTTCGGGAGGAAGACTGGCGATCTCATCCTTGAACAACAATTCGAACAAGCGGAAAAACTTCGGCCCGTCCACCATTAACGAAGGAAGCGTGACGGGGATTTGGTTTTCGATTCGGATTTTTTTCTCGGCGAAATTTTGCGCCAGTTTTTCAATGGCATCAGAAGCGACTTTGTGAAGCTGAACGCTGTCTTTGAACTCGAAGGAAGGATTGTCTGAAGCCGCCCACAGATCTTTGAGCATAGTGTTTATTTTCTCAATCTGCTTCTGGACATTTTGATGATATTCCTTCCAGAAATCCGGGTTGCGCAGACCTTCCACTGATTTTTCCTCCTCCATTTTCGACGGCGCGAGATCGAGAAAAGTTTTCACCGCGACGAGTGAGTTGCGGATATGGTGGCTCATTCCGGCGGCCAGCAAACCGAGGCGCACAATGTGTTCGGCCACCATCATGTTGCGGAGCACGGAAGTTTTTTCCTTGAGCAACAAATCGCGTTCCTGCTGAATCATGAAATATTCCAGGCCGCGCTTCAAAGTTTGTTCCAACTGCGGCGGATCCCACGGTTTCGTCACGTATTTGTAAATGGCACCGGTGTTGACGGCAGCGATGGCGGCCTCCATATCCGCAAAAGCAGTCGCTAAAATACGAATCAAACGCGGGTTGATCTGGCGCGATTTTTCAAGAAGCCATGTTCCTTTTTCGCCTGGCATTCTTTGGTCGGTCATGAGCAAGGCGATGTCGTCCTTGTGCTTTTCCAGTAGCGCCAATCCATCCTGCGCGTTGGAGGCTGTGAGGATGCGAAACTGATCTTCGAAAGCGCGCGTGAAATATTTCAAGGACATCTCTTCGTCATCGACGTAGAGAATTATAAATCTTTTGTAATTATAGGGGCTTTCTATCACAACACTTTTTCGCTCTGGACTCTAGCTTTTTGCGGGAAATTCCAAAGTAAATTCCGCGTATTTTCCGCGCTCCGATTGCACGGAAATTTTTCCGCCGTATTCCTGGACGATGCCGTAGCAAATGCTCAAGCCCAGGCCCATGCCGCTTCCCACGTCCTTTGTCGTAAAAAAGGGATCAAAAATTTTGTTCATGTTCGCGGAGTCAATCCCATCGCCATTATCACGTATGCGTAAAGCAAGTTGTTCGCCGTTCTTCTGGGCGCGAATGGCGATATGTGGTTTTTCCCCGCTGGCAAAGGTTTTTGCCTTCACAGCATCAATCGAATTTTGCAACAAATTGATCAAAACCTGCAGCAGCCGGTTCTGGCTGGTCACGAAAACAAAATCAGCGGGAATATCCGTTTGGATTTCGACAGAATCTTTCCATTCGCTGCTTAAGAATCGGAGGGCGGACTGCACGAGTGGGGCGACTTCCACCCGCCCCGCTGGCTCGCTTTCGGGGTGGCTGAACTTTCGCAAATCCAGCACGATATTTTTGACGCGCGAGATGCCCTCCTCCACGTCCGTCAAAATTTCAGAAAAAATCACCTGTTGATCGGGCGGGAGGAATTTTTCCTTTTTCCGCAACGTGTAAAGACCGGTCGCCGCGTAATTCAACGGGTTATTGATTTCGTGAATGATTCCAGCGCTTAAACGGCCCAGCGACGCCATTTTTTCGGTCTGCACCAATTGCGCCTCGGTGAGTTTGAGTTGTTCGATGGTTTGCTCGAGCACTTTATTTTTGCCGGCCAATTTCTCCTGGTAACTGTGCGCATCTAAAAGATTTTTCAGGCGAACGTGCAGTTCGGTCGTGGAGAACGGTTTGGGCAAAAAATCATTAGCCCCAGCCGTCAGCGCCGCCAGTTTGGTTTCTTCATCGGCCCGCGCGGTCAACATCACCACCGGCACATTTTTGGTCGCATCATTGGCGCGCAACTCGCGGCAAACCTGGAGGCCGTCTTTCTCCGGCATATTCATGTCCAGTAGAATAATATCGGGCACCTTTCCGAATGCTCTTTCCACAGCCTGCTGCCCATCCGCTGCCTCGGTCACGGCAAAACGTCCTTTCAATTGCGACTTTAAAAAACGGAGCATGTCCGGTTCGTCATCGGCAATGAGAATGTTTGGCATTTCGCTGCGGGCATCTTCGACTCCCGTTTGGGTTTCCTGTTGAGCCACGGGAAAGAGTTCCGCGCGGCGATATAAATTGGCCAGCCATTCCTCGGATTGCGAAGCCGGCGTGGAGCTTTGCTCGGGCGAATCCGTGTTTGGAGCGAGGGATATATTGGCCGGCGCAATTTCCGCAGCGAGATACGGAATCTGCACGCTGAATTTGGTTCCTTTTCCTTCTTCACTTTCGACCTGAACTTTTCCTCCGTGCAATTCGGTCAATTCTTTGACGAGTGACAAACCGATTCCGACTCCTTGAAACTTGCGCTTGGACGAACCGTCCGCCTGCCAGAAGCGATCAAAAACAAAGGGCAGATTTTTTTGCGCGATACCGATGCCCGTGTCCGTGACCGTGAGAACAAAATCGCTGCCCGCATGCACCACGCGAAGTTCCACGCGGCCATCAGGCGGCGTGAATTTCAAGGCGTTAAAGACAAGGTTCAGAATTACTTTCTCCAGTTTGTCGCGATCCACCAGCACCGCGCCAAAATCCGGCTCGACGAAAGTTTCCAATTTGATTCCTTTATTGTCGGCCATCTGTTGCGCCGCGCTGGCAATGCCGCGGATGAAGCTGCTCATTTCCAACGGCTCTCGTTTTGCTTCGAGACGACCTGATTCGAGGCGGACGAGGTCGAGCAGGTCGTTAATCAACTTCAGCAGCCTCATTCCGTTGGCGTGCATGATGGATAACAAGCCGCGGGTTTCTCCGTCGAGACTGGCGCCGCGCTGGTTTTGGATTGTTTCCAACGGGGAGAGCAGAAGGGTCAGGGGCGTGCGCAATTCATGACTGATGTTGGCGAAAAACCGATTTTTCACCTGGCCAAGTTCAACGAGTTTATCGTTCGTTTCTTCAAGCGCCTTGCGGTTTTTGTCCAACTCAAAACGCAGGACGAATTCACGGAAGCGCAGGCGGTTGAAAAAATAATTTCCAGTCACAATGATAATTCCGGTGAGCGTGAGAAAATAGAGGTTGTTAAAAATAATGCCGGGATTGCTCAACGCGTCGGAACGGAGAAAGGATGCAGCCACATACATCAGCGTCACGAGGGCCACCGAAAGGAGAGACTCCAGCAGATTCCAATGAACCACCACACTGATGGCCAGGAGAATTAAATTCAACCCGGCGTAGTAAGGAGACGCAGCGCCCTCCGTCAAATAAATCATCCAGGCAATAAACCCAGCCGGTAAAAGTGGAATGGGCAAGCCGAGCCAGCGATAATTTCTTTTGCCGAATTCTGTGGTGTGCAAAAACCAGACCACAGCCGCCAGCGCCGAACACGCCAGACGCAGCATCAGAAATTGGGGCACCATTGCCCGATAGACAAAAAAGTCCAGAGTCATGCCCGCTGGCATTAGAAAAACGACGAGCGCGGATGCGATCTTACCCGTTTGAATTCTCTCGACTTGTTCATTGGCGCGATACGCTTCCTTAAATTCAGGCGAGGCGATCAACTGTGGATCAAAGGTGAAAAGGGGGGAGTCTTGCATCGTCACCTTGGGGGTCCCGGCTTGCGACTGAGCTTCAATTGGGTTTTCTGACTTCAATGAAAATATTAACTCCAGTGATGTCGGACGTTACGGAAAAATCATCGGGCGCGGCCTTGTCGGGAATCAACGCCCGCGCCTGTTGCGAAGTCCGGTAAATCAAATGCCAGTCGAGCAAATGCTCCATCCCGTTGCGCAGTGGATTGGAGACATCCACGTTGGTCGCCAGCACTAAACCGCCGGGACGAACCATCTCGTAGAAAATATTCATCAAACGCAGACACACCTGATCGGACAAATAATCGAACAGTCCCGCGCAATAAACCATATCGTATTGCGGCGAATTGGCGGAAAGGCGCGCGCCATCTTTGATGACCTGCTGCACCGATCTTTTGACAAATTCCAAGCGGGTGGTTCGGCCAAATTTGTTTCGGATGTCGTGCAACGTCTCGCGCGTGTTCTGGAGTGTTTCATCGTTAAAATCGACGAGCGTTATCTCCGTGCGCCCGGAAAAATGCCGCTCGCTCAAAAACTTTTGCACTTCCCATGCGGGACCGCAGCCCAGATTGAAAACCTGCATGGGCCTCTCTGGTGAAACGCGCAAGGTTTCTTCCACCAATCGTTGCTCGAGATGAATGACACGGTTGCGATGCGCTTCAGCGGGCGGTTGTTGCAGAAACCATTGGTTAACGATTTTGGCGAAGAGCGAATTGCCCTCCGTCGGGCGCATCATCATGTTGACCATTTCGTAATCGCCCGCGTAGCCCAACGGTTTTTGAAAAGTGCGATAAGCAAACGGGGAACAAAGCACCAGCCAATGAAGCTGGCGTTTCATATAGGCTTCGTGAGCCGGACGGGTAGCGTCTGTCAAGCGGTTGGCAATTTCTTCAAATTTGTCGAAGAAAGTGTTGATGACCCCGATGATCGGGGGCGACATTTCTGCGATCGCCTTTCGCTCTCGCTCGATTCGGTTTTCCGATGTGCTTAATTCGGCCTCGATGTGTTCCAGCCAAAGTCGCAGATCTTCCAGAAAGGTCTGCATGTCAGCGATGAGCACCTTGTATTCAGGGACCACTTTGTAATTTTTCTGCCACTCGCCCATGAAGGAATCAAAGCGGTCGCCAAAATTAGTGACTGTCCCGGATGGCGATTCTCCAGCGAGCAAAACCGTGTCCAGATTCACTTCGCAAATCATGGTCGCGCCGGTGTTGATGAGGCTGCAAATAATGGCAGGACCGGAGTAAACAATTTGTTTCTCAACTTCGATTTTGACCTCGCTGAAAACTTCCGATGTGCGCAAAACGGTTTGCGGGTCGTAAATCTCCAGCACGATCTGGCGTTGCGAAAAGCGGAGCAGCGTGGCGTGGAGTTGCGTTCCATGCTTGGTTTTACATGCGACGGAAGCGTTTATGAGGGTTGCGGTCTCCATTCGGCTGAAAAAATCGCTGGCTTAATAAGGGAAAACCACACTGGTGAACAGTCATTTCGTTCACGACCAATGGAGACGGAACAGATTCGTCTAAAAATGCAAGCCAACCGACGCCGCGATTGCATGGCTAAGGAATCCGTATTTTCCATCGGCAGTTTGACCAATGGCGGACGGTGCGCTTCCCTTCACGTTACGACCCGGGCCGTAGCCGAATTGATAAGCGATATCGAAATCAAAACGTTTGCCGACGAAGCCCGTCCCGATGCTGAAAAAATGCCGGTCTAAATCCGCCACCACTGGTGTGTAATTCGCATCGGGCACGGAATTTTCGTTCAAAATATAGCCCGCGCTGATGTGCCAGCCATTGTCCAGATAACGGGTTGCGCCAAATTCATAATACCAGCTTGATTGCCAATTGAGCGTCAGAGGAATGTCTTTGGGCAACACCGCGTTCGCCGCTGACTGCCGAATTGTCACCTGCCCCAGCTCATCCCAATCGACATATTCCGCGTTAAATTCCAGGTTCCATTTTGGTGTGGGGCGATACGAAATACCCGCACTCGCTTTCAGCGGAAATGAAAAGTCGGCTTCTGCGGCGCGGCGTTGAGAAAAGGGTGGAATCGGTCCCGGCAGCAAAACGTCATTTCTAACTGCGGTGTGTCCGTTGAGACCAACCCGGGTGCTGCTGTGAAAAGCCGTGCCCAAAGAAATCTGCTCGCAAACTTTCCAAAGCGCGCCCAGATTGTAACCCACATCCCAACCATCTCCTCGAAAACGGAATTCATCGCTGTCGGTATTGGGAGAGAAAAGTCCCTGGCGTAAATCCACATTCGCGTAATTCACGGTCACTCCGCCGCCGAGCATAAAATTGGGCAAAACTTCCATGGCGACCACGGGGTTAAATGTGAGATATTTTAGAGAACCGCGCGTGCCGACTGTCCGAAAACCGGTTGTATCCGGCCAGCGCACGCTCAAGCCGAACGGGGAATAAATTCCCAGCCCAAAGTGGACCGGACAGTTTTCGGAACTGTAGGTGTAAAATAATTCCGGCACGCCATTGAGTTTGTCCTGGTTATGAAATGTTTTTCCTTCTTGAGATGGCGATTCGTAATTCGGGTCGAGATAAATCGCGTAGATGCCTCCCCGCAAATTATTGCCCTTGAGCTGGGCGATACCGGCGGGGTTGTAGTAGATGGCCGAAGGATTATCAGCGGTGGCAATGAAAGCCTGGCCGCGGGCGATAGCAAAGGCATCCTGCGAGGGTAAATCGAACCCGGCAGCGAAGGCGGAACCAACTCCCGCCAGAGTCAGAATTGCAACAACGGAAACGCGAAGTTTTGTTGGGATGTTCATTGCCCAGTCGAATAGCTCCGACGACGAACCAAGTCAATCCCACACGTCTGACCCGTGAAAATTTTTCACAGGAATCTATTTTACTTCCACTTCGGCGCGCTTGGGTTGCGCTGCTTCCCATTCCTTTTTGCTGACTTTTTTCTTCTCGTGAAGGTGGACGAATGTTCCTTTTTTATTTCCCACCACGATGTCCGGAAGTTTGTCGCCGTTTACGTCGCCCGCAAGAACCTGGGTGCCGACTCCGGAGTTGTCATCGATCAAATGCGGGACGAAATCAACGCTCTTATCTTTATTGCGAACCAGTTGAAACCAATAAACAACCGCCGCCGCGTTTGGTTCGGCGTCGCCTTGTGAGCCGTGCGCCCAAAAACGTTTTCCGGTGACGATGTCTTTCAATCCGTCGCCGTCGATGTCCACTAAATCAATGGCGTGAAGTTGTGCAAAGCTGATGCCGAACTCATTCGATTCCGCCTTATCTTTGAGAATTACGTGCTGCTTAAAATCCATTTCGCCCTTTGCGTTTTTCTCGCGCAATTGTTCATACCAAACAAGGCCGTAGCCATGCGCGTTAAGACTCGTGATGACATCGGATAAACCGTCGCCGTTCACATCGTAGGCATACATTTGCGCGCCGCCCTGGCCGGTGGAAAATGGAAATTCATGCCGCTGCCAGACTGGATCGCCTTCAAGCGATTTCGGCTGTTCCCACCAGGCGGTTTTTTCCAAAATATCCATGCGGCCATCGCCATTCACATCGCCCACGCCCAGGCCGTGCGTGAATTTATGAAATTTCATGTCGGGCGAAATATTGTGCCACGCCCATTTGTTCGTCGGATTTTTCCCATCGGGTTGCGCGTAGCCGAGAAAGCCGCGCGAGGAACAAACGATTTCCGGTTGTTGATCGCCCACCAGATTAACAAATGTCGGTGACTCATTGTCCGTCACCTCAATCGTAGTGTGGCGCGGCCAATGACCTTCTTTTCCCTTCGGATTTTCAAACCACCACGATGCATCGCCGGGAAAACCGAGCACCAAAATATCCGTCCAGCCGTCGCCATTAAAATCGTAGGTGAAGGCGATGAAATTTTTCGAGTAAGTGTTGTTCGTGCCAAGTGCGCCTTCGAAACCAGGAATCGTTTCTTCCGTGCCGTCGGCATTTTTGCGCGTGAACTTCTCTGTGGCCGGATAAAATTCATGAGATTTTTTGTAATCCGGCCCTTCATACCAATAAGGTCCGGAAACGATATCCATTTTACCGTCGTGATTGAAGTCGCCAAAGCTCGCGCCTTCCGACCAAAACTTATCTGTGAGTTGTATTTTGTGGAACGAATGCAGCGCGTAATCTTTGGCGGTAAGTTGAAGAGCGGACAGAAAAAGTGTGGCAAGAATGAGCGGGCGAATCATGGGGAAATTATGAGCGTTGATTTTTTCCGGTCAAGAACGCGTTCGCACGCGCGGCATCAAGATGAACTCGAATGGGTGCCGCGCGGGCAGGATCGGGTTTGCAGCCTGTGGCTAAATTGGTCAACACCCCGGCCATTTCGGTAATGTCCCAATTTGATTGATTGGCTTTTTGTCCCTGCGTGGTTCAGCTTGGCCAGAGATTACGAACGTCGCTTTCCCGCGAACGGCGGCATCGCGCCACTGTTGCAATCGGGCCGTTTCGGTCGTCGGCGCTGAACTTGTGTCATAGGCCACAACGCATATAAGTTCGAAATTTGGAGCCCGGAGTATTTACAATGACGAAGCGCTTACTGTTGACCCTTCCACGATTGCTACCAGGCATCATCGCCTTGATCGCAATCTTCTCGCAACTCGCGATCCAGATTCACAACGGTTTCAGCACTCTCAACTTTTTTAGCTACTTCACAAATCTTTCGAATGTCTTCGCTGCTGGCGTCCTCTTGTATGTCGCGAGCAGAGCTTTCTTGCGTCGCGAGGCGTCCGCTCTGAGCGATCAATTACGTTATGTCTCCGTTGTAAATATGTCCGTGGTCGGTGTCGTTTTTACAGTGTTGCTCCGTGACGTGGATCTGGGATCTCTCTTGCCGTGGATCAATGTCATGCTGCACTACGTCATGCCGTCTGCGGTTGTGCTTGACTGGTTTCTACAGCCTCCCCGCGTGAAGTTGGGCATAAAGCAAATGCTTATATGCCAAGTCTTTCCCGTGCTCTACCTTGCGTATGTGCTCTTTCGCGGACACAGCATCGGGTGGTATCCGTACCCCTTCTTGAATCCTGCCAAGGTAGGTGGCTACGGGGGAGTTGCTGTGTATGCCGCCGGTATAGCCGTGGCCTTCTTTTTCGCTAGTTGGCTCTTATTGACAGTGGGCAATGCCTTAAGAAGGCGCGCCGCAGTAGCTCAACATTGACCAATCCATGGGTCGACAGATGCTTGCCCGAAACCCAATTGTTAGCAGCGTCCGCCCAACGATAGAAGCCTTCGTAAAACTGTTAGCTGCCTCTACTCGGCTTGCGCCGAAAATCCTTTGCAGCCTTCGTCGAACAATTAGTAGGTCAGCCAAAGAATGGTCCCAGGTTACGCGCCAATCTGTTGCCTGATCGTTTCGCAAATTTTCTGGCTCCATTGCTCCAGCAGGGCGGCGTCCGGCCCTTCAATGAGCAGGCGCGCTTTGGGTTCGGTGCCGGAATAGCGCAGCATGACCCGTCCCCCGCCCGGTTTGACTTCCGCTTCCGCTTTGGCCACGGCTTCCATCACGCCGTCGAGTTCTTCGAATGGTTTTTTTTCACGAACGCGGACGTTGGAAACCAGTTGCGGAAAACGCGTCCAGCAATTCACCAGTTCGGAAAGCGGTTTGCCACGCGCTTTCATGATGCGCAAAATCTGCAACGCGGCCACCAACCCATCGCCGGTTGTTCCATAATCGCTGAAAATCAAATGGCCGCTTTGTTCGCCGCCGAAGTTGAAGCCGTTGCGCAACATTTCGTCAATGACGCTTCGGTCGCCCACCGGCGTGCGCACGATTTTCCCACCTGCCGAATGAACCACCGCGTCGAGACCGGCGTTGCTCATGACCGTCGTGACCAACGTTTTTTTGGCCAGTTTATTTTGCGAAAGCATTTCCAGCGCAGCCACGGCCATGATGTCATCGCCATCAATGACGTTGCCTTTTTCGTCGCAAAGAATCACGCGGTCGGCGTCGCCATCATGCGCAATGCCGATGTCGGCGCGCATCTCGCGGACTTTGCTGGCGAGGAGGGCGGGGTGCATGGAGCCGCAATCTTTGTTGATGTTTGTGCCGTCAGGTTGATTGCCAAAAACAAAAACTTCGGCGGCGAGTTCGCGCAAAACGCACGGCGTGGATTTGTAGGCAGCGCCATGACCGCAATCAACGACGATGCGCAATCCCTCGAGCGTGGAGCCGCGCGGAAAAGAGGCTTTGGCAAATTCGATGTAGCGACCAAGCGCGTCGTCGATGCGAACGGCTTTGCCAATTTCGCCAGCGGTAGGGCGGATGCTTTCGATGTCGCCGCTGAAAACCAGTTGTTCGATGCTGGCCTCGATGTTGTCGTCGAGTTTGTAGCCGTCGGCACGAAAAAATTTTATGCCATTGTCGTCGTAAGGATTGTGCGACGCAGTGATCACGATGCCAGCGTCGGCCCGCAGACTGCGTGTGACGTAAGCAACGCCGGGCGTGGGCAACGGGCCGATGAATAACACGTCAACGCCCATCGAAAGAATTCCTGACGAGAGCGCATTTTCCAGCATGTAACCGGAAAGGCGCGTGTCTTTGCCGATAACGATTTGATGGCGACCGCGACCGCGCGGCTGGGATTCGAGGTGTTTGAAAACGTGCGCGGCGGCGCGTCCGAGTTTGAGCGCGGTTTCAGCCGTGACTGGTTCGACATTCGCGGTACCGCGCACGCCGTCCGTCCCGAAAATTTTATTTTTTGGATTCATCGCAATGTTTACGGCGGGAGCAATTCCACATTCACGGCGCGGGGGGAAATATTCACAACGGTGACTCCGCCGGGGCTGTTGAGTTTAACTAATTGATTGGTCTCGCGGGCGGAACGCATGCTCGCCAGGTCCACAAATGCGGCCATGTTTTGCAGGGTCAGCGTGGTTAACAGCGCCGATTCCCCGGTGACGGTGACGGCGACTTCTTCCGGCTCGACTTTAAAGATTCGTCCATCGCTGGAACGGGCCATGACGCGCACGGGCAATCGAATTTCGCGGGTGATGCGATTGGTGATGGGATTAAGTGGCTGGCGGTTGCCGCCCTCGATCCAAAAATGAATGGCGAACCAGATGAGTGTGGCGAGCAAAAGCGCAAAGAGCTTGAGCCAAAAATTGTGCTGGATGAAAGCTCGCAAAGACATGGGAAATTATTTTGTGATGACGGCGGTTTTCACCCGGTTGGAATTCCACGAGCGAATCGAATCGAAAATGTTTCGCGATTTGTTTTGGGAAACGAGCACGGAGGTAAGGAACGCGCGCAATTGTTCCAAAGTGATGCCGCGCACCAGCTGGCCTTTGTAGGCGTAAGAGATCGCGCCCGTTTCTTCGGAAGCAATAACGAGAATGGCGTCGGTTTCTTCACTCAAGCCGATAGCGGCGCGATGCCTTGTGCCGAGCGATGGATTTAAATCCTGCCGCTGCGTGAGTGGAAAAATGCAGGCGGCGTAGGCGATGCGGTCGCCCTTGATAATAACGCCTCCATCGTGCAGGGCGTTGTTCGGGAAAAAGATCGTCTCCAACATTTCCGGGGATGCTTCGCAATCAATTACGATGCCGGACTCAACCGCCTCGTGAAGAAGAATGGATTGTTCAATGGCGATCAGTGCCCCGATGTGAACTTCCGAGAGGCGCTCGACGGTTTGCACGATGACCTCGATGTTTTCGCGTTGTTCGCGGCTGGTGTGGAAGAACGGTTTTTTGCCTAACTCGGCGAGGATGCGGCGCAATTCCGGTTGAAAAATAATTAAAACTGCCACCGCTGAAAATGCGACGAACGAGCGCAAAAGCCAGTTGAGAACTTCCAGTTTCAGAACGCCCGCCAAAATGGCGAGCGTCACGATCAAAACCACGAACCCATAAACGACGGGCGCGCCGCGCGTGCCGCGCACGAAATTGAAAGCGTAATAGATCGCGATGGTGAGAATGATCACCTCGATAATCGGTCGCCAGCTAACTTTTATTATTTCCCAGGCATCCATGATCCTAAAAGAATTTCTGTCATCCTGATGGCTTGCCGCGCCATGGCGACATCGTGAGTGCGGATGATTTGCGCGCCCGCCCGCACCGCCCAACACTCGCACGCCAACGAAGCGGGAAGCCGCTCCGAAATTGTCGCATCGAGCAAGTGTTTGATAAAAGATTTTCGCGAAACCCCGAGCGCCACCGGGCGGTTCCACTTTGTAAAGTTGCCTAATCCTCGGAGCAACTGCAAATTATGTTCCGTTGTTTTTCCAAAACCGATGCCCACGTCGAGAATGATTTGGTCGGGATTGACACCTGCGTCGGCCAATCGGCTCAATCGTTCTGCAAAAAAAAAGTTTACTTCCTCCACCACGTCGCGATAGGCAGGATTTTTTTGCATGGTTGGCGGTGTGCCCTGCATGTGCATCAGGACGTAGGCAGCGCCGGTTTCCGCGACCAGTTTCCACATTTCATCCTCGTCACGACTGGCGGCGATGTCGTTGACGATGCTGGCTCCTTTCTGGAGGGCGGCGCGGGCGACGGCGGGTTTCATGGTGTCGATTGAAATGGGAACTAAAATTTTTCCCGCCAGTTTTTCAATCACTGGAATGACGCGGCGCAATTCTTCTTTTTCGTCCACGGGTGTGGCGCGGGGTCGGGTTGATTCGCCGCCAACGTCAATTATGTCTGCGCCCTGCGCCACGAGTTCGAGCGCGTGATCCACCGCAGTTTCCGCGTCAAAATATTTCCCGCCATCAGAAAAAGAATCCGGTGTCACGTTCACGATTCCCATGACAAGCGCGGGGCGCGGGAAAACAAATTCAAATTTGCGGGCGCGCAGAAGCATGGTCGGACAATTCCGCAAGAGAGGGAAACTGTCGAGAGCGACGATCAAAAAAGCGCGGCATGAGTCCCGCTTGGCCCCGCCGAAAAAAGCGACGGAAAAACAGCGGGTCCGCGCCGTGGCCGGAATGCGGGACGCCCGCTCTACAGTCAGTAACTTTCAGCGAGCACAGCAGCTCTGGAAATTTGAATCAGTTCGATTTCGTAACCTTCCGGCGCGTCAATAAAAGCAAAACCACCGTCGCCATCGGGCCGCAAAGTGGGGCCGTCGGAATATTTCAGCCCGAGCGAAGCGAGGTGTTTTCCAAAACCTTCGAGGCTCTCGACCTTGAAAGCCAGATGAGTTAAATCCGGTTGCACTTCCACCGCGCCGGCATTTGGAAAATGGCAAAGCTCGATCAACTCTTCACTTTCGGGCGCTTTTAGAAAGACAAGTTCGGAGCCGCGAGGGGACTTGTGGCGGCGCACTTCGGTGAGGCCGAGCACCTCTTTGTAAAATTTTACGGAGCGCTCCAAGTCATTCAACCGGTAACGAGTGTGCAGAAGTTTCGTGGCTTTCATCGCCAAAAATTAAGCGTTCGAGGTCGTGCTGTCATCCGCTTTTCCAAAGTTTTCTCAATCGACCAGTTTTACTCGGGGAGTTTCCGTCAATGGAATTCATTAAGATTCAATCCACTTAATTGACTTGCCGGATTTGTTTGTTTAGGACTTGCGTGTGGGTAAAATAAATTTATGGGTCGGCCTGATGTTTTTGTCCGCCATTGCGAACGTCTTTGGGCAGATCGACCCGGAAAAACGACAGCTCTTTCAGCTCGGCTACAATCAACCGATTGAAGGTCGCGGGCCGATTTCCGGTTACGCGTTTTATTATCACAATGAACCAAAT
The DNA here is from genome assembly GCA_039925885.1 of Verrucomicrobiota bacterium. GTDB lineage: Bacteria > Verrucomicrobiota > Verrucomicrobiia > Limisphaerales > CANJXF01 > CANJXF01. Next base: position 19,141 of record JBDSYB010000044.1, read on the forward strand.
TTTTTTCGCACCAACATTACTTTGCGGTTGGCCATTGCGCCGGTCTATGTCGATTCGGAAATTGGCTTTTCTCATTTGCTCGGGCCGCAAACCGATTTCGCCGTTGGATTTTCCGGCGGAGGTTTTGCGGACAGTTATTCGGAAGTGCGCCGGGGAAGTTTGAAAAAGGAAGAATCCTTCACGGGTCATGGCGGCGAAATTTCCTCCAGCGTTTATCACCTTTTCAATCCTGACCAATTAATTCCCTTGAGCGGTGTTTTCCGGGTGGGCGTCCACCAATCTTTTTACGCGCCGGATTCCGGGACAAGCGGGGATTTCGATTTGCCCGCGGATCGAACCTCCTTCAATGTGCGCGCCGGTTTTCGGTGGGGCGGCAAAGAACCGGTCATGAGTCCTGATTTGGGAATGGAGATTTCTGCGTGGTATGAAGGGCAATTTCGCGCCAATTACGGGACCTATGGTTTTAATCATGATCGCGAAGTGCGGCATTCCTCTCATTTATTTTGGGCGCGCGCTCTGCTCATTTATACGTTGCCCGAATTAAAACATAATTTTGGAGTAAGCCTGACGGCGGGCACCAGTCTCGCGTCCGATCGATTCAGTTCGTATCGGGTGGGCGGTGTTTTGCCGTTGGTCGCTGAATTTCCTCTGTCCTTGCCGGGATATTATTTTCAAGAACTGAGCGCGCGGCAATTTGCTCTGTTAAGCGGACAATATTCCGTTCCTTTCGGAGAAGACAAACGTTGGAGCGTCACGGCCATTGCCACCGTCGCGGCTGTTAATTACGTTTCTGGATTGGAACAACCCGGCCACGTTCACTCCGGCGCGGGCCTCGGGTTCGGCTATAAATCCCCCAAAGACTGGCAAGTGATCGTCGCTTATTCCTACGGATTTGACGCCATTCGCTCGCACGGACGGGGCGCCCAAAGCGTGGGCCTGATTTTCCAGTACGATTTGGAGGCGCGTCATCGCTCGCGTGTTCTCCTTGATCCAGACAGTCCTTACAAATCACGCGGTCTTTTTCGTATTTTCGGCAATTAATTTTTCGTTATGCGGGCTGGCTATGAAAAAAATTTCCACTCTGCAACGCCAGTTCGCCAGCGATAATTACGCTGGAATTTGCCCGGAGGCTTTCGCGGCCTTGAGTGAAGCTAATCAGAGCCACGCCCTAAGTTATGGCAATGATTCATGGACAAAAAAAGCCGCCAACCTCATCCGGGAAATCTTTGAAACGAACTGCCAAGTTTTTTTTGTATTCAACGGAACGGCTGCCAATTCACTCGCGCTCGCTTCGATGTGCCAGTCGTATCACAGCATACTTTGTCATCACTCTGCGCACGTCGAAACTGCGGAATGTGGCGCGCCGGAATTTTTTTCGAACGGCTCCAAAGTTTTATTGCTTGAAGGTGAAAATGGAAAAATAAATCCTGCATCCATCGAAGGATTGGTGAAAAAGCGCTCGGATATTCACTTCCCCAAGGCCCGTGTTCTGAGCCTGACTCAAGCTACCGAAGTGGGAACCGTTTATTCCGTCGATGAACTTAAAACCCTTTCTGAAACCGCCCAAAAGTTCGGCCTGCACATTCACATGGATGGCGCTCGCTTTGCCAACGCGGTGGCGTCTCTCGGCGTTGCTCCCAAGGAAATCACGTGGCAAACGGGCGTCGATGTTCTCAGTTTCGGCGGAACCAAAAATGGATTGCCGGTGGGAGAGGCAGTTGTTTTTTTTAATTTGGAATTAGCAAAAGAATTCGATTACCGCTGCAAGCAAGCCGGGCAACTCGCCTCGAAAATGCGATTTCTTTCGGCGCCGTGGGTTGGCTTGTTGCAGGACGGCGCGTGGCTCAGACACGCCGCGCACGCCAATGAAATGGCCGCAAAACTCGAAGCGGGCCTGCGCGAAATCGCGAATGTGAAAATTGTTTTTCCGCGCCAGACCAACTCGGTGTTCGCCACGATCCCTGAAAATATTATCGCTGGTTTGCGGGAAGGTGGTTGGCAATTTTACACGCACGTCAGCCCCGGCGTGTGCCGATTGATGTGCAGTTGGGATACCACGGATGCCGACGTGGAAAACTTTTTAGCTGACTTAGGAAAATTATGAAACTGATTCTCGACGAACTGGAAAAGCCGTTCAAAAAAGTGAATCCTATTTTGAAAGAGTTCAAAGCGTTTGCCATGCGCGGCAACGTCATCGAACTGGCCGTCGGCGTGGTCATCGGCGCAGCTTTCGGCAAAATTGTTTCTTCTTTTGTCACGGACATCATCACGCCGCTCCTCGGATTCATCACCGGGAAAGTTGATTTCAAAGACCGCTTTTTCACGCTCGATGGCCAAGCCTACGAAAATATCGCGGCGGCTAAAAAGCACACGTCAGTCGTCACCTACGGCGTATTCATTCAAAACGTCCTTGATTTCATCATCGTCGCGTTGGTGATTTTTCTTTTCGTGCGGTTGATCAACAAATTATATCCCAAACCCGGCCCACCTCCCGCCGCGCCCACCAAAGATTGTCCATTTTGCGTCTCCAAAGTGCCGCTGGCTGCCCGCAAGTGCGCCTTTTGCACTGCGGAATTGAACGCGTAAGTTTTAGTGAAGGGAACCCTTCTGGCCGCATCATTCCACTCGCAAAACCTGATGGCCTTCCCAGCGCGCTTCGCGCATCTAGATTATTTCTTATTAACACCGTGGCTTTAGCCCTGTTTCCAATAATGACGAAAGTTCCATGCGTTTCACCGGCTTGTCGAAAATGTGCGGAAGCCGTTGAAACGGCTGAATCAATTTCTCACATGATTTCAACCGGGCTAAATCACGGTGTTAATGAAACCGCATCGAATAGAAGTAAGACGCGTCAGCCGCGTTATTGACAAGCAAACACCAAAATCTAAAATTACCGCATGAATATTCAACGCATTCGGGAAATGGTCACTAACGGTTTCAAACCGTTCACGATTCATGTTTCGGATGGACGAAAATTCCCCGTGCCGCATCCAGAATTTGTGGCTGTTGGGAAAAAGGTGGTTGTGGTGATTGGCAAAGGCGACCGCGTCAACACGCTCGATCCTCTGCGCATTACTTCGATTGAAGAAAAGCTGGCGCATATTTGAACACTATGACCAAGACGTTGGAAAAAGCATTTGCACAAGCCGCAAAACTTCCCACTCAGGATCAGAATGTTTTTGCGAATTTTCGAAGCCGCTAACCGTGGCGATTTAGTCTCGTTGGATGATGTCAAAAAGATGATTCTCAATGGGCGTGAAAAGGTTCTAATCTGAATTTGAAAACTAGATGGAGCAATCGTCGAAATAACGGTTACCATTCCTCTTCATTCCCAATTCCAAAAATGTAAAAGCGGTTTCCTATCTGAAAATGCCATATTCGCGACGAACGCGTAATGTCAATACCATCAAACGAGCGACTTTCCGACGAAACTGTCAGCACCCGCGCCTGAGGTGGCAATGCACCCTGGTGGAAAACAAAAGCTCTATGGTTTCGTTTTAAAAAACGATTAACACCCCAGAGAGCCACCAGAAATATGAGAAGCAGGATAAGTAAATGAAAACTTTGCTGCCGAAAGTTTAGTTTCGTTTTTGAAATCCTGAAACTTTTCATCGCGTGATTAGACCTAAGCTTTATTTCGCACATGTCAATTTACCCGTTCAATCCGCAAAACCTGCGGGCCTTCCCAGCGCGCTTTGCGACATTCCAGCGCGAATTTGCTCCAGTCATATTTCCAATCGCCGGGGATGCGGGCGAATACACTGCAATGAGTCGGCACGCCTTCATGCCCTCGCAAGGTCACGCCGCGACCGTAAACCAAAACCAATTCGGCCACCGGTTTCTTCGCACCAAATTTTCAAGAGTTCAACGGTGAACGAATTGTGAGTAAGAATTTCTTTTAACCAAGTTCCTCTTGTGGAAAGCTCGCCCGCGAATCAGCGCATGAAAAACACCGTTTACTTTGATCTGGAAACTCAACACTCGGCGGAGGACGTGGGTGGTTGGGACAAAATTCGCGACATGCGCATGAGCATCGGCGTGACCTACAGCACGGCGCGCGGCAGCTATAAAATTTACGGTGAGTCGCAGGTGAACGAATTGATTGAGGAATTGCGTCGCGCGGATCTCGTGGTTGGTTTCAACAATCAACGATTTGATTATGAGGTGCTGCTCGGGCACAACGATTTTTTTGATCACACCCAAATTCCCACCTTGGATATGTTGGTGGATTTACAAAAGACGCTGCAGCATCGGCTTTCGCTTGACGCCATAGCCCACGCGACTTTCGGCGTAGAAAAAACGAGCGAAGGTCTGCAGGCGATTCGCTGGTTTCGCGAGGGAAAACTGGCGGAAATCGCGGAGTATTGTTGTTACGACGTGAAAATTACGCGGCTGGTTCACGAATACGGCTGCCAGCAAAAACAGCTTCATTACACGAGTCGTTTTGGGAAAAAAATGAACGTGGCCGTTAGCTGGTAGCGGCAGGCATCGGGTTTTTTTTCCTGCGCACCAACTGTTTGTATTGCTGAGCGCCGACAAGTTTGGGGATGGCCTTGCAGAGCTTTTCGAATCCAGGGAAGTTCCATAAATTCGGAAAATCCTGGCATTGCTGCGGTTTCACGGATTGAACCCCGCAATCATTTCCATCGAGAAAAACACATTCGCCATTCGGTTTATCGAGCAAGGCCAAACCACGCCGGTCAGCCGTCAAGCGAGTGAATTGTTGGATGAAATCAACTTCCGAAAGCTTTTTGAACGCAGCGATGCGGGTGATTTCTTCCTCGCGCAAACGAACCTCGCCGGGCCATCGGCAACAGGCCGTGCAACGCTGGCATTCGTAAAACACGGGCATACATTTGGGGCCATCTCACGCCCATTGCGGAGCCGAAAAATTTTCTGAATTTTTGTAAACAGGAAAATTCTCAGAAGGTTTGTAGGCAGTCGGATTGTTCATCCCTTCGATATATTCGAAAACTTTTCCTTCAAAGTTGCGGATAACTACGCGGTCTTTGTTGTGGCTCAAAATGTAATCGGGATTGAGGGGGACTTTGCCGCCGCCGCCGGGCGCGTCGATGACATATTGGGGAATGGCGTAGCCGGTCGTGTGTCCGCGGAGGCCGTCCATGATTTCCAAACCTTTGCGGACACTGGCGCGCAGGTGAGCAGAACCAGAAATCAAATCGCACTGGTAAAGGTAATACGGTTTGACGCGACAAATAAGCAACTTTTGCACGAGGGCGCGCATGGTCGTGAGATCGTCGTTCACATGTTTCAAAAAGACGGATTGATTGCCAAGTGGAACGCCCGCTTCGGCCAAACGCGCGAGTGCATCGCGAACTTCCGTCGTCAACTCACGCGGGTGATTCGTGTGAATGCTCATGAACAGCGGATGATATTTTTTCAGCATCGCGCAAAGTTCGGGCGTGATGCGTTGCGGCAGAAAAATCGGGATGCGCGTTCCGATGCGCAGAAATTCAACGTGCGGAATGTCGCGAAGTTGTTTGAGCAAGTTCTCCAGTTTGTCATCGCTGAAAAGCAGCGGATCACCACCGCTCAACAACACGTCCCGGATCTGGGGATTGTTTCGAATGTATTCGATCTGGCGGTCAAACTCTGGATGAAAATCATATCCGCTCGCATTGCTGACCAATCGCGAACGAGTGCAATAACGGCAATAAGCGGCACAGCGATCTGTCACGAGAAACAGAACGCGATCCGGATAACGATGCACCAAACCGGGCACGGGCGAATGGGAATCTTCTCCACACGGGTCGCTCATTTCCCAGTCGGCCACCTGCGTTTCTTCGATGCGCGGAATGACTTGCCGCCGAATCGGGCAATTTTCGTCCGCAGGATCGATCAAATTGAAAAAATAAGGCGTGATCGCCATCGCCAGTTTTGTGTCGGACAAAACCGTTCCGGCCTGTTCCTCGGGAGTAAGCGTCGGCATCAATTTTTGCAATTGCGGCAACGAAGTGATGCGATTTTTCAACTGCCATCGCCAATCATTCCATTGCGCTTCCGGGACGTCGGCCCAAAAGCCGCGTCCGGCGGAGTGGAATTTTTTTAAAGATTGGAATGTTTGAGAATGAATCGACTCCAGGTCGGGACTCGGGGAAGAAATGCTCTGCATTGTAGCGAACTATAAAATTGATCGCTCGCCTGTCAAGGGAGGGAAAACTTGGAAGGTCAAGGCGGGATTTCCTTATCTTGCCCATCGGAAAATCGAACGGCACGCCATTGGATTTGAGTGTTTTTTAACGATTTTGACCTTCCGTTTTGCAAACAATAAACTTCTTATTCCGCTTCAGGAGTGATATTTTGTTAAACGTGCTAAAAGTTATTTTTTGTCTGGCTGCGGCCTTTTTTGCTTCCTCGTTGCCAGCAGCTCTTTTATTTCAAGACAATTTTTCTTATTCCGACGGACCCATCGTGACTGCACCCGGTTCACCTTGGAGTTTGCATAGCGGTTCCGCCGGAGATGCATTGGTCGCTGGAGGTAAATTGGAAGTCTCGTCTTCGCGTGGCGATGATGTTGATGCGTCGATCCCCGGCCAACCTTACACGGCGGCGAGTGGTTCAGTACTTTATTCGAGCTTCAAAGTAAGTTTTTCCGCGCTTCCCACTTCCGGGGGCGCATATTTTGCTCATTTCAATGCAAGCAGTTTTCGCGGGGTGATTTTTGCGAGCACCAGTGGGGCGCCTAGTGCTTTTTTTCGTCTTGGAATCGGGAATACTTCTGGCGCTACCGCCACCAGTGGCCAACTCACCAACAATCTTTCGCTTAACCAGACCTATTTCATCGTTACCCGATATAACGTCGCCACGGGACTGGGAACAATTTGGCTCAATCCCGCTCTCGAATCCGACCCCAATGTGACGGCGGCGGATTCCGCCAGCACAGTTAACATTCTTGCCTACTCATTTCGTCAGACGCCAAGTGAGGGTACTATGGTCATCGACGATTTAAAGCTGGCGACGTCGTTTGCCGATGTGGTTTCTGCCAATTCAGCGATTACTCCCACCATCCAGACACAGCCACAGAGCCAGACCGTTTTTGAAGGCGCTAATGTCAGTTTCGAAGTCGTTTCGGACGGAACGCAGCCGCTCTTTTATCAATGGAAATTTAACGGGACAAATCTTGTTAACGCAAATGGCTCGACGCTTTCTCTGACCAATGTATCAATGGCCGACGCTGGCGACTACACGGTGATGGTCAGTAACTCTGCCGGTTCCACCAACAGCGTTTCGGGGTTCTTGACGGTAAACCCTGCGCCCACGGTGGGAGTCTCGCTCCTCACTTACAACGTCAAAGGAAACGGCACGACCAATTGGAGCACGAACACCGCTCAAGTCATGGCCATCGGGCGGGAAGTTATGTATTTGAATCCCGACATTATTACTTTCAATGAAATCCCTTATACAAACACATATCAGATGACAAATTTTGTGAAGGCGTTTTTGCCGGGATATTTTTTGGCGACGAATTCGGGAACGGACAATTTCATTCGCAGCGTTATCGCCAGCCGTTACCCGATCACCCGCTCCCAAAGCTGGCTGGACGGCGCGGATTTGAAACCTTTTGGTTATACAAATACTTCCAGCACGGTGGCGGATAATTTTACCCGGGATTTGTTTGAAGCAGAAATCAATGTGCCTGGTTTTTCGCAGCATTTTCATGTCTTTACCACCCATTTAAAATCTTCATCTACGAATTATGTGGAAAACGCCGCCAAGCGGGCTGCTGAAGCCGCCGCTATCACAAATTTTTTCGCGACCAATTTTTTTGTGTTGTATCCCAGTCGGCCTTACGTGCTGACAGGCGATATGAATGATTCGGACACAAACACATTGGCTCTTCAACGGCTTCTCAGTGCCCCAATGGGCACACATCTGACGAATCCTAAAAATCCGTTCACGGGCAGCATCAATACTTTTTCGAGCACCAGTCCATCGAGCCGCATTGATTACATTTTTCCAACGGGCCTGCTGTTTTCCAACATCATCAGTAGTCAGGTTTTCCGCAGCGACCGCTTGACGCCCCTCCCTCCGAACCTATTGACCAACGACAGTCAAATTGCTTCCGACCATTTAGCCGTGATGATGGTTTTTGCGAATCCCTATACCCAACCTTTCAAACTGCTTTCCATCGCTCGCACCAACAGCGCCGTCACTTTGCATTGGGAGAGTGTTATCGGTGGCACCTATCGCGTGGAAACCTCCTCCAATCTTCTTGCGTGGTCTAATCTCGCCAGCAATTTGACTGCGACGGGTGGTGTTTCCACTCTGACTACGAACCTGAGCGCGCCGAATTTATTTTTCCGGGTGCGCGCTCCGTGAATCCCGTTAGTATTGGGCGCATTTTGACACTGCCGCCGTTTGGAGTTCCGCCTTCAGGCGGCTCATTCGCAAGTTTGTCAACCCGAACCGCCTGAAGGCGGAACTCCAAACGGAAATCTGCTTCGCCCTGTTTGGCGGCAGTGTCAAGATGTGCCATCTTGTATTTCCCGACAGAAAACCTCTTTGACCCGCCCTTTTGTCCAACGTAGTTTTGCCGCGTGGAAAATTCATCGGCAATCTCGGGAAAAAATTCTCCGCAGCCGCATTACGCTTTTTCGCTCCTGCCGCGCGCCTATTTGAATTTCGCCGGGCGAAAAATTTTCGCCTTCACCGAGACTCTTCACGGGTTGGCTGCATTTGGAATTATTACTCTTGTGGTTTTGTTCCAGAAAACACGTCACGCCAGCCATGTCGTTCATCCTCTGATTCGCGGGCAAATTGTTCGCGCCGGAATACAATTACTTCCCATGACGAGCTTTCTCGGTTTCGCCCTCGGCCTCGTCATCATCGGGCAAACGGTTTTTCTGTTGAACCGCATTGGCGTGCAAAATTTCACCGGCACAATCATGGTCACGGTGGTGGTTCGGGAATTGGGTCCGCTCGTGGCCGCATTGCTGGTGCTCGCGCGGGTCGGCACCGCGATTGTCATCGAGCTTGGAACGTCTCGCGCTCTGGGCGAAGTGGAAGCGCTCGAAGCGCTCGGCATCGATCCTGTCCATTTTTTTGTGGTGCCGCGCGTTGTTGGTCTGGCGCTCTCTATTTTTTCCCTGACGATTTATCTGATTTTGATCGCGCTGCTTAGCGGTTACCTTTTCGCGTTTCTCCAGGACGTGCCGCTGTATCCGTCCGATTATTTTAGCCAGCTCGCCAACGCCTTGACGTGGCAGGATTTTGCCCTGCTCGCCTTGAAAACTTCTTTGTTCGGAACCGTCATTGCCATCGTAACCTGTTTTCAAGGTCTGGCCGAGCCGCTGCACATCGAAGAAGTGGCGGTGGCCACGACCCGCGCCGTTGCGCATTGCGTCGTGGCTTGCGTTTTATTGGACGCGCTCTTTCTCATAGTTTACCTCGTGATGTGATGGTCAAAGAATTCCCCAAAATTGATCCGTCTGCGCCGATCATCGAAATGACGGATGTCGCCATCGCGCGCCAGCAAGCCGAGGGTTTACTCGAAGTCGAAAAGGTCAACTGGCGCGTATCAGCAGGAACATTCTGGGTGATCGGCGGTTTATTTGGCTGCGGTAAAAGCGATTTTCTGGCGACCGCCACCGGCTTGCAACGTCCCGCGCGCGGCGTCGTAAAACTTTTTGGCTACGAGACATTTACTATCAAAGAAGAACTGCTCATCGAACATCGTCGTCGGATTGGTCTGGTATTTGCCAATGGTGGTCGGCTCTTTAATCGCCTGACCATCGCCGAAAATATTGCGCTGCCGATTCGTTACCATCAGAACTGGCGTGAGGACGAGGCTGGGGAATCTGTCCGCGAAATTTTGGAACTGACGGGCTTGACTCGTTGGGCGCATCATATCCCGAGCGGTTTAAGCCCGAGCTGGCAGCAACGCGCTTCCCTGGCGCGAGCGTTGTCCTTGAAGCCGGAAGTTTTACTTTTGGACAAACCGCTTGTCGGAATGGATGTGCGGCATCAACGCTGGTGGCTGGAGTTTTTGAAAAATTTATCGGACGGAATTTCGTTCTATCAGAAAAAACCTGTCACGATTGTGGCAACGGCAGAAAGCTTTGAACCGTGGAAAGAAGTCGCGCATCAGTTTGCGTTGCTGAAAAATAATCACTGGCAGGAATTGGGCGGACCGGCAGAATTGGCCGCCAACAGCGAGCCGCTGCTTCGCGAAGTTTGGACAGAAGATATTTGATATGGCCTTGCAAGATCTCACACCGCAATTGCGAACCCGGCTCAATCGGGTCGAGCGCGCCGTCGGGCTTTTTGTCACCGCGGCCACCCTGCTGCTGTTGGCGGGGCTGGCGTATTATATTTATCACACCGCCCAGCGCAAAGGCTGGTTCAAAATCAAAGTTCAGTATTCAACCAGCCTCAATAATGCCGCCGGATTGAAACCGGGAGAGCCGGTCAAACTCATGGGATTTACCGTTGGAAGAATTCTCGAGATAAAACCAAATGAGCCGGATGATTGGTATGGCGTGACCGTTTTTTTTGAAATTCAGGAACCCAACTACGGCTACGTCTGGCTTGATTCCAAAGTGCGCGTCGCCCCGGCGGATTTTCTAGGCAATCGTTATCTGGAAATCGTCAAAGGCAAAGACGGCGAACCCACTGTGCTGGGCAAAAGCAAAAATGAATTAAAAGTTTTGAATCCAGAAATGGTGAAACAAACCTTCAAAGAACTCAAAGCTGCCCTCACCAAAAGTGTCGCCAGTGAAAATCCAGGGTTCACTGCTCACGCTCTGAATTACGAGGTCGAAGAAGGGACGCGCGCCGCCCTCAACAAATTGATCCATGAACAGCCCGCAGTTTTTTACACCAATTTTGCCGCCGCCAAACCTTATTGGATCGAGCCGCTCGAGTCCCCCGCGCTCACCGAGCGACTCGATACGCTGGTAAACGGTTTGGAAAGCGCCCTGCCCAACATTTTGAATCTGACTAATCAACTCGTTGCGGTGTTGGCCAACACCGCGCGCGCCACCGAAAAACTGGGTTCTGTAGTGGACGCTGCTCATCCCCTCGTTACCAATCTTAATTTTATTTCCGCCAATCTGCGTGATCCAAAAGGTTCGCTGGGCGAATGGCTTTTCCCCACCAATTTGAACCAGCAACTGACTCAAACTTTGCAACGAGCCGACATCACCCTCGCGAACACCGACAGCAATCTGACTTCAGTGGTAACCAACCTTAATCGCACTTTGGAAAATCTCGCCAACGTCACCAGCAACTTGAATGTGCAAGTGCAATCGAACTCCAACATTTTGAGCAACGTTTCTCAAGCGGTGGTCCATTCCGATGAATTGGTGCAAGGTTTGCAGCGGCATTGGCTCTTGCGTTCGGCGTTCAAAAAAAAGGAAGATAAAACGGTGTCGCCCAAAAAATCGGTTTCACCAAAACAACGGAAGTGAGTTGGATAGAATATTTGACCGCTCAAAACCCTTTCCCTAGACTGCGCCTCCTTTTATGAACGTATTAGTTTGTGATCCAATTTCGCCCAAAGGAATCGCGCTCTTGCAGCAGCGTCCCGAATTTAAAGTTACCGTGCTCGACAAGCGGTTATCGGAAACGGAACTGATCCAAATCGTCGGCGAGGTCGAGGCGATGGTGGTGCGCTCGGAAACGAAAGTTACCAAAAAAGTTTTGGACGCGGCGCCGAAATTACGAGTCGTCGGTCGCGCTGGCGTGGGCGTGGACAATGTCGATGTGGAAGCGGCGACGCAACAAGGCGTGGTCGTGATGAACAC
>JBDSYB010000045.1:0-12527 GCA_039925885.1 Verrucomicrobiota bacterium
TTCAATCCGCACTCCGTGACGAATCACGGAGTGACCTCACAGAAAGAGACGGTGGGCGCGTGAAACAGTGTTTCAATCCGCACTCCGTGACGAATCACGGAGTGACTACATTCCAGCGCGACTCAGACAACGAATTGTCAGTTTCAATCCGCACTCCGTGACGAATCACGGAGTGACTCGTTTTCCGTTCTTTTGCTCAATGGGATGCTAATGTTTCAATCCGCACTCCGTGACGAATCACGGAGTGACTGCGGCCAATCTAACTTGCTTGGCCGCAGCACTTTTATAGACCATTCCCGCGAAGTTGCGACCTTTTCCCGATTAGAAGTTGGTTTAGATGTCAATGAACAGCAGAACCACTCATCCAGCAAAGGAGATGCGTAGTTCCGCGAAAGGTTGGGGTTAAACTCGGCGCTGGGGGTTCGCGCTTGGGTGTAGAAATACCGCAATCCGAAGCTGAAATCCTTCATAGAATCAACGGTTCGCTCAGGTCAACAGGCTTATCGACTCCGTGATGTTCGATTCGTTGTGTAGCCTTTTCATCCAAAAAATAAAACCGTAATGAATCCTCTTGGGCATTAATCTCCTCAAGAAGACGATTGCGCAATAAAATCCATTCTTTTTGGCCGACCTGACATTCGAAAACACTTTTTTGAACGCGCGTTCCGTAATCTTCGCAAGCCTGGGCCACGCGGCGAAGGCGACGAACGCCGGGTTTTTCCACGGTCGATACATCATATGTAACCAGAATCAACATAGACCAAAAATGAACACTCTACTTTGGAACAAACGGAATATAGTCCGCGATGTCACCCCGCAAATGCCGGGCGAGAACCCGCGCCTGCACAAATGGAAATTGAGCGATTCGCAAATTCTGGTCCAGCAGCGAATGATTCAAGTTTTCCTGCTTCCGCTCCTGATACGCCTTGATGACGAGTTTTCGGCCCGCATCACTGAATTCCACCGCGCCACCTTCCCGTTCACGAAAATGTTCCTCGCCAATCTGCTGCCGGTTGATCAGCGTGATCGCCACACGATCCGCCAACCAGGGACGAAACTCTTCCATTAAATCGAGCGCGAGTGATGGTCGATTCGCCCGGTCCACGTGAAGGAATCCGACAAAGGGATCGAGGCCCGCGGCCGTCAACCCGGCAATACAATCGTGCCGGACCAAGGCGTAAAGGAACGAGAGTAAACAGTTGATTCGATCGCGCGGTGGACGGCGGCTGCGCCCTGTAAACGCGAACGTTTCTCGCTGCTGTTTCAACATGAGAGAAAAGGCCGAAAAATAAACAACTGACGCCATTCCTTCGGCACCTCGAATTTCATTGATCTGAGATTTGGAATCGGAAATTTCAATTTCCGCCAACAAATGGATTTGTCGCGCCAAAGCATCCGTGGCTTTTTTGATCTGTTCGCCCTCCTCTGTCGAATCATTTTCCCTCGCAGCGCGAAGCAGGCTGTTGCGACTGTTTTGGATTTTGCCCGCCACAATTTGCCGAACGATTCGAGCGCATTTCAGTGGATCATCGGCCACGCGGTAATGAGTGCGGCGCAAAGTGACGCTGGTGTCGGCAATCCCCGTCATTCTCGCCTGAAGATGGCCGAAGAGGCTTAGGTAATTCACGGCCACTCCATTCTCCCAGCAAAGGTCAAGCGCAGGCGGACTGATGGTGCTGGCGCCAAAGACACAGATGGATTCGAGATGATGAATGGGAACAGCGAGCTTGCGATTGCCCGTTGCCTTTTCGCGGATACGTTCCTCTATGGGAAGATCGTCAGGATAAATGGGCACTTCAATCTGAAGCGTCAAGTGGTCTCGCGCCACGTAACTTCCCGGTGTGGTGAGATACAATGTGTTTTGTTGGATGCTGTCCATGTCAATTCGTGTGGAAGAGAGCTTGGTTCAGGCGGCTCGCGCGACTTTCCTTCTCCGTCGCTTTGGGCAGGCAGATTTGATACAGCGAACATTCCTCACACGCGAGCTTGAATACCGCTGGCGGAACGTGGCCGGTAGCAAGCAATTGATGCAATTGCGCCGCTGTCTCGCTTGTGGCAGCGCGTAATTCCGAGTTGAACTCTACTTCGCGGCGACGTTTGCTGTCCGCGTGGAAAATTGCGCCACGTGGCACGGCTACGCCCAGCATTTCTTCGAGACAAATTGCTTGTGCGCAGAGTTGGATGTCGTCGTTTGACCATTGGCGGCGTTTGCCCAGTTTGAATTCGACGGGAAATAACGAGCCACTCGGCCGTTGCTCAACAATGTCGCATTTTCCATTCAGCCCAAGCCGTTCCGACCAGACCGGCAGAGCACGAAGTAGCGTCACTCCTTTCGCAACTTCATAACCGGCGAGATCCGCATTTTCATGCACAATATCGCCGCGATTGGTGTGCTCATTCGCGGATCGCCAGCCTTCGACGATTTTCAACGCCGCGCGCCGATTGCAGTAGAGGTAGTCGTTCAGCAAACTCAGCGCCAGCAGTTCGACGGGTGCCTGCCCCGCTTCGTGGTGAAGATGTTCTTCCATGCTCATGCGGGTTGGACCGGCTGGCTTCCCGAGAATCTCTGCCGCCAGATTTCAATTAGCGGACGAAAATCGCGTTGATCAGCGGATTCCAGGGCGGCGAAATAAACTGCGCGATCTGCGGTGGATTCGACCGCCAAAACCACGCGCGGCAGATCAAGACGACGGAGCAATTCCAGCAGAAAGAGACGAATCGTGCGCCCATTAAAGTCTTGAAAAGGATGAATCGAAAGGAACCGCCCTTCCGCGTAGCTCAATAATTCCAGCGTCAGGTCCGAAACCGTTTGTGACGCGTCTTGCCAACGCGTCTGAAGATCGAGCGCATAATCCCGCATGTGTCCCGCGACGCTGTAAGGCGGCGGTGGTTGCAGCTTCCCCACCGTGACCTCGATGGAACGCCAGCGTCCAGCCCACTCGGGCACAAGATCGCCACAGATGCGAGCGTGAAGGTCCAGCAAGAGCGATTCATCCAGTGGACGGGCGCTGAAAAACTCCCGGTAGATTTCCGTTTCGGCAGCAGCCACCCGTTCCGCCAGCAGCGGAGCTAACTGCGCGTAGCTGAGGATTCCCTGGGTCGTTTCAACAAAGCGGGTGGCTCGATCCCGTCGAGTGTCGCGCGAATCGTCTCCAGCGGCACCGGTTCCCCCTCGAACGCCATGCTCTGCGCCACGTCCGCCGGGATCGCTTCCCAACGCAGGCGGAGTTTGGCTTCCGGCGTCAGGTTGCGCCAGTGGATGATGTTCTGGATCCAATTCATTCATGCCGAGTATGCCTCAGGTCTTTCCGTTCTGCAATCTGCGATCTGACAACTTCGATGCAAAAGTGACGGACCTGGAATTCAAAGGAATTAGCGATTGGCGATTTTGGATTGAGATCAAAGGAGTTCAGTTAGTTTTACACCTTGGGGGAAACTGTCGCGATTGATCGTGACGTCGTAATCTGCGAATGAACGGCCAATTTCAACTTGTGGTTTGCGCTTTGCCACGACGCGCTCAAAGAGCTTATGTGCCGGAGCATTCCCGAGCGCGGTATCGTGTTTGAACACGATCAGTTTTTGCGGCGACATGGTGCCGCGCGAAGCGGAACGGTCGTGATCAAACATTTGGGAAAGTGCCAGCCAAAACAATTCGAGGTCGGCTTCACTGAAACCGGTTTCGCGGGCGAGATGCGCGCTGATGAAACCGTGGCAACGGTAGAGGCCGTAAGGAATTAAATTTTTTCGGCCCATTGTTTGGTTTGGCGCATCTTCTTCTTTTGCCTCTGTCACCGCCATG
The DNA here is from genome assembly GCA_039925885.1 of Verrucomicrobiota bacterium. Lineage (GTDB taxonomy): Bacteria > Verrucomicrobiota > Verrucomicrobiia > Limisphaerales > CANJXF01 > CANJXF01. Next base: position 3,800 of record JBDSYB010000045.1, read on the forward strand.
CGAGTGATGCTGAGGTCGAGTGGCAGAATTGGGTCAATGCTCCGGCTGAAACTCAGTTGAACCGGCCCGCGAACTTGTCCCGCATTCGCGCCTGTGGACATCACCGCGCCGAAAGTTCGCACATCGAAAAAGCGTTTACACATAGCGGTTCGGGCCGCGCCAACTTGTTCGCGAGTGGCTTTCTTTTTGTCGGACTTCGGATCAACTTCGTGACCGAGATCCTTGTGGACTTTGGCAATACTGTCGTTCAGAACCGAGCCTTGCTGAATAAAGATGTCGTAGCCTGCCGCGCGTTCCTTCGCGAGAAGCGAGAAGTTGCGAATTTTTCGCTTGAGGCAGACATCCGACACGAGGCCGTGCATATCCTGCGGGTCAATGCGCGGTGAGTTGGCGGCATCTGGATCGCCATTGGGATTGCCGTCTTTGCAGTCGAAGAGATAAACGAAGTCGTAACGGTTGTTCATAATTTATTTATTGAGTTGAGGGTTAAGCTGTTTTTTCTGCGAGTTGTTCTTTCCGTTCTGCGGTGCGGCGGCGGTAGTCTGCTTTCTGATGGTAATACCCAAGTGCAAAACGGCCTTGACCTTCCAGGTCGAGTGTGGCTGGAAATTTGTCGCCCAAAGCACAGGTGACGATTTCAAAATCCTTCGCGACATTGGTGGAAATTCCTTTCTCGGCTTTTGCCAGGTGGAATTGTGCGTTGCGGAAAAGCCTTCCCATCACCAAAGAGGGCGTGACGCTGGCGCTGGCGTAGTAACGTTCGACTACGCCAGCATTGACGCCGCCGAGGGCGAGATATTGGAGACGGTCAAAGACCGCGAAGAGGCGACCGCAGAGATAGGCTGGGTCGGTGGATTCTGAGTTCAAGCATTCATTCATAGGTTCATTTTGTTTTTTGTGTGGGGGACGGTTAAGGCACGCCTTCATGAGAGCGATGCGTGCCGGATTAAGTTTATTTTCCTGATCTAGTTGCTGACGGCGAATGGCAGCGGCCAACGCAGCTTGTGGCAATGGTGTGCCGCGCAAGGCGGCATAAAGAAGTTGGGTTGGAATCTGCGGAGAAATTTCTTCCAGATCAGCGCGCACCATTCCGTAGAGCAATGCGTAGAATTTGAAATCACGTTTTACGCCAACGCCGTCCAATGGAATAACGCTCAAGTCTTGAAACCACTTGGCAACATGATTTTTCACTTCCTGCACTGTGGCTTCCAACCAGTCGCGAACGACAATGCGAGCGCCGTTACCCGAAAGGCTCGTCGCGTAATATGCGTTGGCGTCCAAACCATGAATTTGCTCACCGTCGCGCACAGATTGGATTAACTCTTTGACACCATTCTCATCAGCGCCGGATAACAAATCCATCGGATCGAATTCGACGGGTTGCCGGGTCCAATGAAGGTGAACCGTGTTGTTGAAGACAAGTCCTTGCCCACGACTGGTCTGGATGAGCTGGTTCAGAGCGGAGCGAATTTTCAATTCCGCTGGAGCAGAGAGTGAGGCATTCTGCGCTTGCTCCAAACCGAACGAGCAAAACGCATCTTTATCGAAGCTGATTAAATTTGTTCCCATCGCGAGTCCGCCGGGAACACCTTTTATTTTTTCGGTGGTGTCGAGTGTTTCACCTATTTCGCCGGTCGCGATACAAATGCGGGCTTCTCGCGTTTTGACACCTGCACTTACACGTCGCCGGCGATTGCGCCAGAATGTTTTGAGCGATTCCGATTTGAGCAGATTTATCCCATCGACCTGAAACAAGACATTGTCCGAAGGCTTCGCCTTGGCTGTGGCAAAATGCTGGTGAAGTTCTTTCATCGCTTCGGGATTTCGCAGAAATAGAAGAACGGATTGCAATCGCGCCTTCTCATCCGAGCAAGCGACTGAAGCTTCTTCTAACATCGACTGAAAATAACCGTGTTGCACACGACGGCCCTCGGCATTGTCGGGAAATTTTGGATCAAGATAAAGGACGGCTCTTTCCAATGTGTCACAAAGGAAATGCGACTTGGTGCCGGGACTTAGTTCGTTTGGAGAAGTAAAGGGACGCGTGAACGACTTGGGCCGTGGCTTCTTGTCATCTGGATTTTCCATGAGTGGAATGGGGCCACCTCCAAGTTTTCCAAAGCGATCAAGCGGTATAAGCCAGCGAACGCCGACCGTTTCAAAATCCGCTTCGGTCAGTTTTTCGCGCTCAGCATAAGCGATTAGAGCTTGCAGCATCATACCGCACCTCCAAATTGTTTTTTGACTTCTAACCAATCAGGAATATTAACGACGCCGCTTTGAAGTCGGGCGGGAAAAAACGTGATGCGAGGTCTTGGTTTTTCGACCTTTCCCGGCGCTTGATCTTTAGCGACATCCAAATTGAAAACATCGTAGAGCATCAATCCGAGGTCGGTATCGGCATTCAATCCCGTCGTTACGTTCATGGCAGATTCATTCGTCAATTCAAAATGCGCGGGAAATTCGCGGCAACCGAAGCATGGTTGAGCAAAGCATTGTCCTTTTTCCGCACGCCGCTGGAACATGGCTAAATATTTTACCGGCGAATCATCTCCGTGATCCTCGTCATCTGTTGGTCTGCGACGCGGCAAACCTGCCAACGGCGTTAAGTGCATGGAGGCTTCGATAACATATTCCACGTCCCGCAAAGCCAGCGTGTTGCGCTGGGTGCGATCTTCATCGGCTATGAGTGGCTCAGGATTGCGCGGCGAAAGGCGTGACTTCACTTCATTGCGGCGAAACGAGAGAAAGCGAATTGGGCGCTTCACGGCGATGCGTTGAATACGCCAGCGAAATTGTGGCTTGTAGAGAATGGCTTCGAGCAAGCCGCGCGCGGCGCTCGGAGTGATGACGGGATAACTCACGCGTTCCACTTTCATTTCTGGCCGGGTGAAACAAGCGAGGTCGCCCCAGGTTCGTAGATGGATTGTCATACTTTAAAAATCATTGGTTGTAAGCATTGGCATCAAGATGGCCGAGGCCGAGATCATCATCGTAATCAGAATTCCAGACCCAGAAGTTCCATTTTTCGGCGGGCTGATAAATATATCCTTTTGCTTGCGCGTCAAAGAATTCGCTTTGATACAAATTGACGGAGTAACGCTGAGCTTCCCGGCAATCAGCCGCAGTCAGATGTTTTTCGCGTTCCAGTTTTTTCGCCAGTTCTTCGCCACGTTTCCATTTCACCAGCACGGCGCGAGTTTCATTGCCGACCAATTGGCATTCGGCGGCGGCCTTGGGAAAATCGATTTCCTCGCTGGCGGCAAAGACCGGATCATCTTTGCGCGATGCCGGACCGAGCAAGCCGTAGAGTTCGGCGAAGTATTCGGCATAAAATGAAGGCTGGTGGATTCTCGATTGCGCTTCGGAAAAACGCGCGAGAAAACTTTCCGTAATCTTCATCACCTGTTCGTAACCTTTAGGAAGATGTCCCCCGTCTTTCGGACGGAAAATAATAACGGGACACGGTTCACGATGACGACCTTCACGATTGCAACGGCCTGCGGTTTGAATAATGGAATCCAACGGGCCAAGAGCGCGGAAGGCGATTGGAAAATCCACGTCCACTCCCGCTTCGATGAGTTGTGTCGAAATCAAATGGCAAGGTTCACCGACGTCAGACGTGAGTCGTCGCCGAATCTCGATAAGTTTCTCCTGCCGATGTGCCGGACACATGCGCGAGGAAAGGTGAAAACTGCTTTCCCGTTTCGATTCCTTCACGAGTCGGAACAATTCCCGCGCGTCCTTGGTGGTGTTGACCACGCAAAGCGACTGAGGAGTGGCAATTAATTTTACGGCGAGATCAGGCCATGAAATTTCTTCACCTGGCTTCGGCAATTGAATGTTGGTTCGACGCAACGTTTCCGCCATTGCACCGGGATTGGATGAAATTTCAATCGGCTTCCAATCGTAAGGCAACGCGTTACCAGCGGAAGCGAAGGCGGGTTGCGTTGCGGTCATAAAAACAGCGGTGACTCCGTAGTCGCGCACGAGCAATTTCACGCCGGAAAGTAAGGATGGAACAAGCCGCGTCGGCAATGTTTGCACTTCATCAAACAAAACGACGGAGCGACCGACGTTGTGAAGTTTTCGGCAGTCGGAAGGGCGGTTGCTGAAAAGGCTTTCGAAAAATTGCACATTGGTCGTGACCACGAGCGGCGACGCCCAATTCTCCGCCGCGAGACGAGCGCAGCGCAAACGTTCTTCTTCCGCGTCGCGGCCTTGATCTTCCTTTAATTCACGCGGTGCGACGGCACTGTGATGCTCCAAAACAAAATCCTCGCCCATCAATTTTTCAAATAGTTCGCGGTAAACCTTTGCGGTTTGTTCAATGAGGCTCGTGAACGGAATGACCACGATGATGCGTCGAAAACGATGCGGATCATTGGCCGGAAGTTTGGCATTGTGACGCACGATGTGGCGAACTGCGAAAGCCAGTGAGGAAAGAGTTTTCCCGCTGCCAGTCGGTGCGGTGAGCGTGAACAAATCCGATGAGTGTTCAGCGGCAGCCAAACAGTCATTCAACAATTTACGGCGAAGGGCATTTACGGGCCCGTCACCGCCCTTTGAATTCAGATAATTGAGTAAGATTTTTTCCGCTTGCTCCGGCTGAAGCTCCGGCACTACCCGTTGCTTAATTTTGCCACCATTGAAGTGCGTTTCCGTGTCCAGAAAATCTGCATCCACCAGACAACTGAAAATCAGTCGTGTGCGCAAAGCCTCTTCAAAGCATTGCGCTTTTTGAATGGCGCGCGGTGAGAAACTCGGAAGTCTCAAACCATCCTGGGTAAAACGAGCGAGCAAGTCATCAACGCTCTCAGGACATTGTCCGGTTAAATCCAAACGATGGTTTTCGTCGGCAAATTTATCCTTGGTTTGTCGCAAGGATTGCCCTGTTTCATTGCTGTCCCGCGATGGAATCCCGGTGTGATGACCATCAGCAGCGAATGCGACAGACCAAGCTCTTAAACCAATGGCATGAAATGTCCCCGCTGCCCAATGGTTAATTCCACGAATGGAGTTGTCGTAGAGACGTGCCTGAAAGCGTTTGGCATATTTCCCCAAATCGTGCAGCAGTCCGGCGAGTTCAGCTTCGGAAGCGAGACCCAACGGTCCGGCGAATTGCCTGGCAAGCCTGGCCACGTTACGCAGATGGTCCCGCAGCAATTGCCATTGTGCTCCGTATTCCGCTGTATGCCCGTAGTATTCCATGTTGTTTGGGAATGCGATTCTACGATATTTTGTGAAAAGCATTCCGTCCAGATTTGTTTTCTATCCGAACATTATTGAAAGAGGTAGGACAATGGCTGTCTAAGCAAAAAATATCCCAGGAGTATGTAGTTAACGCAAATTGGCAATCTCAGGCCGCAGATCGCAAGTGTTGTTAACCGAAAACGTCGAGCATTTTGTATTAGCCGAACTATCCGCTATGCCAGCCTTATGGCTCGTTTGCGTTATCTACATACTCCTGAAATGTCCTGTTAAATTTTGGTTCAGGATTTAGACATGCTGGAAGAGGAACGGATGATAAACGGTCTCTAAATCCAAAGGAAATACAAAAGTAACAGGTGTTTGAGAAGAATTGCCTCGATTGCGATATATCACTCTACGACCTACATACATGATATGTAGGGGCTACCGCCCATCACTTTTCCACTTCCTCGGCTTAACCGCCGCATACTAGCTCCCCCAACGTGTCGTCGGCTACCGCCCGACTATAACGCTTTTCCACAAGGGCTAGCCGGCTAAAGGACATCTAACCGATTGTCCTTTATCAAAAATCGTTATAGTCGGCCGGTTCGGGCTATCGCCCTATCCGCCGACACGTTGGGGGGACGGGTTTTAAGATGATGGCGCTAATACTAACGATTTTGACTGAAAAAGAGCAACCGCGCCGCAGGCGCGATTTTTCTCGCCCGAAACGGCAAATGACACCTTCTTGGTCAATCCTGTCTCTGCGAATACACTACGTCTTCGGATTTCGAAACCAGCCGCTTCATTACCTCGTCGGCTTGTCCCAAAACATTCTGCCGACGCACGAAAATCTAACTACAACGGGGATTTTCAAAGGAGTGGGCGACTGGTTTTGAAACCTGAACCTGATATTACCATTGGAGAACGCGAAGGCTGGGGCGACCAGCAGTCTTTTGGCATATCTGTCCCGGACCAGCGGCATCACCTGTATATCATCGGGAAAACTGGTTCTGGTAAAACCACCCTGTTACGCAACCTGATCATTCAGCACATTGCGCAGGGACACGGGGTTGGTGTGATTGATCCGCACGGTGATTTAGCCGAAGAACTGTTACACCATGTTCCGCCGAAACGGGCGGAACACCTCTGCTATTTCAATCCGGGTGATCTTGAATTCCCTATCGGATTGAATGTATTGGCCAACGTAGCGCCGGATGACCGGCATCTTGTCGCCTCCGGCATCGTCGGGGCTTTTAAGGGCATCTGGCGTGATTCCTGGGGGCCACGACTCGAGTATAACCGTTTTAATGCAGCCATCACACGGCGGATTCACGGCGGAGTGCATTTTTTTCATGGCACTGCATTGTTTCAACGAAGCACAGAACATACTCCGTCTAATTATTTCGATTACCTTTGGAACCGCTTGTAGGATCCTTCTGAATTAATCATGATCGGGAGTCTAACCAATTCAGCAAGTGCGAGTCGCGTGCGCAGTATAAATTGCCAATACCAACATTTCATTTCAAAACAGTCGATTGATCTGTCTGTCCAATCACACCTTGAATAATTGCAGTCACATTTGACACCCCTTCGGTGATGCGCGTTTGAAGTTTCTCCGTCAGTGCGCCGCGAGACGAATGAATCGGAACGAAATTCACCAAACCCGGCGTCCCGAGCAAATTTCCAAAACTGAATTTAATTTGGGCCTCCGTTTTATATTCCACAATTTTAAAAAATATTCGTGTTTCATCATCTTTCGACTGTCCGCCTGCGATCACGCATTGCCTCCGTCCTGCGCTCGTTGCGAGAAGTGTGGATAATTCTTGAACGGCATCGATATAGAAAGTTTCAGGGTTTGGTGAAGGATGACGGTTCAGTTTGTATGCTGGCTGCCTGCTCTGAAATTCCGCACAAATCGCTGTTTCGATTTCTGCAAATGGCCGTGATGATTTGAATTCGTGGCTCTCGAACAATTCAGAATTCGGCACACTTGCCAAGATTTCGTCAAACGTTTTCTTTGGCCGGTTCAATCGCTCGACTCGTATTTTCTCGATTTGCCCCGATTTGAGCCTTTCAAATTCTGCCAACAATCGTTTGGCTTCTTCATTGTCGGGCAGCGCTTCAATCGCTTGGGTGAGCTTCTGAATGCCAGCGAGGTAATTTGCTTTCTTTCCCAATTCTTCGGCAGCAACAAGATTGCTCAATCCAATCGCCTTTTGTTTTAAGGATGATGCGACAACTGCAACTATCCTGCAACAGAGACGGCGCTTCGAACCGTGGTCAGGTCGATAAGTCTGGGTCCCAGATCAGATGAACTCACGCATATCAGCAGGATCAACCGTCGTTGATGGCTGCTTCTGCCAACCCATCAGTTCATAGCGCAAGGTCAGAAGGAAGATCTGCGAAAAAACGGCAACCGGATCGAACTGCCCGCTTGACATTTATTGAGCCATATCAACGGATAAGAGCTGAACCACAGCGGGATGAACCGGCGGCTCGAAATGGGAGCCGCGCTAAACCCAGGAGCGGGGCGGCTGTTGGCTCAACTGTTGGGAAGTGCACAGCGCACAATACGGGTCAAACATGACTTTTCCAAAGAGAAATTCAGTGTCAGGAAGGCGTTCCCCACTACGCCGAAAACAATCGGGGATCATTTGATTTTGAAGCGCTTTATAGCCGATCTTTCTCAAGAGCAAGTGGCTGCCATACTGGGGGTTTCAAATAATACACTGAGTTCTTGGGAAAATGACAAAAGCGTTCCACCTGTTGCCTCAAGGATAAATGACACCGAGGAGTTGGATAAATCAGGGTATTCGTTGCCTCACATTAAATGACACCGACGGGTTTGTTTGTTTTCCCTCCGTCAGGAGAGGATTTTGCCCCTGCGACTGCGCAGCAGCCGGGGTAAATTTGTCCGACTGATTTCTCTTTTTCCTTCATCTTAAGATCGGTTTGAGTTGCACATCCGTTTGCCGCGCCAACTCAAATGGATCCAACGTCTCTTTCCAATCCCGCAATCGCTTCGCCTGCTTTTTACTCAACTGCCCGCTCTGCACCAATCTTTGATACGCCGTTTGCGGCCGGTCATGTCGCCGCACCCAGCGGCTGCCTTCCCGATGCTTTTCCACCAGCTTGGCTGAGGGCAGAAAAAAGTTCTGCAACGGTCCCCACGTTTCTTTGTAGAGCCGGTTGATTAACGGCACCGCTTCGGGTTTCTCCAGCCGAGTGTAGCCCAACACCTGGCGCGGCCACATCCAGTTCTTCTGTTCCACATGCGCGTTGTCGTCCTTGTGATACGGCCTCGAGCGCGTCAGCTTCACCGGTGCCACTCGCTCCTGCAAATAATGCACCAGATGCCAGTTGAGCCATTCGCTCCCGTTGTCGAAATCCATGCCCAACAACGGAAAGGGCAGATGGTTCTCCACATCTTTGGTTTGTTCCACCACGCCGTGCGCACCCTTGTTCCACACCGCCCGGCCTTCCGTCCAGCCGCTGCCCAGACACGTGTAAGTCAGGCTCCAAACAAAATCTCCCG
>JBDSYB010000046.1:0-10355 GCA_039925885.1 Verrucomicrobiota bacterium
TCAAAACCGTCGCCGACCGAAGCGTGTTGGTATCGAAATTATCGAACACGTGAGGATCATCGAAAACGCGCGAGGACGTGCCGAAGCCCTCCATGCTCTGGAAGACGCTGCGGGCATCAATGGTCACGGTGGCAGCGCGTGATTCGGTGATAGCACCAAACAGCGCAATGGCCATGGCGAAACGAGTTGTCAGTAATGTTTTCATTTGTTCTTCTAGTTAACCCGCATTTCTCACAGCTAAATCCGTAGGGCGATAGTCGGCGCGGGCGGCGACAATGAACAACTGGTTGCGTAACGAAAATTGGATTAAGCGATTTAACATGCGATTCCTATTTTGAAACCGCGTCGCTACGAGGTTGATTTGAAACAGTCGATTGTGACGAAGGACGCTTTCGCACGAGCAAAATAATGGCGTTCAGCAAAAGCAGAACGGCGATGGTGATACCCATCCAGAGAAACGGAGCTTTCGGAATACGACTGGTTACGCCAGTCGCATGGCTGTCCTCGTGCGCCGCTGCGGGAGCGTTTGTGCCGCCAGCTTTTTCCGGCGCTTTGCGCGACGTGACGTATTGCAGTTGATAATTGCCGACCGTGACAATTTTATCGCTGGGGAAAACGCCTTCGATGATTTCCACAAAGCGGTCGTCTTTCATTCCGGTGACGACCGTTCGTTTTTCAAAAACCAACTCGTTGGTGTCCGATTGCACAAACACGAACAAATTTCCCGCCTCACCCAGCACGGCGCTGGGCGGAATCGCGATAACCGAATCTGCTTCGGCGGTGACAATGTTCAGCCGCGCTCGCATGTTCGGGCGCAACTTGGCGTCAGGATTTTTGATGCGAACCCAAACTTTAAGTGTGCGACTCTCGGCATCGAGTGTGCCGCTGAGTAAATCAACCGTGCCGGTGAATGTTTCCTTTGGAAAAGATTCGACCGAGACGCGGACTTTTTGGCCGAGTTTTACATTGGCAACTTGTCCCTCGAAGATGCGGCCTTCCGCATAGACTTCGGACAAGTCCGCGATTTCCAAAAGATGTTTGTCCGGTTCCACGGTATCGCCTGTCACGGCTTCCTGATGCACCACCACTCCGTCAATGGGAGCAAAAAGTTGAACGCGGGGCGGCGGCTCGCCGAGTTGACGGCTCTCCACTTCCAAAACTGCTTCGCCCTTTTTGACCGCCTGGCCTTCGGCAGTTTTTAGCTGAATAATGCGGCCCGGAATTCGGCTGCTCACCGCCGCAGTGCGATTGGGTATGGCCTCGATTTCGCCAATCACCGTAAAAGTTTTTTCAAGCGTTTGCAGTGAGGCTTCTTCGACCTTCAATCCAAGATTCTTTTTCGCCTCGTCGGAAATTGTAATCGGCCCTTTGGTTGCACCTTCACCATCTTCACCAGGAGCCTTGTCATGTCCGGCATGTGGAAAAGAGGATGGCGCAATGGCGAAAGCGACCAAAAGCAGCGCGTAGATTTTTAAGCGATTTTTTTTCATGGTTTGTTCGATGATTGAGATTTTAAAAATGGACTGGTTGCCGAAGCGGTTTCCAAATCCGTCTGAGCGCGGGCAAACTGGCCAACGGTTTCCCAGAAGGATTGGCGTAGAGTCGCGAGCTGCTGCTGTGCCTGGATAATTAGGGAAATGCTGACGAGTCCTTGCGCGTAACCTTTTTGGAGTAACACAATATTATCTTCCGCGAGCTTGAGCGTTTCCTGACGGTATTGCTGAATGAGCGGTTGCAGTTGCTCCACCCGATTGAAAGCGATTTGAACTTCGGCAAGAATAGTCAAATCCAGCGCGGCTAATTCGGCCTTTGCTCTTTCCTCAGTCGCACGAGCTTCGGCAATTCGTCCTTGGTTTTTGTTCCATAGCGGCAACGGAATAGAAAGACTTAGGCCAACAAACTGATCCTCCTTGTTACCAACCGGAGCATTAAAAACTTGTCGATCCCGGCTATAGTCAAAACCCACACTCCAATCTTCCCATTTTAAAGCGCGAGCCAATTTCACTTCGGCGGCTCCGCGATCAATCGAGAGGATCGCTTGCTGACGGTCAGGACGGAGAGCCAAAACTTTCTGACGCAGTTCGTTCAGCGACGTTGGGAGAGGCGCGGTATTTAATTCGCCAATTATTTCCAACGGCTCTTTCGCATCGCGTCCGAGCAGCCGGTTTAGCTCAGACAACGAAGCGCTTTGTTCGATTTGAAATTGATTTTGCGCCAGACGCAGCCGTTGTAATTCCAGCTTGGCGAGATTGACATCGGTGACAGAAACTTCAGCAACCGTGAGACGCTTTTCCGAAACCTGCACTAATTGTTCGAGAAATTTCGCCGTATCGTCACTGGTTTTTAACAACTCCTTGAGCACAAGCACGGAGCGGCTTTTTGCCAACACCTCGCCAATCAATAACCGCTCGCGATTGCGAATTTCCGCCCAAGCCAACGCTACATCCACACGGCCCACGGCTTTGGCTTTTTGCAGTCGGCCCGTGATGGGAAAGCGCTGCTTGAAACCGGCGGAAAAAGAATATTCGCCCTCATTGGCAAAGGGCGTGTCTCGTTGGCGGCTCAATTCAAAATCTGGATTCGGCCACAAGCCCGCCTGCTTCAAACGCCCTTCCGCCTGCTGAACAGCAAAACGTGCCGCCGCCAAATCGCGATTATTTTCCAGCGCGATGGATGCGGCATCCTGCGAAGTTAGTTTCGTTGGCGTATTTTCAGCGAATAAACTTCGGCCAGCGAGCAGCAGGACTAAATAACTCAGTAAAAATTTCGACATAATTTCGGTTTATATTTTTGGCAGAAATAATTTTTCCGCCGATAGATAGAATTTCTCCGTGTTTAAAAAGGCACGGATACGGGAAAGAATCTGAATCTGGAAAACGCGGTCGCGTTACGGATTCAAATTAAACGATGAGAGGAGGAGCGTGACTAAAAAACGCCGAGCCAAGATACACTTCTTGCGTGTATATCGGAACCCGGTCGGGTGACTGGCGAAGGTTTTGAATTTCGGGCTGAACAAAAGTTGAAGCCTGTGACAACCAGAGAAAATTAAGTGAAGCAATGACTCCAAAATCGGGTTTGACCAAGATTGCGGAATGAGACGTTGAAGAAACTGTTTTTAGCGCGTGGCAAAATGGATCGTCGTGGCTTTCGCGGGACGAATTATTGTCCTGATGCGAATCATTGTCGTGATGAGTTTCAACATGAACTGCCCCTTGGCTTATTTCAGAATGACTATGACCGATCAAAGGTTCCGCTGAACAAATTGCGACCGCCGCGACCCAAACGACCAACCACATCGCCGCAGAAATGCGGAGAAGCGGTTTAAGTTTTTTGGTAAGTTTCATTCTTTCTTCAGACGCGTTGGAACTTGCTTTGTTCAAAGTCAATTGTCAATCGGGTCTAACGTCGGGTAATACGCCACGCCTGAGCGAAACCCTCAAACTTTTCACAAATATTTACAGCGAGGAACCGGCAACTGAATTTTTTGAATCGGGTGCCGTCCAATCTCACGTCAGTAAAACACTGGCAAACAAAAAGGAATTATGAAAAAAATTGTCCTAATCGCCCTAACTATACTCGGTGCTGGAATTGCAACATCGAAAGCCGATGCGGGTTTCAGCATTTCATTCAACAATCATCACGGTCATCATCAGCGCGCTGCTCGTTACTATTCACCGGCTCCGATTTATTCGGCCCCGGTGATTATCGAGCAACCGCGCGTAATATACAGCGAGCCACGTTATAGTTATACGCCCTCGCACGGTGAGTATCATCATCAGTTAAGGGATCAGCAGGTTGATTTTGATCATGCGCAGAGGGACAACCATCAAGAGTATCACCATGAGCAGTCTGACAGATATAACCACGGTTACTAATTAAGCCCTTCTTTTGAAATAAATCACAGCCCTGCCGAAAATTCGGCAGGGCTTTTGCATTCAGCGATTGGCGAAATTCACCAGTAATTTACAATCCGCAATTTTAACCAGTAGAAAAATATCCAATTCAACAGGAACAATTCGGTCGAGTGCGGGTAATTTTTCGCAGAATCGTGTGGTCATCGCCAAATTTGCAGAGCGCGTCACAATGTTCGCACAAATCGTTGAACGGAATATACGCGAGGGAAATGCCCGCCAAGTCATTCCGAAAGGCGGGGCGAGCCAGTTGCGCCATTACCTCCTTTTCACGATGATTCGGAGCGACCAAATAAAAATGGCTGGCGCAATTGGGAATTGAGCGGGCGAGGTCTTCCAGGCGCAGTATTCCAGAATAAATGGAAGTGCTCTTTTCCACTTCAAATGCGCTGACGATTTCGGTTGTTCCAGCCTTGAGCCAAATCACGTCAATGAGGCTGACTGTATCTACAATTTCAGAGTGCCAGTTCATTTGCGGCAAAGCGGGCAATGTCAACATGGCAAAGGATTGGCCATTGAACGAACGATGCCGGTCGTTGCGCGCCACATGCACGTCGTATTTTAACGCCCGCCCGACGTTGATGAGCAATGATTGAATTTTGGTGTGTTCCGATTCTTCCTTTTGTTCGGCGAGAACATCCTTGTGCCGCGCTTTGGCAGCTTTCTCGGCCTTTATTTTTTCTTCGGCGAGAACCGCTCCCAGATTGTTATTCATCAGAAGCCGTCCGGATCCAATTTCAAAGAGCAAACCGGCAAACGCGCCCAAATCCTTTGAGAGATGCTCGCGCACTTCAGAATTCGCATGAACTATAACCTCGCGCATCCCGAGATAGCTTTCCCATGAGCCAAGTTTTTTCTTGTCGTTAAAGAGAGCGTTGAAGCCATTGAGAATGGCCGTGTTGAATGGCGGAACCATCGTGGGATGCAGAAAATAAATGACGCTGGCAATCGCCGGACCGACCCCTTTGATTTGCGCTGCGCCAAGTTTGCTCATTTCCGCCAGAACCTGGTCTTCGCGCGTGGCTGTCAAGCAGGCTTGCAGGAACGCGCCAAACTTCTGCTTGTTGATTTCATTTTCGTAAATGTCCGGGATGCGAAGTTTCGGCTTCCAATAAAACGGATGCGCTGCTCCTTCAAAAACCTGTTTCTGTTCAGTGATGGCCGTGAGAACCACTTCCAACGGCGAACCTTTGAAATCGTTTCCGAACTTTCCGCTCGCAATGCTTTCCACCGTGTCAATAACGCCATTGCGAATCGCCCGAAAGGCTTTCATCCGTTCCGTGCCACTGACGAACCATGTGTTGTAAACGGACTCAGGATCGCTCTTGTAGCGCTGGATTAAATCAACGAGAGGAGTGTTGGACATTGAGAGAGAATCTGAAAATTGGCGGCAACGGTCAATGATAGGAATTTTATATCGGGCAATTGTCCAAACAAAAAAATCAAAAAGTAGATTACAAAAAGTAAATACTTAAGCGCTCTCAAATAGGATTCACCAGAGTGTCGAGTTGCTTGCGCAATTGCTGGCGCGCCCGGTAGATTCGCATTTCCACCGTTTTGACTGTGCAATCAAGTATGTCCGCAATTTCGGATTGTGACTTGTCTTCATATTCTGCCAGCACCAAGGGGACGCGCAAATCTTCCGGCAGATCAGCGACCGCCTGTCGAATAACATTGGCGCGTTCTTCCGTCTGCAATATCTCGAACGGCGAAATATCCGGCGCAGCCATCGAATCTTCCAAACTTCTTTCGGTTTGCTGGTTCTCCGCTTCCAACGAAACTTCGGGATGTCTTGTTTTCCAGCGAAAATGGGAACGCGCCAGATTTGTGGCAATGGCATACAGCCAGGTGGAAAATTTGGAATCGCGTCTGAACTTTCCGCGATTCTGGTAAACCTTTACAAAACTTTCCTGCGCCAAATCCGCCGCGTCGGTTTCATTTTGCGAAAGGCGAATGAGATAATGAAAAAGTTTTTCGCCGTGCCGTTCCATAAGATCGTTGAGCGCTCCATCCCGACCCGCCGCGAGTGCCGCCATGTCAGCACCGTCCAAAATATCCCCGTCTTGGTGCATTTGGTTCTGGCAGATTATTTGGACAGCACTGTTTGTTGCCGCATCATCGCCAAATAGCGTTTGGCCTGTGGCGGCGGCATCTGGCGGCTCACGTCATAAAAATGATTAAGCAACATTTTCTGACATTCCAAACGAAGTTGAGCCGCTTCTCCCATTTTCTTTTCAATGGCAGGTGTAATCGCATTGGTCTGCATCACCAGTCCATTGATTTCCGCGTTCAATTTGTCGATGCGGTCGCACATTTTCTGACAGTGCGGCATATAGGCCAAGTGCAGTTGGCAAACCTTCGTGAACTCGGCGTCGTTGAGTTGAAATTCAGATTTTAACCAGGCCAATTCGGGCGGTGAATTTTGCAATGCGTCGCGATGTTTCGCCGTGCCGGAAAAGTAAAAGAGACAATAACCTGCCACGGCCACCACCAAACCCAGCAACAAAATAAATGAGAGACGTTTCATTTTAATGGCGCGGGGCTTGGTAGGGATCAACTGATTGGACGTAGAGCCGTTCGAGGGTCGAATCCATTTTCGCGGACTTTCGTTCGCTCTGCCACATGCCAGCACCCATCCCAACTGCCAAAAGAACGACGACATAAGAAACAGCTAATGCGGGACGGGGCAAAAGCGTTTCGATTGATTTCAGAAAATTCCAACGCGTGTTTTTTTCTGCTTCTGCTCGCTCGATTTTCTGCCATACCTGCTCTTGAAATCGTGGTGGTAAAGACGAGTTCTCTTTCCACTCCCGCAATGATGCGCGAAGCGCTTCGTCATCGTTTTGTTGATTGTTTTTCATTTTGAAAGCGGCTGGCGGATAAACCACTCACCCGCATTGAAGTGAATTTTTGATTAACACGCTTACTTCATCGCCGTCTTCATGCAGCATTTTTTGCAAGCGAGCGAGCCGTCCTTTGCTTTTGGCGACAGAGGACAATTTTTGTCCATCGCCAGTGTGTCAGCATCTTTCTGCGAGCCAGTGGACACGGCAGAAGTCCCCATGCTCTTTAAGCGAGCAGCATTGCCTGTCGCCGTTTGACTATGAACAAAACCAGAATCCGTTGAATCGCCCGAAACGATTCTGGTCTGATTCTCCGAAGCGCGGGGAGATAATACTTTTTCTCCTGCTTGAACGATGCTGACTGAGCTAAGTGCGGTAGCAACAAGCGCCGCGAGTAACATTTTTGTTTTCATATTATTTGTATTCTTTCCAGTGGGTTATTCCACTGCTCTTAATACGCCGCCGAAAACCTTATCCCTCAAAAATCTTTTCAAACACCTGCGCGTTTTTTTACTTCGAGGCGTCCCGCTGCGGAAGCGGCAATCTTTTATTTCATCCCCACTTGGCAAAACACTTTCTTTGACGCCCCCTCACCGAACCTTCCACTTTGAGATTGTACTGCGTCTTTGCTGTGACCACGCATCGGACACGACACGGACTGTCCGCGCATTTTGTGTAGCTGATACAACTTCGCGGACACGGCTTGTGGTGAAGTGCTGCCATGAGAACGAGCGCGACTCTGGAGTCCGGCAAGCAACTGTGGGGCATCTACCACACCGACCGGGAACACGCCCGCGAGTTGGGTGATCCACTTCGCACCACCGTTGAAGCTCAAACGAAAATTGCCGCCGAGGAAACTGCCGCGCGACTTGGCTTCAGCAATCCGTGGGCGCATCCGGTTGCGTCTGAAATGGTGAAGCTGACGGAGCAGATACTCAAAAAGCAGCCAGGACACCGGCAGGAACTCGCGCACAAACCATCACGCGGCATCCGTATCTGATTATGCAAACACCAACCACCGCTCATATTTGCACTGCCATCGAAGTGCTCAATAAACTTGGCGAACGACTCAACATCCACGCCCAACATTCCGTGATGCAACTGTCGGAATCGTCACTCGGCGTTCACTACGCCGGGCGCATCGAGGTGGGTGCGATTGAACAAACCACCCGCATCGAGGCAGTCGCCACGCAATTGAAGAACTGGCGCGACGAGATGTTGGAGCAAAGGAGGCAGTGTGTTGGTCATCATGTTTAAGACAGGGCACGCCCTACCCCTTGTTGACACAAGGTTTCTGCGTCCACGAAGCAGTCGCGGGGAGCGCGCGGATTGTCCGCGTGAAGTATGCGGCTCATGGCCGCGAACGCGGCAAATCCGCGACCTCGATTCAGGCGGGGACAGGCCAGGGACGGGAACTTTCCATGTCCCCGGACAATCAGTGTCCGCGTTCAGTCCACGCCCGCAGTCACGTCCGCATACAATCCATGTCCGCGCACAGGCAACGGCCTCAATCGTCCGTGAACAGGCAACGGTAATGGACGCGAACTGTCCGCAGACAGTTCACAGCCGTGAATTGTCCACGACCGCAAATCGGTCACGGACGCAATCTGTCCGCGAACAAGGACTGGCAAAGAGTTGTCCGCGTTGTTGCATCGCCGTGTCCGTCTTGCCGCCGATCCATTTCCCGATTTACGTCCGAATCATTCCGTCCCATGACCTCATTTGATCCAGTCGCAGTCCGTCAAGCGGTCGCGGAATTTACGCCGCTTCGTCCGCCGAAGTTCCAGGACTTGATTCCCGCCAAGGATGTAATCGTCGAGTTGCGCCAAAAGCGCGCTTCGTATCGGGCGATTGCCGAATTGCTCACACAGCATTGTCTGCCGACGAGCAAGACCGCCATCGCCACTTTTTGCCATCAGATACTTGGCGAGATCGTCCGCCCGCACCGACGCTCCGCACGAAAACGCCCGACGCTTCCTGCCGAACCGAATGGTCGAGGGACTTTGCCAGCTCAAACCGACGAGGCTCGTTCACCACTCGAAGCGGCAGCGGAATCCAACGGCAGCGATGCCGCGCGTCCCCGCAGCCGTGGCCCGCGCATCGCCCAAGTGCGGATGCTCAAACCTGAAACCACATGAAACGTCTCGACCTCATTCTCAACGGCAAGGGCGGTGTCGGTAAAAGTTTCTTCGCCGTCAACCTGGTCCAGTTCCTCAAGGACAAAGGCATCGCCCATGTTGCGATTGACAGCGACAACGAGAATTCAACGCTGAAGCGATTTCATCCCGACACGCGATTTCTTGACCTCGACAACCGTCGTGAACTCGACGGTATTTTCAGCGCGCTGGAGAAATCGAATCTCGTTGTCATGGACTGCCGCGCCGCGTCCACCGACCTGTTCATTGACTACTTCGCGGAGATTGACCTGTCCGCCGTGTTGTCCGAACTCGGCGCGGCGCTCACGCTCGTCATGCCGGTGAACCACGAATCGGATAGCGTGGATCAAATCCAACGTCTCGCCGATCAGTTCGGCAAGAAGTGCAATTACGTCGTGGTTCGCAACGCCTCTCACAGCGACAGCTTCGCGCTGTTCGAGTCGTCAGAAGTGCAGGCGCAACTCAAGGACAAGCTCGGCGGACGGGAGATTTCCATGACTCGATTGCAGGATTGGCTTGTTGAGTCACTCAACGCAGAGAACCTGACCATCACGGCAGCGACGAAGCATCCTGCCTTCAGCTTACTCGACCGGCAACGGCTTCAAACGTGGCAACGGAAACTCTATGCCGAGATTGAATCCGTCAGCGACTCGCTCTTGCCCTCGAAGTAATCCCCATGCCGACCAACGAACAACCTGACTTCGACGAGGAGTTCGCCAAGGCCGTTGCCGAGTGGCGCGATAAACATCGGCTGCGAGAAGACGACGCGGTGATACTCCTTGTCGAGTTATTCCGCATCCATCAGCAGCATTGGGATGAACTCCGCCGCCGTGAAATTCCATCGTTCGAGCAGTTCCGCGCGGACATCGTGAAACTCGTCGGCGCAGCGCAGACGTTTCAGCAACAGTCGGCAGCTTTGTTGGAAGTGTTGCGAAGCCAGTCACCGGCTCACCGTGCCGCGAGAATCACTCGTGCTGCCGCGATCTTCGCCGCGCTCGCCGCGCTGCTGGCCGGCTATCTCATCGGAAAGGTTTGGCCGTGAAAGAAATCTTCTTCATGCCGATTGGCCCGATCACGTTTCCGCCAGACTTGATGGTGAAGTTCACACCGCTACGAGCCGCATTGCTCGGCTTGGGAATTTTGCTGCTGATTACGGCCCTCCGTCTCTTGCTCGCTACGCCACGCAAAAACTTTGTGGCAAAGCTCGGTGGACTGAAGTGGAAGCGCAATCAGTTTTGTCGTGGTTGGCTCATCACCGGCGATACCGGCTCTGGCAAGACGAGTTCTGGCATCAATCAACTCGCTCATCAGGTTTTTCAGAACGAGCCGACGTGGGGCGGCCTGTGCATTGACGAGAAAGGCGTGTATTGGGAAACACTCTCCGCGATGGCGCGACACTACGGGCGCGAAGGCGACTTGATTCATTTGCAAATCCGCGCGGACGA
>JBDSYB010000047.1:0-32443 GCA_039925885.1 Verrucomicrobiota bacterium
GAGCGGCGACACGCTGGAAATTTTGCGAATCAAACAAGGTATGATGGATTTGCCCCGGCTGTTTGCTGGAAATAAACCTGAAAAATAAACGAGGACGCCGAACGCATGAGAGAATTGGAGCAAATGGCGCGAGGTTCCGTCACGGCGCGGCTCGTCTCCAGCAATTGGCGCGCGCAATTCACCTTCCCACTTTTTCAAAATCCCTGCGCACTTGCATCTTGAACTTTGGAGTCAATCCGGCTTTCCTCTCCCGCGAATGATTAACGCCTCTAAAACGCTCGTCATCGTCCCGACGTATAACGAGCGGGAAAATCTTCCGCAAATGGCCGAGCGACTCTTGAAGTTGTCGGTCACGGTGGATCTTTTGGTGGTGGATGATAATTCGCCAGACGGGACGGGAAAAATCGCGGACGAATTGGCCGCGCGGCACGAGAATATTCACGTTTTGCATCGGTCGGAGAAGAATGGTCTGGGGCGAGCCTACTGCGCTGGTTTTGTCTGGGCGCTGGAACGCGATTATCAATTCATCATGGAAATGGACGGCGATTTTTCGCACAACCCGGATGATATTCCCAAATTTATGGAAGCGGCGCAAACGGTGGATCTGGTGCTCGGGTCACGTTATTGCAATGGAATCCGCGTGATCAACTGGCCGCTGAATCGATTGCTTTTGAGCACGAGCGCGGCGCGATATGTTCGCTTGATTACTGGAATGCCGTTCACCGATCCCACGGGTGGATTCAAATGTTTTCGTCGGCGCGCGTTGGAATCGATTGATTTGAGTCAAGTGCGTTCCAATGGATACAGTTTTCAGATTGAGTTGACCCACAAAATCTGGCGGCAAGGAATGAAGGTTGTCGAAGTGCCGATTATTTTTACGGACCGTTTTCAGGGCACATCGAAAATGTCGAAGAAAATTGTACGGGAAGCGCTTTGGATGGTATGGGGCCTGTGGTTGCAGAACGGGTTGCGACGCTCGCCTCGTTCCGAAATTAAAACGCCATCATTGTGAAGCGCAAATGGAGCGACTATGTTCTGGGAACCAATTGGCTCACCAAGCAGGAGCGGAGAGTGCTGATATGCGCGCTCGCTCTGCTGCTGACCGGTTGGGCGGTGAAATATTATCGAATGGCGCATCCGCCCGCCGTTTCCATTGAAGAAGCCAAACAATAAAAAAACATGCAAGCAGTCAATTTTGAAGAAATTCTGGAGAGAATAGTGGCGAAGGATAAACGTTATGATCGCGAAGGCTATTTTTTCCTCCGCGAAGCGCTGGACCACACCCAAAAAATGGTGGGCAAAGCCAAAAAAGGGGAAATCCGCCACGTCAGCGGGCAGCAGTTGCTCGAAGGAATCCGTGATTATGCGCTCGACCAATTTGGCCCGATGTCCCTGACGGTTTTGGACGAATGGGGCATTCGTTCCTGTGAAGATTTTGGCGAAATGGTCTTCGTGATGGTGGAAAATAGTTTGCTGGCGAAAACGGACACAGACAGCCGCGCGGATTTTAAAGGCGGCTACGATTTCGACGAAGCGTTTCGCCAGCCGTTTGTGCCACGCTCAAAGAAGGTGGAAGCGACTTCTGTCGGACTTTAATTTCGCTCCCCGGCCAATTATTCACATGAGCGAGTCTATTTCCAGCACACCGCCCGGCGTCACGTTGCATACATTAAACAATGGTCTGACGATTATCGTCCGGGAAGATCACAGCGCGCCCGTCGTCTCAGCGCAAGCCTGGTGCAAAACCGGCAGCATCGATGAAGGCAAATGGCTGGGCGCCGGACTTTCGCATGTCCTGGAACACATGCTTTTCAAAGGCACGACGACGCGCGGCGCAGGCCGCATCGACCAGGAAGTTCAAGACGCTGGTGGTTACATGAACGCCTACACTTCTTTTGATCGAACGGTTTATTGGATCAATGCGCCGAACACAGGAGCGCGCGTGACGGTTGATGTTCTTTGCGACATCATGCAGAACGCCACGTTGCCCGACGATGAACTCGCCAAGGAACTTGACGTCATCCGCCGAGAAATGGACATGAACCAGGACGACCCGAATCGTCGCGCCAGCCGGCGTTTGTTTGAAACAGCCTTCACCCGCAGTCCGTATCGCTTCACCATCATCGGTTATCCGGATATTTTTAACGAACTTCAGCCCGCAGATATCCGCGCCTATTATCGAGACCGATACACACCGCAAAACATGTTCTTCGTGGTGGTGGGTGATGTGAAAGAAGAGGAAGTCATCGCGCAAATCACAGAAGCATTTTCAAAAAATAAATTGCGCGTGCTGCCGCCGTCGGTGTTGCCGCCCGAGCCGAAACAAACTGCGCCACGGGAACTCATTGAAGAAGCGTCCATCGAACTGGGCCATTTGCATTTTAGCTGGCACGTTCCCGGTGTTCGGCATCCCGATCTACCCGCTTTGGAAATTTTGGCAACATTGCTGGGCAATGGCCGCAGTTCGCGTTTGTTTCAACAGGTTCGCGAAAAAAAAGCCTTGGTCAATTCCATCGACGCATGGACTTACACCCCCGGAGAAACCGGCTTGTTCGGCATGAGCGCAATGGTCAATGCGGACAAATTTACCCCGGCGACGGCGGCGATGTTGGAAGAAATTGAAAGGCTCAAAACAGAATTGGTTTCCACGGAAGAATTGTCAAAAGTGACAAAGCAATTTGTGGCGGGACATCTTGCTTCGCGCAAAACGATGCAAGGCCAGGCGCAGGATCTGGGCGGCAACTGGATGGCGGCCAACGATCTGAGCTTTTCCGAACGCTATCTGGCGGCTGTCAAAAAAGTAACTCGCGCCGATCTCCAGAGAATTGCCCGCGAATATCTCAGCGAGGAAAATCGCAATCTTTACGCGCTCCTTCCCTCTGGAACTGCGCCAAAACATTTTCAAATCCTTGAAAAAATGGCGAAAAGCGCCATTCGAAAATTTGATTTTCCGAACGGACTCCGCTTGCTGGTTAAAGAAGATCATCGTCTGCCTTTCGTGGAATTTCGGGCGGCATTGCGCGGCGGTGTTCTGGCGGAAAATTCCGCCAACAACGGTCTCACTCAACTTGCGACCAAGATGCTTTTGCAAGGCACGCGCAAACGCACTGCGGAAGAAATTGCCAGTGAAATCGAATCCGTGGGCGGAAGCATTGACACCTTTGGCGGCAACAACAGCTTTGGGGAGGCTGCGGAAGTAATGAGCAGTGACTTGGATTTAGGGCTGCGGCTGGTTGCCGATGTGTTGTTGAATCCCATTTTTCCAGAAGACGCTTTTCAACGCGAACAACAGATTCAACTCGCTGGAATCAAAGAGCAAAACGATCACACGCTCCAGAGCGGTGGGAGATTAATGCGGCGTGCGTTGTTCGGCGAAACCACTTATGGACTGGATGCAATTGGGACTGAAGAAAGCGTCTTGCGCCTCACAGTTGCCGATCTGCAAAAATTTCATCGCGAATTCGTGGCGCCACAAAACTGCGTGCTGGCTATTTTCGGCGACGTAAACGCCGACGAAATTAAAACCGCTGTTGAAAAAACGTTTGAGGAATGGAAAGGAGAATTTACCACGCCGGTGCAGAGCGAATTTTCGAAACTTGCTCTGAACCAGATTCGGCGTGTGGAAGAAACCCGCGACAAAAAACAGGCGGTTTTGCTCGTCGGATTTCCGGGCCTGACCATTTTTGACAAAGACCGTTACGCGCTGGAATTGATTCATGAAGCGTGCAGTGATCTTGGCTCGCGTCTGTTCGTTCGCATTCGCGAAAACCTCGGCCTCGCCTATTTTGTCGGCGCACAACATTTCGTTGGATTGGCCCCAGGGTACTTCGCATTTTACGTTGGCACCATGCCGGAAAAACTTGCGCTTGTGGAAAAGGAATTATTCAAAGAAGCCGAATTGCTGCGTTCCGAAGGATTGACCGAAGAGGAATTGAAACGCGCCAAGGCAAAAGTTATCGGTCAGAAAAAAATCGGCCGCCAGGATTTAGGAAGCTATGCCACGGTGGCTGCTTTGGACGAACTTTACGGATTGGGATATGATTACAGCGAGACAGACGACGATCGGTATGACGCGGTAACGGTGGAACAAATCAAGGCGGCGGCGCAAAAATATATCAAGCCCGACGCACTGGTGGTGGCAATAATCAAACCTCCGGCGGACGTGTGATATCTTCCTTAACCGGCCAGCCCAGGACATCGGTTTCAGGTTCCAATTTCATCTTTCTCTCCCAAGTGTGCTGGCAGTTCTCGCAATAAAATTGTTTCTCCATCAAGTGCGCCGTGGTGCAGAATATTTCAATCAGGGCAGGGCCAATAAATTTACGGGTGGCGGCTGGATAGTCCACACGCGGCGAGCTGCACTGCGGACAACGAACCGCATCATGGAGCGCATTTTCCTGAGCATCCAGCGACTCCAATGTAAGTTTGGCTTTATGGAAATCGCGCTCGGCCACGCGAACTTTTTTCCCGGCCAAAGGTTCGGCATTAAACCAAAACCGCTGCAATTTTGATTCGTCGTAAACTTCGGCTTTTATTCCAGCCTCTTCCAAGCGACTCCTCACCGCTTCCGCCTGATCCCGGTCGTTAAAACTCGCCACGTTGACTTCGTTCATAGAGAAAAAATAATACGCGCCAACAAAAACTCAATCAGGGCAATCCCGACAACTTTAACGCGAAGTTTTATTGCCTAAAACCCGACTTGCGCCTTGGAAGGCGCGCAGGTTCGTGCCCACCCATTTCTATTTGCGCAATAAAGTTCCATCGCCTAACCTCCGCCCTCAGTCGCGCGTGTAGCTCAATTGGATAGAGTGGCGCCCTCCGAAGGCGAAGGTTGTGGGTTCAACTCCCGCCACGCGCACCAACAAATTTTTACAGCATGAATTCTAAAATCGCACTCCCCTGGATTTTTGTGGTGGTGTTTCTTGCGCTGGCAGGATTTTTCTTCGCCAGCAAACAAAGCAAGGAAAAGGACGTAATCCGGCTCCAGAATGAAGCAACCCAATTGCGCACGTCTCTCGAAGAAGCAACAAACTCTCCTGCTCAGAATGAACCGTCCCCATTGAGCGCAGCAGAACGCACGGAATTGATTCGCTTGCGCAATGCCGTGGGCATTTTACGTCACGAAAAAGAACAACTCGCAACGCAAGCGCTACAAACGAAACAAACCAGCGAGAAATTATTGCAGTCGCAGCAAGCGCAACAATCTCAAGTCCAACAATTGCAGCAACAGAACCAGCAGCTGGCCCAACAGACTCAACAAGCGCAGGGCGACAAAGCCAAAAACACCTGCATCAATAATCTCCGGCAAATTGACGGAGCGAAACAACAATGGGCGTTGGAAAACAAACAACCGGCTGATGCAGTGGTTGCCGCCCAACAAATTGCTCCTTATCTGAAAGACTCGGCCATTCCCAAATGTCCTGGGGGCGGCACTTACACGTTGCACGATATCAGCGCGGCACCGACTTGTTCGATTTCAAGCCATGTGTTGCAGTAGGATTTGGGTCAGAGGATGATTTTCTCTGCGTCCAAAATGGCCCGTTTCGCAGAGACCAACTCAGATGGCCAACATTTTGCGAAAGTCTCCAATCATTTCGGCATCCGCAATTTGAGTTTGTCCGCGGCCTGAGCCACGTCTTTATCGCCGCGTCCGGTGAGGCTCATCGCTTCAACAATTCAGCCACGTCCACCGCAACGTCGGGGAAGACTTGAGGTGTGGCTTGTTCGCCCTCATGCAGAATAGTTTTCGCACCGTAACCCGTGAAGTTCGGTTCGCGATAAACTTCAATGGTCAGTTCGTTGAGGTTCACAACCCACACCTCGGGCACTCCCGCTCGCCCGTAGGCTGGAAGTTTGTTCTCTTGATCCGCCTCCAACGTCGAGTCGGCAACTTCCACGAGCAAGAAGACATCTTCAGGCTGCGGGTGCCGACGCCGATAAAAATCCGCGACGGGTTTGAGCAACGCCAAATCCGGCTCCGGTTCGGAATGGTCGTCCAAACGCACCGGGTCCTGCACCTGCGTGATCCAGCGGCCTTTGGCAGCAGCATTGAAAATTTGATTCAAATATTTGGTGACACCTCCGTGAAATGGGCCGATGGGTGACATATCAATTATGTTTCCGTCGAGCAATTCAACCCGCGCATCCGGTTTGAGCACGCCGGTTTCCGCCATGCGGTAATATTCCTTCACATTGAAGCGATGTTGTGACTGAACAACCATGAGCACAAATTATCCAATTATTTCGGCATCTGCAATTTAAGTTTGTCAGCGGCCTGCGCCACGTCTTTGTCGCCGCGTCCGGAAAGGTTGACGATGATGAGTTTGTCCTTCGACATTTTCGGCGCGCGATCAATCACGGCAGCGATGGCGTGGGACGATTCCAGCGCAGGAATAATTCCTTCCAGACGCGCCAGTTTTTGGAACGCATGCAAAGCCTGGTCGTCCGTTGCGTAAGAATATTCGACGCGTTTTTTGTCGCGCAACCACGCGTGTTCCGGGCCGACGGCGGCGTAATCCAAACCTGCGGAAACACTGTGGGTCGATTGGATTTGCCCATTCTCATCCTGCAAAATGTAGGAGCGCGTTCCCTGTAAAACGCCAAGCGAACCGCCTTGAAAACGCGCGGCATGTTTCTCTGGAAAAATTCCTTCGCCGCCCGCCTCGATGCCAAGCATTTTCACTGAATCATCATTGAGGAACGGATAAAAAAGCCCAATGGCATTTGAGCCGCCACCTACACAGGCAATCAGCAAATCGGGCAATCGTTTTTCCTTTTCAAGAACTTGCCGACGTGCTTCGTCGCCGATGACCCGTTGGAAATTTCGCACCATGACCGGGTAAGGATGTGCACCGTAAGCGGTGCCAAGAATGTAATGCGTGCTGCGAACGTTGGTGACCCAGTCGCGCATCGCTTCGTTGACGGCTTCCTTCAACGTTCTTTGCCCAGCGTGCACCGGCACCACTTCCGCACCGAGCATCTTCATCCGATAGACATTAAGGATTTGCCGTTCGCAATCCACCGCGCCCATGTAAATGACGCACCTCAAACCAAACATTGCGCTGACGGTCGCCGTGGCCACGCCGTGCTGGCCTGCGCCGGTTTCGGCAATGATGCGCGTTTTCCCCATGCGTTTGGCCAAAAGTATCTGGCCCATGGCGTTGTTGATTTTGTGCGCGCCGGTGTGGAGCAAATCCTCGCGCTTCAAATAAATTTTTGCGCCACCGAGTTCCTTGGTAAGTCTTTCCGCAAAATAAAGCGGTGTGGGGCGACCGCAAAATTCGCGAAGATAATAATCCAGTTCCTTTTGAAATTGAGGCTCGTGCTGGGCGCGAAAATATTCGTCCTCCAATTCTTTCAAGGGGTGCATCAAGGTCTCCGGTACATAACGCCCACCGTAAAGACCGAAGTGGCCTTGAGCATCAGGCAATGTTTCCACAGCAAACGAACTCATGGAAAAATTTTCGCTCATCCATCCGCTCCGCGCAAAACATTCTTTTGGTCGCATCCATCTGTCTTGGCCGTTTTCTTCTTTCGCTCTTGATCACCCTTTGTGACCTCTCGCTGGCAGCGATCGGTCATACACTGGCGCATCGCAAAAGTTAGCGCCCTCTGGATCGAATGGTGACTAAAAATATCCTTGTGAGCTTGGAAAAATTATGACTAAAGTTCGGGATAAATCCTCTCCTGTGATCCTAACCAAGGTCGGTTTGCAGGCTGGATTTCACTCTGACGCTCATGAATAAGTTTACTCTCGTAGCTTTTGTTGGTCTCGCATTGGAACTACCGATGTTGGCCAGCGCCGACTCCAATCCCGCGCCGCCCGCCATCACCAATCTCACATCGACTGGCAACCAGCGCGTTATCAAGTGGACTCCGTTTCCAGCGGCAAAAAGCTACACGGTTTTAAGCAGCACAAATGTCGAGGGTCCATTCACAACCAATGCGGGAACGATTTCGGGATTTAAATGGACGGAGACTAATAGCGCCCCGCTGAATTTCTATTCTTTGCAAGTCACGCCTCTAACGAGCAATGAACTTTTGACGGCCAATATTTTGAACCGCATCGCTTACGGGCCTTCGGTGGACGATATGGAACGTATTTTGACTGGTCCCAGCCCAATCGGCCCCCAGGCTTACATCGACGAACAACTTTCACCGGAATCCATTTCAGAAACTGTTTCCAACTCCCACGCGAACATTGACATTATCTCGGCAAAATTCGCCACCCCGACGAGTGTGATTCCCGAATCCAATGCGGTCGGTTTTGCCTCTATGGACGATTTTCGCGCGTGGCACATTCTGCGTGCGGTCGGTGCCAAACGGCAATTGCTGGAAGTGTTGCTCCAATTTTTTGAAAACCATTTTGTCACGCAATACACCAAATCGGTTGATTATTTCGATCAATTTTATGATAACACTCCCATCCAGCAACGCGTCTCCGCGTCCTTCGAGTATTTTGAAAATGATAAATGGCGCAACGCGCTGCTTTCTTCCACTTGCACGTTTTACGATCTGCTGAAGATCAGTGCGGAAAGCCCCGCCATGATTATTTATTTGGACACCGTTATCAGCAAAGGAAACAGCACGCTGATCGCTAATGAAAATTATGCGCGCGAATTGATGGAGCTTTTTACGATGGGCGTGGATAATGGCTATACCCAGGCGGACATCACGGCCATGTCACGGTCATGGACCGGCTGGACGCTGCAAATTGTTTCACCCACGAACGCCGCCAACCCTTTTGCCGGTCGGTCCACAAGTTTGCTGCAAAGCTCGGTCAATGCTTCCAATTTAAATACGGCCACAGTGTCCAATCTGGCGGGTGTCTGGGCGTTTAATTATGTTTCGTTGAGCCATGATACGACTCGATCAAAGGTCTTATTCACGAACGCAAGTATTCCGCCACGCTTTGGTGTTCCCTATACTTCGGCGTTTTACTCGACCAACACGGTGCCCGGAAAATATCAGTTGACCCTTCCGACAACGCGCAGCGGAACGAATGGAATTCAAGACGGTTATGATATTCTCAATTATCTTCCGAACCTGCCCTTCACTCAGGAATTCATCAGCATCAAATTGTGCCGATTATTTATTCATGATGATTTCCCAAATCCGAGCAATGACACAAACAATCCGGCCTATAATTTTTACAATTACGCGGCGGGAAATCTGTCGCCGGAAGCGCAGTTGGTGCGCGATTGCATGTCGGCTTGGGAAAACAGTTCGCCCAAAGGTCAAATTCGTCCGGTGTTGCAAACCATTTTTAATTCCGACTTATTCCGCAGCAACGGCGGCTCGATGCAAAAAATTAAAACGCCCTTGGAATATACGGTGAGCGCAATTCGTGCAACGCGCTCTTTTAGTACGAATGGGGCTTATTCGCCGAACACCTATTCTGCGAACACCGACGGATACAATTTGATAGCTCCCATTAATCGCATGGGGTCAATGAGCTTGTTTGATCGTGCCGCACCGGATGGTTATCCCGAAGATGCGCCTTATTGGATTAGCGCGGGAACTCTTTCAGAACGTATTCGTTTTGTGCAGGCACTTGCCATGATTACAGGACAGCCGAGCTATTCCACCACAACTAAAGGTGACTCGGGAGTGAACACCACCATTTCGCCGGTTCCTTTAATCATTGCGAAACTTCCTCTGGCCAGCCGAACCAACGCCGCAGCGGTGGTCGATTATTTTCTGGGAATTATTTATCCGGGTGAAGGCGCGGGGAACCTGGATTTGTATCGCACGGCGGCAATTAATTTTCTAAACGATGGTAGCGCGGATTCCTCCGTAACGGCGACCCCTTTTAGCGGGTTAACGGTAAGCAGCACAACTACATCTGGCTACGACATTCGCGTTCGAGGCATGGTCGCATTACTTCTGAGTTATCAACGTTTTCACGAACAATAATATGCAACATTTCAACATCATTACCCGGCGCGGATTTTTTGATCGCAGTTTAAAAATTGGACTGGGCGTCGCGCTGTCAACTTTAACGGACATTCCCTTCGTGTTGAAACGCGCAATGGCCGAAGGCACCATTGGCCTTCCAGGAGGGGATGGCAAAATCAAAAAGTTGCTTTTTATTTTCCTGCGTTTCGGTAATGACGGATTGAATTCCGTAATTCCCATTGAAGACCCAGTCTATTCTGTGAATCGCCCGAAAATTGGTATTCCCAAAAATGGGGCACAAAATTATTATTCCACAGCCACAGGATTGATGGACGATTTCAGCGCGATGGCGGGTTTTCCCACCGAAGCTATCCGGGGCGGAAATGGATTTGCCGCAGTTCATCCTTCGTTAAAATTTCTTGCTCCCGTTCATAATGCGGGTGACCTCGCTCTGATCCATCGGGTCGGTTATCCCAAACAATCGCGTTCCCATTTCGATTCGCAAAATTATTGGGAGAATGGAAATCCGGGCAATAATCTTTCCAAAGACGGGATTTTTTATCGAACGATGATTGAATCCGGTTTAGCGACAGTCAATCCGCTCACTGGCATCTCCATCCAATCTTCGTTGCCTCTTTTATTGCGCGGCTCCGCTGCTGCTATGACCAATCTTAGCGATCCGACACGGTTTAAATTGTTGGGAGTTCCTAATTCAGCAGCGGGAATCGCAAAAGCTACGAATAATATTGTCGCTGCCAATAGTTTCGGTTTTTCGGACAAAAAAAATCGTGAGCTTCTCAATTCACAATATAAAAACCTAAATATCGCTCTGAATCAATTCGCTCAAGGAATTGATTTCACTGAAGCAGGAAATACTTTTGTAGATCCCACCACCGGCTATTATCTTTTCCCCACAACGAGCGCCAAAAATGGCGGCGGTATTCCGCCAAATCCTGCGCTAAATCCGCCAAATCCAGGAAATTACGTGGTGGACGCAGGCGCTTACAATTCAGCCGGCACTGGCTTTTTCAATCAACTGAAAGCAGCCGCTCTGATTCTGAATAAAACTGACGCTATTATCGCCGGAACGGAGGTGGGGAACTTCGACACCCACAGCGGTCAAGTCGCCACCGTGGTGGATCCCGAGACCGGATTTACTATTCCTAGTCCCCTCACCGGAACTCACGCCAACCTTCAACAACGTATTGCTTGGGCAATGTATGGATTACGAAAATATTTTCTGCAATATGCTGACAAAGCCACATGGAATAACATGATTGTGGTGACGCTTTCGGAATTTGGTCGAACCAGCGCCGAGAACGGAACTTTGGGAACTGACCATGCCGAAGCCGGACCGATGTTTGTCGCTGGCGGCGGAGTAAAAGGCTATGGAAAAAGCGGCCGCACTAGCGGAATTTTCGGTTGCAACACAACAGGTGAAGTTTACAACGGTAATACAGTCAATTGGTCTCCAGGAATTGTTGGTCTCAATGGAAATAATAAAAACGGTACAATGTTCGGCGTAAGCTCAAGCTATTTAAAACGTTCCATTGATTATCGCTCGGTTCTAGGGGAAATCATTCGTGACCATCTCGGCGCAACCCAGGCGCAACTGGATCGGATCATTCCAGCCTACGCAGTCGCGGGCCAAAAACTTCAGAACGGCGGCACGACAACCAATACAACCGCTGAAAAAACCGATGGCACCACCATCGCCGGGGAATTGGATATTGTTTAAGCATCCCATGTCCTGCTATTCTTGCCTGTGAATTATTTTTTCACTCGCATTGTTTTATTCTTTCCATTGGCTTTCTGCGGTCTTACTCAAATAGCCGCAGCAGCCACAGTGGTATTTCAACCTGTCGGTGATACTACGCTAGTTGAACTGGCCCCCGACAATAACTTGGGTGGGAACGAGTTTGTGATTGCTGGAACTTCAGGGATAGGAACGAAATACCGGGGGCTTTTCAAATTTGATCTCAGGTGTATTCCACCAAATTCGAAAATCAAATCAGCCACCTTGAGTCTGGAAGTTACCGGAGAGCCTCCCACCGACTCAGTCTCCTCAACTTTTGAATTGCATCGCATGCTCAAAAACTGGGGCGAAGGAAATAAGCTCAGCGAAGAAACTTCTAAGGGACTGGGCGCAACCGCGGGAACCAATGAGGCGACCTGGAATTCTCCCTTCGCTTTCACCAGCAACTCCTGGAGCTTTCCGGGCGCATCCAACGATTTCGTTCCTTCCGTCAGTTCTTCCGCGCCGGTAGATCCCGCAAGTGGTTTCCCGGTCTTTGCTTCCAACCCCCAGATGGTTGATGACGCGCAATTGTGGACCAGTAATCCTTCCACGAATTTTGGATGGCTCTTAAAATCTGCGTTGGAAGAAACCCGTCGCACGGGGCGACGTTTCGGCTCCAGGGAATTCGCTGCGGGCGACACTAACTCCCGTCCTTTCCTGGAAATTGAATTCGTACAACCGCCCCAAATTTTATTTCCACAAATCACGAATGGGCAATTTCGATTTTCATTTTTAGCGGAATCGAATTCAGCTTATAACGTTCAATTCGTTACATCTCTCGGCTCCACTAATCTTTGGCAAACGTTGACCAATATTTCTGCCATGCCGGTTTCGACCAATATTCTGGTGGAGGACATGCTTTCTTCGGTGACTCGATTTTACCGCGTCCTTCCTCAATAGCTACGGCTCGCTGATCTGTCCGCACAAAACTGCGCGGTTTGCGCCAGTCGTCCCCGGCACATTTCCAGCGCGCTTATGCCAACGCAAAAAAGCCAGCAAACCAAATGCTGCGGGTTCGATCGATTGAACCGGCCATCCCACGTGGTTGCTGGTCACCACCTTCCCCGTGATATTCCTTTTAATGGCGCCCACCAAAGAAGGATTGGCCGCCCCGCCGCCTGTTAGAATAATTTTGTCCGGGAGCGAGGGAAGATGGAGCGAATAGTTCAACGCCATGGAACAAGCGGTCAATTCAGTCAGCGTCGCGACCACATCAAAGTTTGAATGTCCCTCCATCTCGCGAATCACCTTTTGAAAAAACGTCTCCCCGAAAAGTTCACGGCCCGTGCTTTTGGGCGGCTTCTTTTTGAAATACGGATGACGCAACCATCGCTCCAGAAATTTCCGCGACACAACTCCTCTCGCCGCCCACGCGCCATTCGCGTCAAAATGCTTCTCACCCTTCGTAAAATGGCGAACGGCGAAATCGATTAACATGTTCGCCGGACCAGTATCGAACGCCAAAACTTTTGGGCGCGCTCCGGTTTTCCATGCGAGCGAAGTCACGTTGCTGATGCCGCCAAGATTATGCACGCAAATGTGTTTTCCCTTTTCCGCAAAAACAAATCGATGAAAAATCGTCGCCAGTGGAGCGCCCTGCCCGCCCGCCGCGAGGTCAGCCACCCGAAAATTGTTCACCACCGGCACGCGCAATTTCTCAACCAGATACGCCGGTTCGCCCAGTTGAAATGTGGCGGGATTTATTTTGGCAGGATTGTGAAAAACGGTCTGGCCATGCAAACCGATGAGTTGCGGTTTGGGATCAGCGGCGCGGCGCGGCGCGTGTTGCGCATAAAAACGACCCAGGTCGTGGTGCAGTTGACAAAATTCCCAGGTTCTCAATTCCCCACGCGCCGCGTCGTGCAATTTTCCTCTCAGCGCTTTTGAAAAATTTGCGGTCCACAACTCTTGCAGTTCAATTCGCTTTTCCGTAATCGAACAGAGTGCGTAATCCACGCTGTCAATGCTCGTGCCCGACATGATCCCAAGAACGTTCATAGAATTTTTCCGGCCAGTATTCTTACGCTAAAACTTGCGCCTTTTTGAAACGCGGATAAGGAATGGTTTTCCATGAGTAATTCTCCGCGACGAACTTCCAAATTTCTCAGGGCGAAAACCACAGTTTCGAAAAAAGTAATTGAGCGTTTGGAAGAAACAATCTCCGAATCCACCCGGCATAGGCGCGCACCTATGTGCAACACTCGCCTTTTTCCAGCATTTCCCCGATTGCCCCCCAGCATAGAAAGCATTTTGCTGAGTAATAGATCGCAGAAAGCGTTGCTCCCAAGTAAGCATCTTTGCGAGTTCGGCGGGAGTCGAAAGTTGCTTTCTTGGCAAAACGAAAAAAGGTTAAAAACATGACCAACAAACCAGATAAAAAAATTGAAGTCAGCCGCAAACAAATGATCGAGTTGCTTAACGAAGATCTCTCGCGCGAATATCAGGCTATTATTGCCTACACCGTTTACAGCCAGGCTATTAAAGGCCCGGAGTTTATGGACATCGCCCGCGAGCTGGAAAAACATGCTGGCGAAGAATTGGATCATGCGCTGAAAATTTCCAAGCAAATCGATTATTTTGGTGGGATGCCAACCACCACGCCCAAGCCTGTCAAGACTTCCGAAAGTGCCCGCGAAATGCTCAAATTTGATTTGGAAAACGAGCAGGAAACAATCGTCAACTATCGCCAGCGTATTCGTCAGGCGGAGGCGATGGGTGAATACGCGCTCAGCGAAGTCCTCCGCGAAATCATCGTGCAGGAGCAAGAACACGAAATGGATCTGGCGAGCGCGCTCGGCATAGATGTCCCCAAAAAACCGGATTGATGCGGCAGGAAACACAAAACGCCGCTTGCCTTAATCAAATGCTTTTGAAAGGTTGCCTTTATTATGGCACACGTAAAATTGCACATCCCAGGGCCGGTTGAAGTCAGCGAGAAAACTTTTCAGGCGTTTCACTCGCCGATGATTGGGCATCGCGGGCAAGGCTTCAAAGATCTTTACGCTAAGATGCAGCCACAATTGCAGTCGCTGCTTTACACCAAACAACTGGTTTATCTCAGCACGTCCTCGGCGTGGGGCGTGATGGAAGGGGCCTTGCGCAATCTCGTTTCCAAAAGAGTTTTGTGCTGCATGTGTGGCGCGTTTTCGGACAAGTGGCTTGATGTCGCCAGGCGTTGCGGAAAAGAAGCCGAAGCGTTGCAAGTGGAATGGGGTTCGCCGATTCGCGCCGAAGACGTGGATAAAAAACTTGCGACCGGCCAATTCGACGCGCTCACGTTGATTCACAATGAAACCTCCACCGGCGTGATGAGTCCGCTCGGGCAAATTGCATCGCTCAAAGAAAAATATCCCAACGTCATGTTCATCGTGGACGCGGTCAGTTCGATGAGTGCGGTGAAACTGGATTTCGACGGGATGATGATTGACGTGTTGCTGGCCGGAACGCAAAAAGCGTTCGCGCTTCCGCCTGGCCTCTCTGTATTCACCTGCTCCCCCGCCGCACTTTTGAAAGCTGCGAGCGCAAAAGATCGCGGCTATTATTTCGACTTCGTTGAATTTGAAAAAAATGCGCGCGACAGCATGACGCCGAGCACGCCGAGCATCGGTCATATCTACGCGCTCTCTTCAAAGCTCGACGATTTCTTTGCAGAAGGTTTGGACGCCCGTTACGCCCGTCATCGCAAGCTGGCGAAAATGACGCAGGATTGGGCCGCGGGTCACGGCTTCAATTTGTTTCCCAAAAAAGATTTTGAATCGGTCACGCTCACTTGCGTCAACAACGGCGCGAGACCCGGCGGACGGAAAGTGGATGTCGCGAAATTGCAAAAGCTCGTCAAAGACCAGGGATTTCTCATCGACGGCGGCTACGGAAAAATCAAAGGCACAACGTTCCGCCTTTCAAACATGGGCGACGAAACCGAAGCGACAATGAACCAACTTTACGCCGCCCTCGACAATGCGATGAAGCAGTTGTAACAAACCGCATGAGCCAAGAGCGTTTCATCGAGAGACAAGAGGACGTTCGGCAAGCTGTTGCGCGGCTGCTCGAAGCCATTGCCCAAACCGAAACCGATCTCGTTCGCGACGGCACGATTCAACGATTTGAATTTTCTTTTGAACTCGTCTGGAAAACGCTCAAACTTTTTCTCGAACGGCAGGGACACGAATTTGGCGGACCCCGTTCGACTTTGAAAAAAGCATTCGCCGAAGGATTGATTTCCACGACTGAAGAAGCCGACATTTGGTTGCAGATGCTCGAAGACCGCAATCTCACCAGCCACACTTACAATCAGGCTCTGGCCGAAAAGATTTATCGGAACATCGTTCGCGACTACGCGCCGTTACTCGAGAAAATTTCGGAAAAAATCCAAACTCTTTCATGGGACTGAAATGAAAACCGTCGCGCTCCGAGAAAAAGATTTGGTAACACTGCGCGAAACCTTCGGTCGTTTTCCTGTCGTCAAAGAAGTCCGCGTCTTTGGTTCGCGCGCGACCGGCCATGCTCGACGCGCTTCCGACATCGACCTCGCTATTTCTGCTCCTGCCGCAACGCCCGGAGAATGGGCTGATCTTTCTGAGGCATTGGAAAATGCGCCCTTGATTTACGAACTCGATATCGTGCGCCCCGAAGAAACCACAAACGAACGGCTTAAAGAAAAAATTACGCGCGAAGGAATTACAGTTTTTCCCGAAACGAGCAACAAAGTTTAGGGCGAAATCGCCAAACGTTCCTCATTTGTTTCGCGATGCATCAACACGCCTTGTTCCTTGTAAGGCTTGAGCATGAAATGCGTGGCTGTTGAAACAACGCCTTGAATTGTCGCCAGTTTTTCCGAAACAAACGTCGCCACTTCGCGCAGATTATTTCCTTCGACAATGACCAGCAAATCGTAGCCGCCCGACATCAAGTAACAGGAACGCACCTCAGAATATTTCGCGATGCGCTCGGCCAACCGATCAAATCCCCCACCGCGCTCCGGCGTGATTTTCACTTCAATGACGGCGCGCACGATATCGACGCCGATTTTTTCTTCATTCAAAACCGTGCGATAGCCGAGAATCAAATTGTCCGCTTCGTATTTTTTTATTTTCGCGACGACGTCGGTTTCGGATTGATTCAACATCGAAGCGAGTTGCGCCGGTTTGAGCGCGGCGTTGTCGCGCAAAAGTTTTAAAAGTTCGTCCATGCCGGAGTTTTTACCAGCAACAGGCCTACGTCCAAAGAAATATTGTAGCCGCTGACGTGAGGAAGCGGATTGGCTTTAAAACCCACATAACAAAGATCGGATTCCGCCTCCTCACGTCGGCGGCTACGGGGAAATTTCCTTTTGTGTTCTTTGCGTTTTTTTGTGGCAAGAATTCCCCGTGCAATCCGACGCATACAAAATTGTTCAGCTCACGAATGGGACTTACAGCATCCGTTCGCTGGCCGAGCGCGAGACCTTTCATCCGGTCATCGGACCGATCGCCGAAGCAGAAGCGCTTTACGTGAAGCAACTCAAACTCCGCGAACGACTCGCAAAACATTCTGGCGAATTTGTGATTTGGGATGTCGGCCTCGGAGCAGCGGCGAACGTGCTGACCATTTTACGCGAAACAAAAGAAATTTCATCAAACGTAAGGATCATTAGTTTCGACCACAAAATTGCGCCGCTGGAATTTGCGGTCAATCACGCGGAAAATCTCGGCTACTTTTCAGGTTACGAAACCCCAGTTAGAAAATTGATTGAGAATGGGAGAATTGAATTCCCGAATGGAAAACAGATGGTCAACTGGAAATTTCATCTTGGCGATTTCCCGAGGTGGCTGGCGGGAGTAGCGGCGGGCATCCTGCCTGCCGTAGAGCCGGGCGTCCCGCCCCGCGGAAAAGATTTGGCTTATTCCAAGCGCGTCAAAAATTTCCACCAAAGTCCGGGCGGCTGGATGCCGTCCTCTACGTCAGGCGAGATGCCCGACGCTACCTTCGCTGCGCCGCACGCGATTTTGTTTGATGCTTTTTCACCCGCAAAAAATCCGGCGATGTGGACTTTGCCACTGTTCACAAATTTATTTTGTTTGCTCGATCCACAAAAACCTTGCGCGATGCCGACGTATTCGCGCGCGACGATGTTGCGCGTCACTTTATTACTCGCCGGATTTTTTGTTGGAGTTGGACACGCAACCGGTGAAAAAGAAGAAACCACCATCGCCGCCAACACGATGGAGTTGCTTGATGAACCGCTGGAGAAAAAATGGCTCGAACGTGTGAGGAATTCAAAAAGCGCCGAGCCGATGCACCAACCGGTTTACGAACAAAAGTTTATTTCGCCAGAATCCTGGGAACGATTGAACAACCATCCGCAATTCCGATGACTCGTTTGGAGTTCCGCCTTCAGGCGGTTTGGATCGCAACACAAAACCGGCTGAAGACGGAACTCCAAACAAATTTACCTAAAGCCGTTGCTCAGATACTTTAGCTCTCGGTTGAATATTCCATGAACGATTTCGATTCCATGTTGAAAGGCACCGCGCCGATTCTCGCGCTCGCGCCAATGCAGGACGTGACGGATTTGCCGTTCTGGAAATTGATGACGCGCTACGGCGGCGCGGATGTTTATTACACGGAATATCTTCGCGTTCATCCCACTTCCAATCTCGAAAAATGGATTCTCGAATCGATCACGAAAAATCCGACAGGCAAACCGGTCGTCGCGCAGATGATTGGGAACGATATTCCGGCGCTGATCCGCACGGTAAAAGAACTTCAAAAATATCCCATCGCTGCAATTGATTTGAATCTCGGCTGTCCCGCGCCGGTGGTTTATCGGAAGTGCGCGGGCGGTGGATTGTTGCGAGAGCCGCAAAAAGTGGATGCGATTCTCGGCGCATTGCGCGACGCGGTTTCAATCAAGTTCACTGTTAAAACGCGAATTGGTTTTGATTCGCCAGACGTGTTCGACGAGTTGCTCCCGATTTTTGCGAAACACAAAATTGATTTGCTCACGGTGCATGGACGCACGGTGAAAGAGATGTATCGCAGCGAAGTGCATTACGATTTTATTGCGCGCGCGGTCGCGGCGCTGACATTTCCGGTGCTGGCGAATGGAAATATTTATTCTGCGCAAAAGGCGGATGAAGTTTTGAAAATTACCGGCGCACGCGGTTTGATGATTGGTCGCGGCGCGATTCGCAATCCGTGGTTGTTCCAGCAAATCCGGCAACATCAGTGCGGTGAGCCGATCTTTATTCCGACTGGGCACGACGTTCTAAATTATTTACGCGATTTGTTTGAAACGGTTCGTCCGCCGCAGATCAAAGAGAACGCGCACATCCAAAAGATGAAAAAATATATGAACTACGTCGGGATGGGCATCGAGCCGACGGGAGAATTTCTGCACGAAATTCGGCGCATCACGACTGAAGTAGAATTTTTCCGCCTTTGCGAAAAATTTCTAAATCACGATGAGCCGATGCCGCTCGAACCATTTGCGCTGGGGTTAAAAGAAACTGACGTTATGGCTGGAGAACATCTTTGATTTTTAACCACCATGTTTACTGGCTCAACCGATAAAACTGTTGGATTCCAGAGATCGCGTTGGTGACGGTGTTTTGTCCATTCACGTTTGCGGGCGGAGGTGGAACAAGGTTCCATGATACGGGCGAAACCAGATTGGTAGCCGATTGCAAGGTGAACCCCGCAGCCTCGATTGGCCATGTCAAAACCACATTCGTTCCGGAGGAAATGATCGTTAGCTGCGGTGAACTGATCTCGGGCAATCCCAAGCTGAACACCGTTCCATTATTTGCGCTGCCGCCAAAAACAGTCGTTCCGTAAAGCACGTTGGCTGACAAAGCCAGATCGCTACTTGGGCTTGCTCCGTCATTGGCACCCGTGAAACCGTACAAGCTGGTAAAGATCGAGCCATCTTTCTTAAGCGAGAATATCGTGCCCGCTCCTCCAGAGCCGCCGACAGTCGTTGTCCCATATAACGTGTTGCCCGACAAAATCAGGCCTGCGACCGGATGGGCTCCGTCGCTGTTCGTCCCAACTGAAAGCCCTGTGAAATGATGCAGATTAGTGAAGCCGGTGCCATCAATATTCAAAGCGAACACTGTTCCCGACCCGAAATTCCCCCCGTCAGTTGCCGTGCCGTAGAGGATGCCTCCTGATTCGATTAATGCACCTTGCGGGTACGCGCCGTCGCTGTTGGTGGAATTGGTGGACGTTGTAAAATGGTGCAGGACCGTGAAGCCGACGCCGTTTGTTTGCATGGCGTAT
Organism: Verrucomicrobiota bacterium; assembly: GCA_039925885.1. Taxonomy (GTDB): domain Bacteria; phylum Verrucomicrobiota; class Verrucomicrobiia; order Limisphaerales; family CANJXF01; genus CANJXF01. Next base: position 19,955 of record JBDSYB010000047.1, read on the forward strand.
ATTGTGCCATTTCCCCAATCGCCACCCTCCTTGGCCGTTCCATACAACCGGTCTCCGGAAAAGGCCAACCCGCCGTGTGGGAAGACTCCGTCACTGTTGGTGGCACCGACCCGCACCGTAAAATTATGCAGGTTGGTAAAGGTGCTGCCGTTCGTGTTGATAGAGAAAATCGTGCCCCCGCCAGCATTGCCACCCGCGAGGGTTGTTCCGTAAAGAGTCTCGTTCGCCAAGGCGAGTCCCGCATACGGATTTGCTCCGTCACTGTTGGTAGAATTGACCAGCGGCGTAAAATTGCGCAAAACCGTGTAGCCGGAGCCGTTGGTGTTCATCCGAAAAATTTTACCCGTGCCGGAAGTTAAACTGTTCTGATAGATCACTCCGTACAAACTGCCCCCGGATAAAACCAACCGGCCATACGGACGAGTACCGCCGCTGCTAAAGTTCCGCAGATTCGCAAAAGCCGCACCGTCCGCATTAATTGCGAATGTCGTCCCGAGATTTGCGCTGCCACCGCCGCTTGCCGTTCCATACAGCCTGTTGCCCGATAAAACCAATCCCGCATAGGGTTGAGCACCGTCACTATTTGTGAACGACGTGGGCGAGGACATTTGGAGCGCGGTAAAGCTGTATAAATTCGTAAACGTTTGACCCGGCGCGTCAGTCGTCGAAATCAAAGCCGTGGACAGGCAGCAGAGGAGTAAGAGGTCTTTGGTTTTCATAATTTCCTTCGCAATCGGATCCGTTATTGGCGCAAGCGGTAGAAGCGCGCCGATCCGCCGATGGCGTTGGTCACGACGTTGTTGGTGCCGCTGACGGCGGGCGCGTTCGTTACGACGCTCCAGACGTTGGTGTTGAGGTTGGTCTTGGACTCCAGCGTGAAGCCGGCGAAGTTGGTCGCCCACGAGAGCACGACGTTCGTGTTCGCGCTGCGTTGAATATTCAAGAGAGGTTGGGCGACGATAAACGCGTTGCGCACGGATTCCGTAATGCTCTCCGAGCCGTTTTGGTAGCCGCTACGATAGTATCCGCGCGCGCGGATGTAGATATTTTGACCTGTTGGAAGATTCAAATCGGTCAGAGTCCAGTGAGCGCCATCTGCCGTTCCATGGCCAAGGAAATTGTAGCTCACATTGTTGGTTGAAATTTCAAAGGTCGCACGGGTGAGTCGCGGGCTTGAGCCGCCGCGTGTCCAGATAAGGGTGCTTTGTGTTACAGCTAGGTTTTGCTGCGCGGGGGTGTTGTTATTCAAGCGCGCGAAACCGTTGCGTGACTGTCCGCCGATGCTGCTGAAAGTGCCCCCCACAAGAATCTTGCCGTCCGACTGCATCCCCATGGCGAAATAGCCACTGTTCGCGTTCGGATCGAAGGAATCTGCTGCGGCGGTCGCAGCGTCCAACCGCGCAAGGTTTGTTCTCGTCGTTCCTGTCCCGTAGTTCTTGAAAGTTCCAGCGATTAGAATCTTGCTGTCCGACTGCACCGCGATCGAATAGACCGAACCGTCCTGTGGCGCCGGATTAAATGAATCAGCCAAACCGGTCGTGGCATCCAGCCGCGCGCAATGAATTCGAAACACTCCGCCAATCGTCGAAAAATAGCCGCCGACTAACATTGTATTATCCGGCTGCCTCAGGATGGTATGAACGTGATGGTTAAAGTTCGGGTTGAAAGAATCCGCCAGCCCGGTAGCGGAGTCCAACCGGGCCATGCCGTTGCGGGTCTGACCACCAATGCTGATCGTTACCTGATTATTGGCCTCAAAATCACCGCCCACTAAGATTTTGCCGTCCGACTGAACCGCGATTGAATTAACCGTATCGCTAGCATTTGGATTGAATGAGTCAACTGCACCACTCGCCGGATCAAGCCGGGCAATGCGGTTGCGCGTCTGTCCGGCGATGTTAGTGAAGCCGCCGCCCACTAAAATCTTGCCATCCACCTGCACCACGATCGCGCCGACTCGACCGGAAGCATTTGGGTTGAAGGAATCCGCCAAACCGGTCGTGGCGTCGAGTCGGGCGATGCGGTTGCGCGTTTGTCCACCGATGCTGGTGAAATCTCCGCCCACTAAAATTTTGCCATCCGCTTGGAGCGAAATAGATACGATAGATTCATTCGCGTTTGGGTTGAAGGCGGTGTCGAGTGTCCCGTCCGAATTCAAACGGGCAATGTTATTGCGCGTAACCCCAAGGACGGTGGTAAAGCCGCCACCAATGAGAAATTTGCCGTCCGGCTGAACGACGAAGGTGTAGATATAAGTGTAGCCATTCACGTTCGAATTAGTAAGACCGAGATTGACCGTCCGATCGAGTCGGCCGTCGGTTTCCAACCGCGCGATGTTGTTGCGCGTCACTGCAGTACCCCCGTTGGGCGTTAACGTACTGAAACTACCGCCTGCTAGAATCTTCCCGTCGGCCTGTAGCGCGACGCAATTAACATGGGAAGGCGCGCTCGGATTCGGGTTGAAAGAGTCCGCTGCTCCAGTGACCGCCTCGAGCCGGGTGATGCTATTGCGCGTTTGTCCACCGATGTTGCTGAAATCTCCGCCCACTAAAATTTTTCCGTCCGTTTGCACCGCAATAGAACGGACAATATTATCAGCGCTTGGGTTAAATGAATCCGCCAATCCAGTAGTGGCATCCAGCCGGGCGATTGAGTTCCGTGTCTGTCCGCCAATGGTCGTAAAAGTGCCGCCCGCTAAGACCTTGCCGTCCGCCTGAACTGCAATGGCCGTGATCACATAGAACCCCTGGCTGGCGTTTGGGTTGAACGAATCTGCCAAGCCGGTGGCGGTGTCGATCCGGGCAATGTGGCTGCGCGTCTGTCCGCCGATGCTGCCGAAAGTTCCACCAACTAAGATCCTGCCGTCCGCCTGCACCACAATGGTGTTAACCGCGAGGCCGCTCACGGCGGGGTTGAACGAATCCGCCAATCCAGTGGTGGCATCGAGCCGCGCCATGCGGTTGCGGGTCTGTCCGCCGATGCTGGTGAAACTACCGCCCACTAAAATTTTGCCGTCCGCCTGCACCACGATTGAATAGGGAGAACTGTCCGCGTTCGGATTGAAGGAATCCGCCTGGCCAGTCACGCCATCGAGCCGGGCGATGTAGTTGCGCGTCTGTCCACCGATACTATTCAATCCACTGAAAGAGCCACCCACAAGAATCTTGCCATCCGCCTGCACCGCGAAGGTGTTGACATAACCATTGGCGTTCGGATCAAAAAGTTGATCGAGCGTGCCGTCGGGATTCAGCCGGGCGATGCGGTTGCGAGAAATGCCCTGCACGATGGTGAAATCGCCGCCAATCAAAATCTTGCCGTCGGGCTGAACGACCACGATTTGAACAATGCCGTTGGCATTCGGATCAAAACCGTCGAGCGCGGATTGGCCGCGCACCGCCAGCGCGCCGCCCGTCAGGAGCACGGCCACGAAAAGCAGCAGGAGGGCAGCTTTGAAAACTGCGTGGGGGAATTTCATGAATTGAATTCTACACCGCTGCTCCTGCGCTTCCAATTCCTTTTTCAACTAACTTAAACTTTTTCGGTAGTGGCTCAGTTTGAATTGGCGGAGCGCGGCAGTGTCGTTCTCGACCAGCCGCAGCACGGTCAACCACGCTGCGGCTGGGCTGCGACACAGCCGCGCTCCCATCAAATTGCCACCACCACTTTTCGCCCGGTTTGCGGGGATGCTTTTAGACTTTTATCCGTAGCGATAAGGTTTGGAGAGACTGAACGTATTGGGCAGGTGACGAATTTCGTGAACTGCGCCGTCTTTCAGCAAAACTTCCACGATGTCGAACCGCATTTTCACCTCGGGATTTTTGAGAAGCTGCAAATAATCGAGCGCGCAGCCAGAAAGCAATTTTCGCTTGTGCGCGTTCACGGCGGCGGCGGGGCGGGTCCAATCCTCGGAGGAGCGGGTTTTAACTTCTACGAAGACGAGACAATCTTTTTCGCGAAAAACCAAATCGACTTCACCGCGAGCGGAACGAAAATTTGCGCAGAGAAATTTTAACCCGCGCTTTTGAAGATATTTTTTAGCGGCCTTTTCGCCAAGCGCTCCGCGGCGTAAATGTTCTGGTAAAACTTTTCGGGAGAAAATCGTTTTTATTTTTTGAATCAAATTCATTACCGTTTGCACAAATTTTCCAGCGCATCGGAGCGCAGGCGTCCCGCCTGCGTGTTTCTATCCCGTCTGATTCAAACACTCGCAGGCGGGACGCCTGCGCTCCGATGCTCGCAAAAATTCTGTTTGCACAGGGCGGACGGGGGCGAATGTCAGGCGATGAATGGCACACGGGCCGTGCTGTTTGATCGCCGCGAGATGATTCGGCGTTCCATAACCTTTGTGTTCGTGAAAACCATACGCCGGAAAAAGTTCGTGGAATTGAATCATCATCCGGTCGCGCGTGACTTTGGCGATGATGCTCGCGGCAGCAATTGAATAGCTCAGGCAATCGCCTTCAACAATTGCGGTTTGGGGACAGGATAGGGTTTTGACACGCAATCCATCAACGAGCGCGTGTTGAGGAAATGGATCGAGTTGGGCAAGGGCAAGATTCATGGCGCGATGGGTGGCTTGCAAGATATTGATCTGATCGATCATTTTTTCGTCAACGGCCGCGCAGGCGAAGCGGACTTCTTTCTGCGAAGTAATTTCTTTGAAAAGATCTTCGCGCTCTTCAAGGTCGAGTTGTTTGGAGTCATTTACTCGTTTCAACTTTTTCGGCATTCCCGCGAGAATCCAATCAGTCGGGAGCAAAACTGCCGCGGCGACCACTGGCCCGGCTAGCGGACCGCGCCCAGCCTCATCAACGCCGGCGATTTGCGTAATGCCCGTTTGGAAAAGAACGTTTTCAAAACGGAATCGACGGGAAATTTTTATCTGTTTGGCCACCTAAAAATAGTTTCCGGATGAAACTCGCGCGAGGCAAACCAAATTCTGCCCGGCGATCAGCTGAATTGTTTTGATCGGTTGAGTAAGTTCTGGCATGATTTTTGGTGAATCTACCTTATGCGCTCAACTAAATTTTGCTTTGCCTTGTTCGCTATTTTGATGGCTGGGCGTTCTGCGTTCGCGCAAGGCTCGTATGTGAATTTCGAGGGTAAACAAACCAGCCCGGTGCGACTTTCCGCCGATGGCACGCGATTATTTGCGGTCAACACTCCCGACGCGCGACTCTCGGTTTTCGATGTAACTCTTCCGTCAAATCCAGTTTTGCTCGCGGAAATTCCCGTCGGTGTCGAACCCGTTTCCGTTAATCCACGGACTGCTGATGAAGTTTGGGTCGTCAATGAAGTTTCGGATTCGATCAGCATCGTTTCACTTTCGCAGCGGCTCGTGACGGACACAATTTATGTGAAAGATGAACCCGCGGATGTGGTTTTTGCTGGAGGAAAAGCGTTCGTCAGTTGTTCGCGCAATAATCAAATTCGCGTTTTTGATGTGACGAACCATACGCAACTCGCGACGATTCCGTTGCTCGGAGAAAATCCCCGCGCGCTTGCCGTCAGCGCGGACGGCACAAAAGTTTATGCCGCCTTTGCGTTGTCGGGAAATCGCACGACGCTGGTTCCGCCGGACAAAGCGCCGAAGCAACCGACTAATGCCACGCCGCCGATGAATCCCAGTCTGCCCGCCCCGCCACAGGTGAGTTTGATTGTGGATGCGACCGACACGAATTGGACGACGGTGACAAACGTCATCAAATACACGATGCCCGACAATGACGTGGTGGAAATCAGTGTTAGTTCCAATGCAGTGATTCGCTATTTTCCTCGCGTCGGGACGGTCAATCTTGCTCTGGCCGTCCATCCCGTCAGTGGCGATTTGTTTGTCGCAAACACCGAGGCGCGAAACCTTGTGCGATTTGAGCCGAATCTTCGCGGACACATCGTGGACAATCGCGTTTCAAAAATTTCCATCGGCAGCGGCGCGGTTTCACCAATCGATCTAAACAGCAACATCAATTATTCAATTCTGCCAAATTCATCAGCCAGATCGAATGCGCTCGCCCAACCGACCGCCATTATTTTTGAGACGAATGGAAATTCATTTTTCATCGCAGCGTTCGGTTCAGATCGCGTCGCTCGTCTCGATCAAAATGGAATGGTTTTGTCACGAATTGAAATTGGTTCGACGACGGGCGCGTCAGTAAATCCGGCGACGAAACGCGGGCCGCGCGGGTTGGCGTGGAATCAAAATGGGCAACGGCTTTATGTGCTGAACCGGATTTCCAACACGATTTCCATCATCGACTCAAGCAACGATTCTTTACTGAAAGAATTTCCCATCGGCAGTTTTGACCCAACGTCTGCGACGATTCGCAACGGACGCGGGTTTCTTTACGACGCAAAAATTTCTGGAAACGGCACGGCGTCTTGCGCTGCTTGCCACGTCGATGCTGAAATGGATTTGATCGCGTGGGATTTGGGGGATCCCACCGGGCAAATGGCCAGCGTGACGAACACCACTCTGCCTGGCACTTTCCAATTGCATCCGATGAAAGGGCCGATGACGACCCAGACGTTGCGCGGATTGAGCGGGCTTGACCCGCTTCACTGGCGCGGTGATCGAACCAATTTTTTGCATTTTAACGGCGCGTTTGACGGATTGATGGGCGGAACGACCTTGACGGATTCCGAAATGGGCGCGTATCGCGCTTTCATCAACACCATCGCTTTTGAACCAAACCCAAATCAAAATTTGGATCGGAGTTTTCCGACAAATTTTGCGGGTGGTGATGCGGTGGCCGGGCGGAAGACTTTTCTCACTCAGAATTATCAGCCGCTTCTTTCCTGCAACACTTGCCACACCGTGCCCACGGGATCAAATCGGCAATTAATTTCTGCGGCGGCTCTTCAGGAGTCGCAGGATTTCAAAGTGCCGCAATTGCGCAACGTTTATCAAAAGCTGAATTTCAACAATAAGCAGGGCGCAATCAGCATCGGCGGTTTTGGCATTGTTCACGACGGCATGGATCCGACCTTGACAAACTTTTTGTCGCGGCCGGTTTTTGGAACATTCGCCACCAACGCCACCTTGAAAAATAATTTAAACGCCTTTGTTCAATGTTTTGACACCGGCACCGCGCCTGCGGTCGGCTACACTCGAACTGCAACGACGGCGAACGTCAATTCTCTCAGCCTTTCCAACGACTGGACTTTGCTGGAATCCCAAGCGGCACAACTCACGAATATTAATTTTATCGTGAAAGGAACGATTGATGGACAGTTGCACGGATTGATTTATCAGGCGGCGTCGGCGAATTATAAAATGGACACGACCAATTCTACTCCGTTTACTCGCGCGCAGTTGGTCGCGAAAATTTTGGCGGGTGACACGTTGACCTTGATGGGCGTGCCGCCGGGTTCGGGGACGCGCATGGGAATTGATCGAGATGTCGATGGGATTCTGGACGCGGATACGCCGAAACCGAACCTGCAAATCAACCTGGCGGGATCCAACGCAATTATTAAGTGGCCGTATGGCGCGGCTGGTTTTCTTCTCGAAGAAACTTCCGCAGTTGGGCCATCAGCGTGGACAAACGTTTCTGCACCAAGCGAAATTATTGGTCAGGAAAATGTGGTCACTAACTTAATGTCCCCCGTGTCCAAATTTTTTCGGTTGAGGTTGCCCTGAGTGGAAAAGTCGGTTTTTCACTTGAAAGAAATCCTGAAACTGGGATTTTTCCCTTAGAAAAGAACAGTGTTCGCCCGATTGAGGGCGAGACCCGCGCCTTTCATACTAATTTCGTTACGATACAATTCACGACTTCTCGAAACGAGTTAAGAAGAATGAAAGCGGCAATATGATTTCACATGGATATGACCCGGTGCGCGCAAAAACTGCACCTGAAATTTTAGCGGCAATAGATGCACAAATTGAGGGCCGGGTTCGTTTCTATGCCACGCAAACCAAAGGGGCTATTTCTTTTCGGTTGGATGAATTGGATCGGGAGTGGGACATTGAACGCATTTTAGCTTCCAACGCATCGGCTGTGGCGCTCACGGGATTAACGCTGGGCGTAACCGTCAATAAAAAGTGGCTATGGCTGACTGGTGGAGTTCTGGCATTTCTTTTCCAACACTCTCTCCAAGGCTGGTGTCTTCCGCTTTCTCTTTTACGACGGCGCGGAGTTCGCACCCGGAGCGAAATCGATCGCGAAAAATTCGCGCTCAAGGCATTGCGCGGGGATTTCGAAAATATTCCACTCAAGGCGGAGAATAACCCCTTGGCTCGCGCACACAATGCGATGCTGGCGGTTAATGTCTGATCCCGAGGTCTGCGTGTTCCGTCCAATTGATGAACGATTTCATCTCGCCAGTTACTCAATCCCAAGTGTCCGAAAATGAAAATGGGTGTCTCATCCATCGTCTTGCGCGGGTGGCGAGACGTTCCCCCGTTAATTTATTTGCCCCGGACCGCCTCGCTTTCGCACTCCCAATCGCTCGAGAAGGGCCTCCAGAATTGCATCGACTTGCGGCGCGTGGTTTGGAATATGCTTGGTTTCGCGAGGTGTCTTTTGTCGGAGAAAGCGCGGTGGCAATGATCGTTTGCGCTGCAAGCCGCCATCAACAACTTTGTAATGCATGAGAGAACAAGCTGAATTAAGTATCGCGGAACTTCGCCAAAAGCGGAGCCAATCCAACCACCGTTCTTCTCAAGAGGGGGAAGACTCAGAAGCGTATGGCCGCGATACCGAAGAAATCTGGGCGCAATCTCGTCCGCGTGGCGGTTCGATCAGCCGCGAACGCTTCGAGCCGTATTCCGATTTTGGCGGGGGCGATGAAACCGGATCTTTCCGTCTGCCATTCGATCCCGCCCGCCTACTGGAGGCTTTGAAAAGCAAATGGCATTGGTGCTTTGGAGCCGGCCTACTCGTTCTGGCGGTGGGGCTTTTTTATACTTTTGGTATCACCCGTTCAACAGTCAACCTGCAATTAATCCGCCGCGATTCACCTATCCTTTTCAAAGCGAGCGAAGCTGGAGAATCTTTCAAGCCGCAGCAATTCAACGGGCCGACGCTTGTTGCCCTCGTTAAAAGTCCTGAAGTGTTGAGACGCACCAGCGTCAAAGCCAACCCGCCTGTTTCCCCCGGGAAACTTTCCTACAATTTGCTCGTGGCCCAGCAACCCGAGACCGATCTGGTCACGCTGACACTGAAAGGTTCCAGCACCCCACAGCAGACCGTCAATTTACTCAATCTATACGCGGTGGAATTCGTGGCGTTTACAAAGGAAATGCAATCCCGCGAAGCCAACGGTATGGTCGCTTATACCACTGAAAAACTTGAGAAAGTTGAGAAAGAACTCGTCGCCGTCGATGAAGAGATGAAGAAGATGCCGCCGGAAGCGCGGGTTTCCAACAGCGATAAGCTTACCGAAAGCTACCTCGTCCGTTTAAGTGAATTGGAATTGAAATATGGATTGGCCAAAATGGACGTTGATCAGAACAATCCGGTTAACGACAAGCTACAGGCCGCGCAAGTTGAACTCGCTGGCCTGCTCGTCAAATACACCGAAGCGCATCCACAAGTTCAAGATCAGCGGTTAAAAATCAAAACCCTTGAGGCGGAAAAAGCGCAGAGCGGAACCAACATTCTGTTCGGAGCACCGAAAGGCCGCGTCACAGAAGCGCTCGGCGCTCAAACCCAATCTGTGCAGAATCAAGCGGAACAACTCCGTGTTCTGCGCAACGAGATGCGCGCAAAACTCAACGGACTTTCCGAGCGGAGCCTGGACTTCGCGATGATAAAAACCAAGTTTCAATCGTTGGAAATCATACGGGCCTCCCTGGCCAGCCGCCAACGCGAAGCGCAATTGTTTGCCGAAAGCGCGCTCGGATATTTTCAAGTTTTCACGCCTGCATCGCTTGATCGAGTCAGCACCCGAGACCATGTAAAAAAAGGAATTTTAATTAGCGTGATCGGCGCCTTATTTGGAATGGTCGCCATGGCCGGACTCGTTTTGCTCGTGGAAGTTTTTGATGAACGCATTAAAACTGCCAGCGACTTAACGCGGGTAACCGAACTTCCACTACTCGCAACGCTCGGCAATCTGGATAAAATGTCGGAGGTGGAAAAATCCAACTGGGCGTTCCGCACCTGGACCATTCTCAAAGGCAAACTCAGTTCGTCTCAAACGGACGGGATGGTTTGCGGATTCATGTCGGCCACGCACGGAGAGGGATGCACCACCTGGGTCAATATGTTGATCAAAACTGCGAATCAACGCGGGTTGCGCGTTTTAACTGTGGCGACCAAACCGAATGATGAACCGGCAGTTCATCCTCATGAATTCAATGAAACGGAAGATGCTGCGGAACCAGGGAGCCAACCTGAACCAACCATCACGACCTCGCTTTCGACGACGGCGTTTTCATTTCCCGCGCAAGTCTCCCAGCAACTCAGCGATCCCAATAGTCATTCCGTGGTTCATATTCCCCTGCCCGGCTGGGTTTGGAATCTGGAACGACGGCAGCAGTGGCAAACGGCGCTTGACCATTGGAGAAAAATCGACAACCTCGTCATTCTTGTGGAATTACCTCCTGCATCCAGTCCCGAATCTATTTTGCTGGCCGAAAAGGTCCCGCAGATGATCTGGTTGACCGACAGTGGAAAAATCACTGTTCACGAAACACGCTCTCACTTGGAGACTCTGCGCCACGCTGGCTGCAATCTTGTCGGCACCGTTTTGAATCGCGAACCGGCTTCGTTTTGGAAACGCCATATCATCCAGCGCTTTGGCCTCGGGGCGCTCTTTTTCGCAATGAGCTTTGCCTCGTTGCACGCCGCGCCCGCTGAAGAGGATGTGATCCCGTCCCTCACAAATTCATTTTCCGTCGTTTCACCCAACCAACGCGCCAATTGGCAAAAACGTTTGACGCTCGGCCCGGGAGATATTTTGAATCTCGGATTTTATGGCGAAACGAACCTGACTAAAAATGACGTGGTGGTTCGTCCAGACGGACGGATCAGTTATTTGCAAGCGCACGACGTAGTAGCGACGGGCTTAACCGTTGAAGAATTACGCGACAAATTGAACCAGGAATTAGCAAAGTATTATCGTTCGCCGCGCGTGTTGGTCGCGCCGGTCGCCTTTAACAGCAAAAAATATTATGTGCTCGGCAAAGTGATGAACAAAGGCGCATTCACCCTCGACCGTCCGATGACGGTCCTTGAAGCAGTCGCCCGCGCGCAGGGCTTGGAAACCGGGTTGCTCAACCGAAACAGCGTGGACTTGGCGGACATGGATAAAAGCTTTCTGATGCGCGATGGGAAACGAGTCCCCATTGATTTTGCAAAATTATTTGAGCGAGGAGATTTGTCGCAAAACATTCCCATCGAGCCGAATGATTATCTTTATTTTCCAGCATCAATTTTGAAGGAAGTCTATGTGCTGGGTGAAGTGCGCAACCCCGGCGTGGTGGCCTTCAACAGCGATTCGTCAGTGATTACAGCGCTCACGGAGCGCGGATGGTTCACGGAAAAAGCTTACAAGTCACACGTCTTGATCGTGCGCGGTTCCCTCAACCATCCCGAGACGTTCATCGTCGATACGCGCGCGATGGTGGACGCTCGCGGAGTGGATTTCAAGTTGCAGCCAAAAGACATCGTGTATGTCAGCAAACGTCCTTTCATCAAAGCCGAAGAATTGCTTGATGTCGCGGCCACCTCATTCATCCAGTCAGCCGTTACCGCCTACTCGGGTGGGAACGTGGGGCCGTTTATCACCAGACCTCTCCTCCGATAAATATGAAAAATATTTTTGCCCTCGGTTTGCTCGGCCTGATCGTTTCGGGGTGTCAACATCCTGGTACTCAGTTCAATGCACGCGTTTACGATCAGCCGGGCGCGACCAACGCAGCGCAACTTTCTTTGCAAGGCTTTCCGTCCACAAACCGTTTCGACGCGGCATTGCTTCAGCCTTCTCCCGAACTTTTTACGCTCGGACCGGGCGACCGCGTGGAAATTGAATTGTTGGATGATCTTGGCTCTCGCACCACCAGCACCGTCGGTCCAGATGGGAAACTTTATTTCAACCTGCTTCCCGGTCTCGACGTCTGGGGGCTTACACTCACACAGACGAAGGAATTATTGGAACAGGAATTTGCCAAATTCGTGAAGACGAAACCGCAGATTTCCATCACCTTGAGAGACGTCGCCAGCAAACGCATTTGGATGCTCGGCCGTTTTAAAGCGCCCGGCGTTTATTCATTGACCAACTCCGTCACGCTGCTTGATGCCGTGATGCAGGCGGGTGGCCCGGCAAATTTCTCGGGAGAAAAAGATTTAAGCGTGGCCAACAGCACCGATGACCTCGCGGATTTGCAAAAAAGCTTTTTGATTCGCAAAGGAAAAATGATTCCGGTGGATTTTCAACGGCTGCTTAAACAAGGTGACCTTTCCCAAAACGTTTATCTGGAAGCCGACGATTTTGTTTACATGCCTGCGGCAACTTCTCGTGATGTCTATGTCATGGGCGCGGTCT
>JBDSYB010000048.1:0-2537 GCA_039925885.1 Verrucomicrobiota bacterium
CCCGAACCTTTTTTCTTCGTCGTAAAAAATGGCTCAAAAATCCGGTTCAATTGTTCCTGCGGAATTCCGCCGCCTGTGTCGCGGACGCTCACCCACACGCCGTCGGCCGCTTCGCCTGTTTGCAAAGTCAGTGTGCCGCCCCGGGTCATCGCCTGCATCGCATTTTTTATCAGGTTGACGAGCGCTTGTTTAATTTGCCCCGCGTCAATCGGCGATGTTGCCAATCGGCTCGCAAAATTCTCTTTTATATTGACTCCGCGATTCTCAAGTTCGGGACGAAGCAACTCAATCGTTTCTCGACACACATCGTTTAAACACCCGGTGGCCAGTTTGGGCTGTGTCGGGCGAATCGCCTGCAAAAACTGAGTAATGATGTAATCGAGCCGAATAATTTCGCCCTTCGCTACTTCGATGTAATCTTCCAGTTTGCCAACGCTTTCCGCGCGTTCCTCCGCAAAACTTTTTTCCGCGCGACGCCGTTTGGAAAATCCAGGCGCGGGCGAATCGTGAAGAGCCTCGCGCAGCTTCTTCATTTCGCGCGTCATCAATTGCAGATGGATATGAAGCGCATTGAGCGGGTTGCCAATCTCATGGGCGACACTGGCTGCCAGCAAAGTCAGGGAATGCAAACGCTCGCTTTCAATCGCTTCAAAAGTTTTTTGGCGTTGCTCCGTGGCGTCGTGCAAGATGAGCGCAACGCCCGAGGGGGACGCGCCTTCGCCATCAACCGGCGCAACGTAAACCCGGAAAAATTTTGTGACGGGATAATTAATCTCGAATTCGTGGCGGACAACTTGTTGGGCGGCGCGTGATTTGAATAATTCATCCCAGTTCAATTCCGGCAAATAGCGGCTGATGGATTCGCCTTCAGAAATTTCGGCGTGCCAGTTAAGGATGCGGGAAACGGCTTGATTGAAATAAATGATTCGCCCTTTTTCGTCCACAACGAGCACGCCGTCTTCAATCGTGTTGAACAATGTTTCGAGGAAAGTGCGTTCGCGCGCGAGCCGTTGCACGATGGTTTGCAAACCTTCCGCATCGAGGCGACCAATGCGCCCGAGAACCTTGTCGAGAAAACTGGATTTGGGAGGCATGGTGTCAGGAGACAGGAGGTTGGAGCCAGAATTCGGAAGGAAAAATGAGCGCGAGGCACTTAAAATTTTGACTCCTGACTACTGGATTCTGTCTTCTGTTTTTCAAAACCATTTTCGTTTTTTAAAATATAAATATGTCGCAATCGTGCCGACGCCCGTGACCGCAATCGCGATGGGATAGGCGTGTCGAGCATCCAATTCCGGCATGTCTTTAAAATTCATCCCATACCACGTTCCCACCATCATCAAAGGCGTCGTGACAATCGTAATCAGCGTCAGCAACTTCACGACCTCTCCCGTCTGGTTCGAGGACATGTTCAAATAAACCTGCAAAATCGCTGTGAGCGAATCCGTATAATTTTGGGCGAGTTCCGAAATGTGGAACAACGAATCATAAACGTTGCGGTAATACGGAACAAGATGCGCGCGAATTAATTTGAATTCGCCCCGGGCGAATCGCGCCAGCACTTCGCGTTGCGGTCCGATGATTTGCCGCAAATGCAAAACCTCCTTTTTGATTTGAATGATTCGATTAAGAGTTTCCTTGCTCGGAGTGGCCAGGGCCTCTTGCTCGACTTCGGAAATCTCCAGCGCAAGCTCATCGAGCGCTGGCTTGTAATTTTCCACAATGGCATCGAGCAACGTATGCGCCACGCGGTCGGGCGCGCGCGCGACGTGCATCGTCCCTTTCAAGCAACGTTCTTCCGTCGATTGAATACTCCGGAGAGGAACTTCGTGATAAGTGACAAGAAAATTTTTACCGAGGAAAAAATTCAGTTCGCTGGTGCCAAAAATCCCATCCTTGCGGTTGTAGTCAACGGCATGAATCACCATGAAAAGGTATTGCGCAAATCGATCATTTTCCTTTGGCTGATATTCCTCAACTTTCGGGGAAGGGCTGACGGCGATACAGTCTTCGATGGAAAGCGGGTGAAAATGAAAAACGTCTTCGAGCAAAAATTTTGCTTCCTCAGGGGTCGGTTTTTCGAGGTCAACCCACAGAAAAAGATTAGTGTCGGCCAGGAGTGTCGGCATCAAAAACATGCCGATGTCCGCCGTGTGCAGTTTGCCCTGCGTGGTAAAAGCGAACGAGCGAATCATGCGCAAAGCTGGCTGATAGAATAATTTCCTGGCCTCGTCACGCAGCGCACTTTAATGGCAACGGCAGGAGAGGCAAGCGCTTTGGCGGAATGGAAAACTTGACCGGAGATAAATTCCGGTTAAACAGATGCAACCGGATCCACTTAACTTTATGAAAAATATTTTCCCTGAAATCGCCCGCTTTGGCGCGCTGCTGTCCTGCCTTCTATCCATGACGGCCTGTAACTCGCTGGCAGCACCTCATCCGAAAAATATTCTGGTCGTCACCGTGACCACCGGCTTCCCGCACAGTTCCATTCCACTCGCGGAAAAAACTCTGACGGAACTCGGTGAAAAATCGGG
>JBDSYB010000049.1:0-2620 GCA_039925885.1 Verrucomicrobiota bacterium
TTCCGTAACCAATCAAGCCAACCGTGAAGGATTGCAACAAAACCATTCGCGCCAGCAATCCATCGCTCGCGCCCATCGCTTTGAGCGCGCCGATGTTGCGCAGATTTTCCAGGATGAACGAATAGAATGTTTGCCCCGCAATCGCTATGCCGACAATAAATCCCAGCAAAATGGTCGTGGCAAAGGAGACGGGAATTCCGGTGTTTCGAAAAAACCACAGAACCGTTGACCGGGAAAATTGCGCCTCAGTGTAAGCACCCAGCCGCGTTTCTTTTTTAATTTGTTCAACCGCATGTTCCGCCGTCCATCCATCCGCTGGATGCGCGAGAATAAAACTCAACATTTTCCGGGTCTTCGGAGCAAATTGCAGGGCTTGATCGTAGGTCGTGAACACATAGGGATAGCCGAAAAATGATTTCTCTGTTTTGCACAAACCAACGATGCGCGCCTCTTTGTCGTTGATTTCAAATGTGTCTCCCACGCCAATGGGTTTGGCGCGACCGCGGCTGAGGCGTTCCACCGCCATGTCGTCAATGATAACGGTGTTGGGCAAGCGCAAATCCTCAAGTTTTCCCGCCGTGATATTCCCCGGTCGCCCAACCATCGTCGTGCTGTCGATTCCCACGATTTGAATGGGCTTGAAAGTTCCATCGGCGAGGCGCGCTTGCTGCACGGCCCAAAACATCGGCACGGCCCACGCGACGCCCCGCACGGAGCGGACGCGGCTGACATCCGTGTCGCGCAACGGTTTGATTTCGTTAGCTTGCTCCACTTTTGGATCTACTACCCAGATGGAGGCGCGCATGTTTTTCAAATTCCCGTTGGTCCAATCCAAAATGCCGAAAAAGACAGCGGCTTGCTGGGTCATGAGCAAAGCGGCGAAAGTCAAACCACTGACCAGCATGATGTATTTGGCGCGGTCTGCGAAAAGCATTTTCAGAGCGAGGTGATACATCTTGAGCTGTACGGACGATTTACGACGGACGAGGGGCTTTTAGATTTCTTTTTGACGGCGAACTAAATTTTGACGACGAACTTTTCGTTCTTTTTCAGCGACGCCGAAAACGCGCTCATTAATATTGGTATCTGTTCCAAATCTTTTAAACTGACCAATTCAACCGGCGAATGCATGTAACGATTGGGCAAACTGATTAACGCGCTGGGAATGCCGCCGCGCGTCCAAAAAATGACATCGGTATCAGTGCCGCTCGTCGCTGACATCGCTTCGTGTTGTATTTTAATTTTTTGTTTCGCGGCGATTTCTTCAAGCCGCCTGACCACTTCCGGATGATTGCAACCGCCGTGCGTGATGGTTGGCCCCTTGCCGATTCTCACGTCGCCATGTTGAATCTTGCTGACGGTTGGATAATCAGTCGCGTGCGTGACATCCACGACAAGCGCGACATCCGGCTTGAGCGAATAGGCAATTTGTCGCGCGCCGAGCAACCCGACTTCTTCCATCACGTTGGAAACCGCGCAAACTTCTGCGTGCAGTTTTTGTTTGCCTTCCTTCAACAAGCGGAGCGCTTCCGCCACCGCCCAGGTTCCGGTGCGATTATCAAATGCGCGCGCAATCGCTAAATCACCTCGCAGCGGTTCAAAGTAATGATGCAGCGTAATCGGGTCGGCAATCTGGACAATTTTTTCGGCTTTCTTTCGTGAATCAACGCCGATGTCGATAAACAGATCTTCCATCTTCGGCGGTTTGCGTTCGCCCTCTGTTTTCGTCAAATGCGGCGCGACATTCCCCACCACACCGCGAACCATTCCATTTTTTGTGTGAATGTTGACCCGCATGGCGCGAATGATCGCCGGATCAATTCCGCCCAGTTTGCGCACGTAAATAAATCCATCGTCGCTGATGTAGTTGACCGTCATGCCAATTTCGTCCGCGTGGCCGGCAAGCATGATCTTCGGAGAACCGCCTTTGTTCAAAACGGCGACCGAATTTCCGTAAGCGTCGCTGTAGGTTTCGTCTGCAAATTTTTTGACGTAATCGAGCCAGACTCTTTGACCGCGATATTCGTGGCCTGACGGACTGGGTGTATTGACAAGGGTTTCGAGAAAATCAAGCGATTGTTCGCGCATCTAGGGAAACTAATTAAAAATTGAAAATGCAAAAGGTAAAATTGCGAAATGAGATAGCGGGCTTTTTTCATTTTTAATTTTGAATTTTTCAATTTTACTTCACCCATGCGCCTGTCGCTCAAAAATAGCAGCCGAATTGTCATTAAGCTTGGAACAGGCGTTCTCACGGATTCCAAAAAACAGCCGGACCTCGCGCAAATGGAGCAACTCGTCGGGCAAATGGCCGCCTTGCGTCAGGCTGGCAAAGAAGTCGTGCTCGTCACTTCCGGCGCGGTCGGAGCCGGCATGGGCGTGCTCGGCCACTCCAAACGCCCCGGAGAATTGGCTCAGTTGCAAGCGTGCGCGGCCGTCGGACAATCGCGGCTTATGGCGACTTACGAAAAACTTTTTGCCCAACACAAATTGAACGTCGCCCAGGTTTTGTTGACCCATGATAATCTGCAACATCACGAACGCCATCTCAACGCCCGCAACACGCTCGTCACTTTGTTGCAGCACGGCGTTATTCCGATCATCAATGAAAACGACGCCA
>JBDSYB010000050.1:0-3880 GCA_039925885.1 Verrucomicrobiota bacterium
GAAAGCACGATCATCGTGCTCGTGCAGTGGCTGAAGCTCGGCATCGAGACTGTGGGTGTAGTGCTCGTAGCGATTGGCGTCTGCGTGGCAATAGCCCAACTCGCCCGCATATTGGCGGCGCGGCAGCGCACGGAATTTACTGCCATCCGTTTGACCCTCGCTCGCTATCTTGCGCTGGCACTGGAGTTCGAGTTGGGCGCGGATATTCTCGGCACAGCGGTTTCGCCGAGTTGGGACCAGATCGGCAAGCTCGGTGCCGTGGCCGTGATTCGCACGGGATTGAACTTCTTTCTCTCGATGGAAATGAAGCGGGAAAAGATAGCGGAGAAGAGCCAATCACCATGAGGCAAATCCATCCCACCACATTGCTATTGTCTTTGGCGTGCGCCTCTGTTTTGAATTCAGAAAATGCGAGCGGCCGTTCGGAAACGGAGACCGCTTTTTATTTTCAGTGAGAAGGTGGAAAATTCTCCTTCTCCTTGGGGAGAAGGCCGGGATGAGGGAGGGCTTCGCTCAAACTAACCGCCTCGCGCTTTAGCATCGCGCCGCAATGCTCCACACACGCGCTGGAGATCTTCAGGCTCAAGTTGTGTCGAGGATGTAAACGGTGGTGAAATGCCGAGACGTTCTGAAAGCTCGGCGTAGTATTCGTGCTTATTGCGATTACTCCGTGTAATTATGGTGTGAATCGTGCGTATGGCCGCAGCCTTCGTCAGTTCCGGTTCTTCAGTTGCAACTCCGGCAAGGAGACGACCGCGTTGCTGTCGCAGCCACGACATAGCGCGCTTGAATTTGGCTTGGGAATAATTTTTGTATGTCGTTTTGGGAATCTTCTGATTCAAAGCCCCCCACCATTTTTGCTGAAGCTGACCATCGCTCAATTTCTTGCCTTGAGGACTTGCCGAATCAAGCTCTATGACCTCTTTCATCAATTGGCTCAATTGAGTTGCTTGCGCTTCGGTGACAACATCAGGCGGTGGTTTGGCACGTCCGCTTTGTTTTTTGTCTCCGTAATTTATCTTTATCTTTACGTCCCGACCAGCCGCTGCCGCGATGCCTCCCTCGCCAGTGGCTTGTGCCTGAATGCCTCCCGGACTTTTAGCCATTGTCTGGCTTTGATCCACTTCAATTTGCAAATAGGAATCAATTAACCTGCGGGCGAGTTTTGCATCTTCCTGTGAGAGTTCATTGTTCCCGGTCTGTTCATGTTTCTTTTTGTAACCCGTGAGTATTTCAACAGTAAATTTATCAACCTGTGACTTGTCATCAACGATGTTATGATGCTCTCCGCAAAGCAGAATGAGGTTTTGAAATCCGTGACGCTCTTCATCGGTTTGCGATTCATCATATCGAGGCCCAAGCACGCTCTTTGCTTTGATGTGACAAACTTTTCCGGTCACGGTCAGGGTGTTTCGATCAACTATTGCGCTTTTGCAATCAGGAAAAGCACAGTGATTGTTTGAAAAGGCGAATAATTTCTTAATCGTGCTGTCGGCTGGTGCTTTCATAATGCCGCAGTTAAACAATGTTCACGCCAGCTTCCTTGCAATCTCCTCATCCAGAATCTCGCGGACGGTGAGCGGGATGATGATGCGATGTTCCTCGCGGAAGAAACGGTCTATCTCCCGCAGCGCGTCGCTGGAATAATCGAAGCTCACAAAGAAACCTTTCTCGCACTTGGCGCGGCGCATCGCAGTTTCAAAAGCGTCAATGTCCGGTCGTCCTGTCTTATCTTTTTGTTTCACTTGCATGGCGTAGAAGCGTTCTTCCAATGCCAATTCATTCGCGCCTGCTTCACGGACATTATCCAATGCGGAGACGGGGAAGATGCGACCATCAATGCCTTTGTCGCCGACCTGCGCCTTGTTTTTGCGACCGCCGAGGGCGATGACCGCCCAGTTCTCGAACTCGAACGGCGGGATGGCGCGCAACTTCTCTTCCGTCCACGGCAGATCGCGGACGATGAAGCCGCGACCGATGGCCCAAAGGTCTTCATCTTCCGGGAAGGCGCAAACATTTTTGTCGCGCAATCGTTTGGCCATGACGCGGCAGGCGGTGGGTGAAATATCAATACCAATCCACTGACGTTTCAATTTCTGCGCCGAAACGATTGCCGTGCCGCAACCGCAAAACGCATCCAGCACAATGTCGTTTTCTTTGCTGCTGGCTTTGATAATTCGGTCGAGCAAGGCGAGTGGCTTTTGCGTTGGATAACCAAGCCGTTCTTGCGAGAGGTTGTGAAGCGGGCGGATGTCTGTCCAGACTGTCTGCAAAGGAACGCCCTGCATTTTGTCCGCGTATTGTTTTAGGCGCGGCATTCCGCCGTCCTTCTTCGGCCAGTGAATCATTCCAGCCGCGTCAATTGCATCAAGTCGTTCACGCACCGACTTACCAGTAATTTTCAAGTCTTCACAAATCTCTCGCGGAATTGCCCAATGCCTGCCTTTCCACGTCACGTCAATGTCGCGCCATGTCTGTCCGCTCTCACCTGAACGCACACCATCGCCGGTCAAATCCATCCGCTTCCAACGTCTGCCGTCTGCATCTTCCTGTTCAAAGAAAAGTTCCAAGTAAGTTTCATCGTAAGGCTGAAACTGTTCGTTCCATGTGTATTCGTCCGAGCCGGTGTAGAAAAAGATTACGTCGTGAACTGGTCCGTATTTCTTTGAACTGCTGTGCGCGCTCGTTCGCTTCCAAACAATTTCATTTTGGAAATTATTTTCCCCGAAGATTCCATCGAGCATGACTTTGACGTAGTGGCTGGCGTGCCAGTCGCAGTGTAATAGAAACTGCCGGTTTTCTTGAGGACGCGGTGCAGTTCGACGCAGCGCGGGCGCATGTAATCGATGTAGGCGTTGGTCGATTCGTGGCGGTCTTCGAAGCTGCGCTTCTCTTTCGTCTCGCCCCAGAAGACTTCGTAGTTACGGTTCGAATTGAAGGGCGGGTCGATGTAAACGAGGTCGATGCACGCTTCCGGCAGTTTGCGAAGTTGGTCGAGGTTGTCGCCGCGTAGATGACGCGGGTGTCGATCACCGGCGATAGCTTGGCGGGCATTGCCTTCAATAGCAAAGATCGAAACGCCCGGTCAACCGGCTCCGGCAAGTTCTCCATCCCTGGCCCGGCGGAAGCGAGGGCCTCAGCATCCCCTCATTTCGGGCGGCGTCGCTTGCTCCCATTAGCGCGAGCCATCCGCACTTCCGCGATGAGTGGCAGATCTAGAATGCTACCGATGCTTCCATCCGGAGCCCAGAGCATGAGCGCAGTTCCCTTGGGGGAGACGGAAAGGAAATCGGGATGGGGAATCGGGAAAGCGCGTCCGTCCGCCAGGACAATCTCGAAGGGCCGAAATGGCACTGCTTCACGCACCTTTCGCAAATCTTCCGCCTTCACCCTTCCCAAGATGATCGGGAATCAAGAGCCGGCAAGTGCCCGCCAATTATTCCAGCACAAACTCCCCGCCCTCGCGCGCTGCGTTCACAATCAGGCTCGAGCCGCATTCCTTCACCCGCGCTTGACCTTCGGCCACCATGACTTCGATCTTGGCGTCGTCGTGGTCGGGGTCGTGGTGGAAGAGGAAGAGATTCTTTACCCCGGCGCGCATGGCGAGATCGACGGTGTCGTCGGCGCAGGTGTGTCCCCAGCCAAGCCGGCTCGGGTATTCGACGCGGTCGTATTGGGAATCGGAGATCATGACCTCGGCGTCGCGCATGAAGTCGATCACCTTCTCGTCCTGGGCACGCGCGTAATCGATCCCTGCGTCCGAGTTCTCGTTCGCCACTTTTTGCCGCTCACGCTCGTGCGGTTCATAGGCTTCGTGGTCGGGCATGTAAATGATGTCGCCCTTTCCGGTCGAGAGCCGGTAGGCGAGACAAATGCCGGG
>JBDSYB010000051.1:0-2683 GCA_039925885.1 Verrucomicrobiota bacterium
ATGAGTGGTATGCAGTTGCAAAAATTGCCGGAATAAAAATGTGCCAGGCTTATCGCCGCCAATATAAAAGCGATTTTATCAGTGCGATGCCGACCAATCTTTATGGGATCAACGATAACTATGACCTCGCTACTTCCCATGCCTTGCCTGCTTTGGTGCGAAAGTTTCATGAAGCAAAAATGGCCGGCGCTCCCACCATGACTTGTTGGGGCACTGGAAAACCACTGCGCGAATTTCTTTGTTCTGACGACTTGGCGCGCGCTTGCGTTTTTCTAATGCAAAATTACGACAAAGAACAATTTATTAACGTCGGTTCCGGCCACGAAGTTGCGATCAAAGAACTGGCCGAGATGATAAAAGGGATCGTCAAATTCAAAGGCGAAATTGTCTGGGACAGTTCAAAACCCGACGGAACACCGCGCAAGCTTCTTGACAGCTCGCGACTTTTTGAAATGGGCTGGAAACCGCAAGTCACGTTGGAAGCAGGAATCCGCCTCGCCTACGAAGATTTTTTGAAAAAAAAGTGAAAAATGGAGCCAGTTGTCGGAGTCGAACCGACGACCGACGGTTTACAAAACCGTTGCTCTACCACTGAGCTAAACTGGCTTTACCTGGTAAAAACGAGAATCCAGAAATTTTATTGTGCCAAATCTGACTCTTACCCAATAAAATCATTACTTAGTTCGGAAAAACCCCGAGTTTCAAATTTGTTACGGTGCCGTCCCTCGGGAAGATACTTTATTCGGGTCAGAATGCATGGCAAGTTGATTCGTCCACCAAATGCCAATTATGCTGTGAGGAAGCGCATGATTTCAACCGATGCTACCCTCATTCTCGACATTGTTTAGCCCCGCGGCATCATTGGGGGCAAATATAATGACGCTGTATGACCTGATATTGAAGCTGGAGTTTTCGAACAACGATGCGCTGCTCGGGAAATTTCTGGAATATGTGGAGGCACGCCAACTCGAACTTTATCCAGCGCAAGAATCTGCCCTTCTCGAACTGTTCGAGGATAAAAATGTTATTCTGAACACGCCGACCGGTTCAGGCAAATCATTGGTCGCAGAAGCGATGCATTTCAAGTCGCTCGCTCAGGGCAAGCGTTCCATTTACACCTGTCCTATCAAAGCGTTGGTGAATGAAAAATTCATGGCGCTCTGCCGCGAGTTTGGCCCCGATAACGTGGGACTTAGCACCGGCGATGCGTCTGTGAATCGCGCTGCGCCCATTCTTTGTTGCACGGCAGAAATTCTCGCCAACATTGCGCTGCGCGAGGGCGACCAGGCGAACGTGCAAGACGTGGTGATGGATGAGTTTCATTATTACGGCGACCGGGATCGCGGCACGGCCTGGCAAATTCCGCTGCTCACCTTGCCGCAAACTCGTTTTTTGTTGATGTCGGCCACGATGGGAGACACCGCTTTTTTCGAGGAAGAACTGACGAAACTTACTGGACGCGAGACGGTCACGGTTTCGTCCACTACCCGGCCGGTGCCGCTGGAATTCGCTTACTCCGAACTTCCGCTCGCGAAAACTTTGGAGAGTCTGGAAGCCGAGGGCAAATGCCCGGTGTATGTCGTTCACTTCACGCAACTGGACGCATCGCAAAGCGCGCAGGACTTCACGAGCGTCAATGTTTGCACGCGCGACGAAAAAGCGGCCATTGCCGAAGCCATTCAGGATTTTAAATTCAATACTCCTTACGGTTCCGATTTGAAGAAGTGGTTGCGGCACGGCATCGGATTACACCACGCTGGGCTGCTGCCGAAATATCGCGTGTTGGTGGAACAACTCGCGCAACGAGGTTTGCTGAAAATCATTTGCGGAACCGACACCCTCGGACTCGGCATCAACGTCCCCATCCGCACCGTTTTGTTCACGCGACTTTGCAAATACGATGGGCAAAAAACCGGCATTCTTAGCGCGCGAGATTTTCACCAGATTAGCGGACGAGCGGGACGCAAAGGTTTTGACGATCGCGGATGGGTCGTGGCGCAGGCACCGGAACACACCATCGAAAATCTCAAGCTCGCGGAGAAGTCAGCGCGCGACGGCAAGAAGACCGTCAAACGTCAATCGCCGGAAAAAAACTTTGTCAATTGGGACAAGCCAACCTACGTCCGTTTAATTTCCGCGCCGCCCGAGCGTTTGAGTTCACATTTTCAAGTCTCGCATGGAATGTTGCTCAACCTCCTCAGTCGCAAAGGCGACAGTTGCCGGGCCATGCAACAACTGATTGCGCGCAGTCACGAGTCGCCCAAGGCGAAGAAGGCTCATTTCAAACGCGGCTGGCAATTATTCCGCGCGCTGGTGGACCGCAAGATTATTGAATTTATTCCACGAACCGAAGAAGGCGTTTATTTGCGCGTCAATCTCGAATTGCAAAACGATTTTTCGATGGACCAGACTTTATCATTATATCTACTCGACACCGTTCCATTACTTGATCCGCAGGCACCTGATTACGCCCTGGACCTCATCACGCTGACGGAATCCATCCTTGAAGATCCCGACATTATTCTTCGCAAACAACTGGATCGCGTGAAGGACAACAAGATGGCGGAAATGAAAATGGAGGGAATCGAATACGACAAACGCATGGAAGAATTGGAAAAGCTCGAATACCCAAAACCAAAGCGCGAATTCATTTATTCGAGCTTCAACGCCTTTGCGGAACGCC
>JBDSYB010000052.1:0-19122 GCA_039925885.1 Verrucomicrobiota bacterium
ATCAACATTCGCGCCCGTTGCGCGAACTCCGATTTTCCGCACGCGAAAACGAGCGCGGGCGTGTCAAAATATTCTCTCACAATGGCAGGTTTGGAGGAGCGGACAACGCGGCGGATTCCAACTCGTCGTAGCTCAGTTCGCAGTCAAAATAGAGCATTCCAGTTCTGGGATCTTTCGCCAGGTTGGCCTCGCGGCGAGTCTCTTGAGCCGCCAGCTTTCGACCAACGATTTCCCCATGTTCAAAACGCCAGTTGATTCGGTCACTCAGAGAAAGCCCGGCTGCCTGAACAATATCACCTGGCAGCGTGATCTGATTCTTTTCACGGAGAAACGTATCGCTCATGGTGCGAATCTCCCGCTAAAAGAGGGTTTTTTCAAGCTGAAAGCCTAGGCTTTGAGCACTGCCAATTTAAAATCACAAACTTCTCGCGCTTTGGCCAGATGGCTCATGGCGGCGAAAGTAAAAGGAAATGGCGCAAAAGTAAAAGATGAACGTTGGCTTTGGACGAGAAAGAATAGAAGTGGGAACTACTGCGACCACTGATCTGCAAATGTTTCTGTGACTGTTCCATTCGCGAAGAAGCCCGAATCCCAAAGCCGGAAGCAAACTCCCGGTTTTACCACGTCTCTGAATCCTTCCGGCCAGATTACACGGCAGTCAACATCGAGTTCATCATCCTTATAAAACTGGCCAGCACCATCTATCCACATCCCGACCGTGTTAAGCCCTTCCACGCCATCCATGTTAATTGGAACTCGCCTGCATCCGTCCTCATCAAATCCAAAAACGCGGCGCCGATCTGGTCCGTGTTCAGCGAATGTGAACACCAAATGTGCTCGGAATTGTGGTTTAGGACGAGGCATTGGAAAAATTTATGAGCCTGATTCTGAACCCATCGCATTCGATCCGCGATACGCCTCAGCCAACAACGTAATCGGATGCACCATGCGCAGCGGCAGATTTTGTTTTCGCGCACCGTTCGTCATGTGCGCGAGACAACCGGGATTTCCTGTCGCAACGATTTCACATTTCGTTGATTTGATGTGCTCCAACTTTCGGTCGAGAAGTTCGTTCGCCATTTTGGGCTGAATCAAATTGTAAATGCCCGCGCTGCCGCAGCACCAAGTGCTTTCGGGAAGTTCCGTCAGTTTCAGATTCGGAATCGCCTTCAAAAGCTGACGCGGTTGCGCCGTGATTTTCTGGCCGTGACAAAGATGACACGCCTCGTGATAGGTCACGTTTTGCGCGGGAAGATTTTTATTCGCGGGCGGCTGAATCCCGATTTGCGCGAGCCATTCGTGAATGTCTTTGACCTTTTCATCCCAAAGATGAGCGCGCTTTTGATACGCCGGATCGTCCGCCAACAATTTCGCGTAATGTTTCAGATGCGAACCGCAACCCGCCGCGTTCGTGATAATGGCGTCGAAATGTTCTGGCGGAAATTGATCGATATTTTTACGCGCGAGACCTTGCGCCATTTCCCATTCGCCGTTGTGCGCGTGAAGCGAGCCGCAGCAACTCTGCTCCGGCGGCGTGACCACTTCGCAGCCATTTCGCGCGAGAACTTCAACCGTGTCGCGATTGACATCGCTGAACATCAAATCCTGCGCGCAACCGATGAGCACCGCGACGCGATATTTTTTCTGCGTGTCGGGTTGCGTGACCGGCGAAATCATTTCAGCAGAAAATTTTGGCTGAATCGTCGGCGTCATCGCTTCCAATTCGCCGAGTCGTTTCGGCAGCAATTTCAAGACGCCACTTTTGCGGAGAAGTGTTTGCAATCCGAGTCGTTGGTAAAGTCGAATCAATGAACCGACAAATCGCAGTCGCGCCATATCCATGAACAACCAGCGCAAAGTCAGCGCGCGAATAAAACTGCGCTTCGGATTATCGAGCTTACCGCTTTGTTCCGCTTCAGCGCGAGCGTGTTCAAAAAGCTCGGCGTAATTCACGCCTGCCGGACACGCCGTCACGCAAGCCAGACAACCGAGACAAAAATACATTTCATCACCAAACGTCTTGGTGGCTTCCATTCGGTCATCGGCAATCGCGCGCATCAAAGCGATGCGCCCGCGCGGGCTGTTTCGCTCCAGCTTGGTCGCGTCGTAAGTCGGGCAAGTTGGCAGGCAAAGACCGCAGTGCATACATTGCTGTACGACGGAATAATCCAAATCTTTCAGATGCGAATGGCGCGTCGGAGATTTTAAGCTTTGGAGATTGAAAGTCATTCGCGGTGCGCTTCACGAAGAACCTGTTCCGCGATTTCGTGAAGATCGTGACGTGAGTAAGGTGTGAAGGGCGCATCCGCCGCTTTCAAAAGCTCCGCTGCCAGTTCCGGGCTGTCTTGCTCCAAATCAACAATACTCTGTTCGACGGTTACGGTTCTCATAGTGCCAAACTAGGTGGAAACCAATGGTCAAACAAGTTTTGTTGAAGGTTGGAGCGGCAAAGAAAATTCATCCGCGTGATAGGAACTGCGCACCATCGGACCGCTGGCAACGTGAATGAATCCCATTTTCTCAGCGACGGTTTTATATTCGGCAAATTTCGCGGGCGAGACAAATTCGGCGACGGGCAAATGTTTCAAGGTCGGCTGAAGATATTGGCCGAGCGTGAGGATGTCGCAGTTTGAGCGACGCAAGTCTTCCATTGCTTCAAAAAGTTCTGTTTCCGTTTCGCCGAGGCCAAGCATGACGCCGGATTTTGTGTGAATGGTGTGGCCGCGCTTTGCTTTCACTTTGGCGAGAACGGAAAGCGACCGTTCGTAAGTCGCGCGATGACGAACCGAAGGCGTGAGGCGGCGAACTGTTTCCAAATTGTGATTGTAAATGTGCGGATTCGCCGTGAGCACGGCGTCGATGGCGAAATCTTTGTCCAGAAAATCGGGAACCAAAACTTCGATGACGATGCCGGGATTCAGTTCGCGAACTTTTTCGATGGTTTGACGAAAATGTTCCGCGCCGCCGTCGGCCAGATCGTCGCGCGCCACGGCGGTGATGACGACGTGTTTGAGTTTCATGCGGCGTGTGGCTTCGGCGACGCGCGCAGGTTCGTCGGTTTCCAGCGCGAGAGGCTTCGCAGTTTTCACCGCGCAAAATCCGCAGGCGCGGGTGCAATTTTCGCCAGCGATCATGAATGTCGCCGTGCCTTTGCTCCAACATTCCCAGTGATTCGGACATTTCGCGCTTTCGCAAACGGTGTGAAGTTTTAGTTCGTCCAAGAGCGAACGGGTGTGCGCGAACGTGTTGGACGTGGGCAACTTGAGCCGCAGCCATTCCGGCAAACGCGGTCGGGATTTTAATTCAGGTTCAGCGCAATTCATTTATTTCACATCGGAGCGCAGGCATCCTGCCTGCGAGTTTCTATTTTTCGTAAGGATTTGGTAACTCGCAGGCGGGACGTCTGCGCTCCTCATTCAAATTTCTTCCAGAACGTTGCCAGTTGGTCGGTGTCGAAGTCAGCCAAAATTTCGCCATCGACGTCGATGCAGGGCGCTTTGGTTTGACCCGTAAGCTCGCGCATTTCCTTCCGCGCCGCTCCGTCGGAAATCACGTCCAATTCTGAATATCTAATTTCGCGTTCATCGAGCCAATCTTTGGCTTCGTGGCACCATCCGCAAAAAGGTTTCACAAATAGTCGAACGCTGGTTGGTTTCATTTAAGTGTTTCCGTCAAAATCGTGTCGTTATCCTCATAAGCTGGCGCGCAACAGCAGAGTAATTTTAGAACGTCTTGTCCCGTGTTCCAAATTTTATGTTTTTGTCCCGGCGGGATCGCAATCGCATCGCCAATCTTCACATCGCAAGTTTCATTTTCAATCCGCATTTTGCCTGACCCATCTGTGATGAAATAAATTTCTTCAGCGCGTGGATGAAAATGTTCGAGTGTGCTGCCGCCGACGGGAATCCGCGCCTCGGCCAGACTTTGATTGCGAATCGCGGAATTGCGGTGCGCGAGTAATTCACGGATTTCCGAGCCGTCTTTCGTGGTGAACGCGGGAACTTCGCTCAAGTTTTTGATGTCCATGGGAACGGAGTTTAAAGTTCAAGGTTTCAGGTTCAAAGTTCATTCGGATTAAACGCAGAGGACGCGGAGGTTCACGCAAAAGGCGCAAAGCGAAGCAAAATTTTGAACAGAAGATAACAAAGGAAACAAAGTTGGACTGCTACTTCGTTTGCTCTGTCATTCTACTCTGCGCTCCTCTGCGAAAACTTCCGCGTCCTCAGCGCTTAAAAACGATCATCTTTGAAACTTAAATTATTCAACCGGCACCCACCGTTTGCCGAAAATTTTCTGCCAATTGGTCTGGCCAATCAACACGCCTGCGACAATCAGAGCCATCGCCAGCCAAAAAGTCCGCGTGATTTGTTCGTTCAGAAAAATGTAGGCCCACGCCATCGTGCTGAGTGGAATCAAATTGTTGAACAGATAAACCCGGCTCGTTTTCCAATGGCGCAGCGCGTTGTTCCAGAGTGCGAACGCCACCACGCCGCTGGCCAGAATGCAAAAGGATTGCACCAGAATCAAATCCGCTCGCAGCACAATTGGCTCGCAGTACATTTCAAAAAGCACCAGAGGCGCGAGCAACACCCCCGCCCGCCAAAAGGTGTAGGCGGACACCTCCGCGCCAGACAAAGTTTGCCCCAACGCGCGGCATTGGCGTCCGTAGTTCGTCCAGAGAACGCTGCAAGTTAATCCGAGCAATTCGCCCGGCAAATTTTGCGCGCCTGATTTCAACGAAGACCACGCCAGCACCAGCGCGCCGCCCAACGCCAGCGACGCTGCGAAATATCGTTGGAATGTTTTCCTGTCTTTTTCCGGCCTACCTTCCCACAACAGCGCCCAGACCGGTGACGCGCCCAGATAAAGTGCCACATGCGAAATCGAAGTCATCTTGAGCGCCCAGTTGAAGGCGATGATGTAGAGCGCAAGATTGAGTCCGCCGCGCCACCAGAGTTTTTGTTTTAATTCATCTGATAACGCCGTTTGCGAGCCAAAAAATTTAGTGCAACGAAACAGCGCCAAAAGAATCAGCCCTGCGCAAAGAAACCGGGTGCAACCGATGAAAATGGGCGGCCACGAACGGACGAGAAATTTCGTCCCGGCATTATTCGCGCCCCAAAGAATTACGGCGAATAAAAGCCCCACAGAAATGGCGCTATTGCTCGGTTTATTCATTGGCGATTCACAATTTACGATTTACGAACGACGTGTTTGTGCCGCGTAAATCGTCATTCGTAAAGAGAACATCTTGTTCGGAGTTCCGCCTTCAGGCGGTCGGACGCGGGAACCGCCTGAAGGCGGAACTCAAAACGGTTTCGCGGCTAATTGTGAAATCCGTTGACCGCGCGTTTTGAAAACTTATGTTTGGCTCCATGCAACACGCGCCCGGTTTTCTCAAACTCGTCAACGAAGCTCGTCCGCACGTGAAGGAAATCAACCTCGACGAAGCGTGCGCCCGTCTCGCCGCAAATCCGAATGCGATTTTCGTGGACGTGCGCGAGGATGACGAATGGAAAAAAGGTCACGCGGTCGAAGCGATTCATCTCGGCAAAGGAATTTTGGAACGCGATTTGGAAGAAACCATTCCCGACACGAACGCGGAAATCATCATGTATTGCGGCGGCGGTTATCGTTCCGTGCTGACGGCGGATGTGGCGAAACGCATGGGCTACAAAAATGTGGCGTCGCTCATCGGCGGCTACAAAGGTTTGGTCGCGGCTAATTGGGTGATGAGGAAAATTGAATAGCACCGTAGGTGCGAAATATTTGTAGAACAGGAATCCAAAAAAGAATAAGCCCCATCGGGGCGAAATGATCTGATATGTCGCTCCGACGGAGCTTATGTTTTGCGCAGATTCTACAAAGATGCCGCGCCTACGGCGCTGATTCATCGACCGGCGCGATAAGCCGTAATTTCTTCCGCGATTTCCTGTTCGCTGATCGTCTTTGCCTGGGGAAGCTGCTGGGTCTGGCGCAGCACTTCTTTTAATTTTTCCACTTGAGAAGCGCGTTCGCCTGCAACGGTTAGAATCACTTCCACTTGCTGGGTGGTCTGAAACGGCAGTTCAGACAGCGTCAGTTTCCCACCAGCTTGAACAACGGCGTTCTTTTTGTAGGCGATCATGGAAATAAAATGAACTTAACCTGAGAGAATGTCGATTGCGGTTTGTGGCGTCGTTCCTCGGCGGCTCCAAAAGTTTGGTCGTGGCGAATTGAGCGATGAAGAAAGCAGGTTGAACAATTTCAGCGCCTGTCAATTACTGATATTCAATAGCAGAACTAAATGCTTCAAAATCGCGAAAACTCGGCAACGAAAATATCACTGCCAGATTCGATTCTTTGTGGCTGTGACGAAATGCTTTCACTCCATCGAGCATGTATCGAGCTGAATGACGTGGTTCAACCCGACCTTCTCCAGTAGCAAGTGCTGAGAAACCAACCGAGCGCGCACCCAATTCAAACGCTTTTTCCAAGGCGGACAGTGTTCCATCACGCAAACGCTCTGGCTCTGGACAATACGCTCCCTGCGGCGTGTTTTTAATAATTGAAATGATATGAAGAACCCAACGAATGCCGGAAGTTTCCAATTTAAATGCAGATGTGACTGCAACATCACCAACTCTTCTACTTGGCGAGTGAGCTAAATGAGATCGCAAGTCGGTCAGAATTTCTGGCCCTGCTGCAATAAGGACAGCGGCAGCTGCACCGCCACCCATTTCACCCGTATCTTTTGCTCCATAACCAATGGCATCAACCTTCAAGCTCTGAAGATGGCTACGTGTAAGTGTGACGCCAGTAATCATATTCAAACTTCCACACTTAACCCCGGCTGCGGCTGGATAACTTTGATTTTCGGCCAGCGCGCTTTGATTTGTTGCTCGAACCATTGGCGCGCGTCTTCTTCGCCGTGACCGAGCAAAACGGTGTGCGGCGAAACCTGGCCGACAAAATCCAAAAGTTCGCCGCGATTAGCGTGGGCGGTTAAATCGAAGTCCTCCACCTCGCAGCGTTTGGTCAGTTCGCCGCCGCTCGGACTGAACATAAACTTCTCTCCTTGCTTGGCGGCTTTGAGGCGTCCGCCGGGCGTGCTGGGATCGGCGTAGCCCACAAAGAAGATCGCCTGTTTTTCGTCCTCGACCATGCGCAGCGCGAGTTCATGCGCGGGAGTTTGCTCGGTCATCATGCCAGCGGTAATGACGAAAAGTTTTCCGCCGCCGAGCCGCATTTGCGCGGTTTGATTTCGCTCTGGAACGACGAGGTTCAACGCTTGCGTGAGTTTTAAATTTTTGTGCTGCCGATTGACGCGATGCGATTCCAAATCATAAATTTCGGTGAAAACGCGACCGAGTCCGCCGATAAAAATGGGTTGGGACTTCAATTTTCCAGCAGCCATCATTAATGACAGTTGCGCGAGGATTTCCTGCGTTCGACCGAGCGCAAAAGTTGGAATTAATACAGAACCTTTGCGGTCCAAAACCCGTTGAATGGCTTGCGCGAGACGTTCGGCTTCGGCAGCGCGGGTAAATCCGACAGGAACTTCACGATTGCCGCGTGTCGTTTCCATGATCAAAACGTCGGCTTTAACGTCGGAAAAATTCGCTCCGCGCAGAAGCGTTTGATCATGAAAACAAACGTCGCCAGTATAAAAAATGGATTGTTTATCGCCGCGAATCATCACGCCTGCGGAACCGAGCGCGTGACCTGCATCATGAAATTCCATTTTCGGCGAAAGAATTCCGCGTCGATTTTTTTCGTAGGACGCCCATTCGATTTCGCGATTGTATTTGAAGGATTGGAAACGCTCGGAGATGTCATCCACCTCATCGTGGGTGTAAAGCGGATATTCCTTGATGCCCATTTCGTCGCGTTGCCGCGTCATGACATTCACGGAATTGTGAAGCACGCGTTCGATGATGAAATAGCTCAACTCCGTCATGAGCACATGCGCCTTGGGAAAATGGCGCAACGCCACCGGAAGCGAGCCGACGTGATCATGATGGCAATGCGTCAGCGCGATGGCATCCAGATCTTCTTTCGCGATGGCTGAATAAAGCGGCAAGCTCTCGCGCCCTTCGCGTTTCGGGTGCGTCCCGGCGTCGAGCAAAACGCGGTGTCCTTCAATATCAACAAACCACGCGCTGGCTCCAATGCCGGTATCGGGGTTCAAATTTACAATTCGCATAGATTAAAAACTCATTCAGGAAACTGTTTTGGCGAGAAAAACTTAAAGTTAAATTTCTTTGAACAAATGTTCCCAGTAACAGTCAGACAATAGGTAGTGGTAAATTCGCCGAAGGGGTTGGGCGGTTTTGGTTTTTCCGGCCAGCCGAATTTCGGTGAAATGGTTGGTTTGGTTGTTGGAGTGGGGGGCGGGCACTGTAGAGTGCCCGCCTTTTTTTACTTAGGTGCAGTTCCGAGCATTTTTTGCATCATGACCTGTTGCAGTTCTTCCATGCTTTTATATTTGGTGTAGCCTGCGGGCGGATCAAATTGCTTGGGTTCCGATTTGGCAAACTGGACTTCTTTAAATTTTATGAGGACGTTGGAATCTTTTTCCTTCATCTGCATTTGAATGGGAAAATCCTTCAAGTCGGTTGCATTCCAAACCGTGGCATCCTGGCTTTCCCCTTTTTCGTCCGTCACGCGCACTTTATTTTTCACACACGGATGACCATCAATGGTTTCTTTACCCAAAACGGTTTTCTCGATTTTCGGCTCTTTGCCGAGCGCCTGTTTATCCGCTTCTGACATTGGCAAGACTGCAAAGGATTTCAAAGTAGGATAAACCACGTAACTGGCTTTCAAATCGGGGCGCACAATGTAGCTCGTTTTATCCGCGCCCATTTGCTTCATTTGTCCCAGCATCTGCGGCGAAATCATCGTGCCTTTCATTTGCGCCATGTCCATTTCGGCGCGCATTTTTCCGCCGAGCAACGCCATGCCGAACAACATAGACATGGTCTCCTTTTGAGCGTTGTCCAGGATTCTTACATCGGCCTTGGCGGTGAAATTCGTGTTCTTGCCAAACATCTTCAGCATCGCCGCGTTCAGTGGCGTGGCGTTGCCGCCCGGCAATTGGGCAAGGAGAACAATGGGAGAAATTCCCAAACAACAGAAAACGACCAGCGAGCGTAAAAGATTTTTCATAAATTATGAAGCCGACTCTCCGCCAAATAGTGAGAGAAAGCAACGCTTAGAAATTTACCGTGCTCACCGCCGCATAACGAAGGCCGCGTGTGCTGATGCGAAGTTCCCTGAATCCAAACCGTCGCATGATCGCCTCGTAAATCGCCAGCCCCATGATAATCACATCCGCGCGTTTTGGCGGAAGACCCACAATTTTTTTTCGCTCCTCAAGCGGAATATTCCAGAGCCGCTCCACCTGCGCCTGGATTTTCTGGAAAGAAATCGAAGTCGCTTCAATTTGTTCGCGATCAAACTCGGCTAAATGTTTTTCCATCCGCGCGAGGATCGAGGTCGTCCCGCCGGTGCCGACCAACTGAATTTCACCTTCGGCTTTTTGCAGTTGATCTGCCCAACTGGGAGCGATTTGAGTTTCAATAAAGTTATTTAACCAATCACGACATTGCGACAAGGCGTCTTCGCCCGGCGGATCAGACGGATGAAGTTGTTCGAGCAAGCGGACTGTCCCCAAGCGATAGCTGTTCCTAAAAAATTGTTGTTGGCCTTTTCCTAAAATAAATTCCGTGCTGCCCCCGCCGACATCGGTGATCAACAGCGGCATCTCAGATAACCTGGGGTCGCTCGCTACGCCTTGAAAAACCCAGTCCGCTTCCTGTTCGCCAGAGATTATTTCCACGGACAAACCGGTTTTTTCTCGAATCGCGCGGAGCAAATCCGAAGGATTAAGCGCGTCTCGGGCCGCGCTGGTGGCGATGACACGAATGTTTTCCGCGCCCAGCGATTTGGCCTGTTCAGAGAATTTGAACACCGCTTCCGCCGTAGCAAATATCGCCTCCGCTTGCAGCAAATGTGTTTCGTAAAACCCCCGACCCAACCGCGTCTGTTTGCTGTCTTCAGCAAGCGGAATGATTTCAGCCCCATCCACCTTCGCGACCAGCAATTTGACGGAGTTGGTTCCAATATCGATGACGGCGCGAGGTGTCCCCAAGGATGTCGATGGCACGTTGAAGTTTTGGCTGTTCTCCATCTTCCATTCTCCAGCGTCGCGTCACTTCGTTTGCTTCCGCGCCAGCACCGCACCGCCCAAAATGCCCGCGTCATCGCCCACTTTGGTGGCGATGATTTCGATGCCTTTGGTCGTGCCGCTCATCGCGTAATCTTTCGCCGTCTCGATAATGACCGCCATCATTTCGTCTTCCAGCGCATCAATCACGCCGCCGCCCAGCACCACCACTTCCGGGTTGAAAATATTGATCAAGTTGGCCACGGCAATCCCCGTGTATTCCGCAGCATCCTCAATAACTTTTTCCGTGAATTTATCTCCCTTGCGAATCGCCTTGCGCAAATCGCCACTGCGCAAATCCTTCAAATCCTCCCCCAACATCTCGGTCAAAATAGTTTTTTGCCCATCTT
Source organism: Verrucomicrobiota bacterium (assembly GCA_039925885.1). Classification (GTDB taxonomy): domain Bacteria; phylum Verrucomicrobiota; class Verrucomicrobiia; order Limisphaerales; family CANJXF01; genus CANJXF01. Next base: position 10,561 of record JBDSYB010000052.1, read on the forward strand.
TCACGGCTGCTTGAATGGTCCTGAAAATCGCTGTGCGGCTGGCGAGCGCTTCGAAACAACCCCGGTTTCCACAACCGCATTTCGGCCCGCCGACTTCGATGACCATGTGCCCGATTTCTCCCGCCGTTCGGTTAAAACCTGAATAAAGTTCGCCCTCCAAAATCAAACCGCCGCCCACTCCCGTACCGATAAAAACTCCGAGCATGTTGCGCGGTTTGCCTTTCAACTCGCTGTGGTAAACGCCCAGCGTGCAAATATTGCCGTCGTTCTCCAGAAAAACAGGAACACCGAGTTGTTTCTCCAAGTCCTGCTTCAAAGGCACGTCTTCCCACTTCAGATTGGGCGCAAAAAGAACTTCTCCACTTTCGGGATTTACCGCCCCCGGAGCGCCGAGGCCAATGCCGCGCATTTGCTTCATGGTCAAATCGCATTCGTCCACCGCCTCCTGCACACAGCGCGCAATCCGGCCAATCACTTCTTCCTGTCCACGATCAGATTTGGTGCTGACCTTGGCCCGCCCCACGCAATTCAGCGAAGAATCAAAAACGCCTGCGAGAATTTTCGTCCCGCCGAAATCAACTCCCACCACGTATTCTGGTTTTGCGTCAGGCATTTTAAGTGGGTCCGCTCAAATTTTTTTGATCAGCGCAGAAATTTTCTTTTGCAATTCCATATTGATTTCTTCCACAGGACGATGCGCATCCACCATCTCGAATCCGTAAGTCGATTGCAGCCGTTGAAACTGTTTTCCCACTAATCCTTGATATTGCAGAAAGCTGTCAAAGAGGTCGCGCGAAAGACCGAGATCCATCCCGCTCTCCCAAAAATCCAGGACATGATTTTTGGAAAAATTGCGCTGCACGAGTTCTTCGGGAGACACGTTCAAATAAAAAACCGCGTCCGGCACGAGCGCCATGCCATACAAGTTTTTCAACCAGGCTTCATCCATCCCACGCACCAGATCCCGAACCATCAACGTATAAATATATCGGTCCGCCAAAACCATGAATCCTGATTTCAACGCGGGCAAAATAAGGTTCTCAAGCTGGTCCGCAAAATCCGTTGCATAAAAGAGACTGAGCGTAGTGCGACTGAGGATGTTGCCGTTTTTGGCCTGGTCAAGTTCTTCGCTAACCAAGGTGGAACGCGACAAACCGACCTGCACCGTGGCGTGCCCGACTCCCTCCAACCATTGCACCAACCGCGCAATTTGCGTCGATCGGCCCGAACCATCTGCGCCCTCAACCACGATCAATTTTCCTGCTAGTTTGGCTGGGTCCACCCCGGGAATTCCGTGTCCATAGAAATGCCGGGGGCCCGGACGTCGCGCCATCAATTGGAGTCCGGTTTTTGCGGATCGAGAAGTGCGTTTCATACGCGCGCCGGATTTTGCCCTTGAAAATCGTTGAGGTTAATTTTCGACCGAACCAAATCGCGCACGATGGATTGTTGCGATTCGACCGCGTGATTGGCGTTCATAAGATGAAATTTAAACTCTGTGCTCATCGCCAGATATTGCTCCAAAATGCGACCCTGAAAAATGCGGAAGCTTTCGTAAGGGTCGGTCGAAAGACGCAAATCCATTCCTGCTTCAAAATATTTTAGTTGCGGGCGGCCGTCCAAAATTCGTTGCAACGAGACCTCGAGGTTGGCTTTGAAAAAAAACGTCAGGTCCGGCAACGCCGCAAAATTATAAATGCCACGCACCCATTCCGGCGGACAACCGCGCACGGTGTCGCGGGCAAAAGCGGTAAAAATATAACGGTCGCAAAGCACGATGTAACCGGCGCGCAAAAGCGGCACTAGTTGGCGTTCGTAGCGGTCAGCGAAATCGGTGGCGTGAATCAGGCTGAAGGTGGTGGGCGAAAGCAGCTCGCGTTTTTTTCCTTTGCTGGTGGCGGCTTTGACCAAGGAAGATGAATTCCATTCGCTGAAAAAAACTTTCAAGCCTTGCAATTCCAACCAGCGTTTCAGCAAATAAATTTGCGTCGATTTGCCGGAGCCGTCCAATCCCTCCACTGCGATGAGTCGCCCCGGAAAATTAAGTTCGGCAAACGTTTTCATTCGAAGAGCAACCTAAACATCGGGGCCGGGAAAAACAAAGTAAGATTTACCCCGTGAGTTTTTCCTTACGCCGCAAATCACTTTCCTCCATAGTGCAGCGTGCTTTTTCCGCCGAAATTAAAATCCAACGACCCGATTCGTGTCGCCATCACCGGCGCGGGAATTATCACCGGGTTTGGCCTTGGCTGGCGAGTCAATGCCGATGGATTTCGTCTGGGGAAAACGGCGTTCCAGCCAGTTTCTCTTTTTGATGTTTCCCGGCAACGCGTCAAAACTGCCGCAGAAGTTGATCTCCCTGAAAAACTTCCGCCTACTCTCCTGAGCGGGCGACATCTCTCGCGCATGGATCGTTCTTCCAAAATGCTTTTGCTGGCCGCGCACGAAGCGTGGAATCAGGCCAACTGGTCGCCTTCAGAAAATTTGCCCATCGTTCTTGGCACGACCAGCGGCGGAATGAGTTTGGGTGAAAATTATTATCGCCAAGCCACATGCAACCCGCCTTCGCCTCGTCATCAGGCATCCCGTGTGGTGCATTATCAATCGCAGCGCCAAGCTCTCGATTTGTGCGACGCGTTTGGTTTTAGCGGCCCGATTACCTTGATTGCCAATGCCTGCGCATCCGGCGCAAACGCCATTGGCCACGCTTCAGAACTCATTCGCACCGGTCAAGCCGAGCGCGTGCTGACCGGCGGTTATGACGCATTGAGCCACCTGGTTTTTTCCGGCTTCGATTCGTTGCAAGCGCTCTCCACGACGAGTTGTCGCCCGTTCGACGCGAACCGTGATGGACTGGCCCTTGGCGAAGGCGCGGCGGTATTGACCCTGGAAAGTTTTGCATCCGCCCACAAACGCGGTGCGAAAATTATGGGCGAAATTGTCGGCTACGGCGCGGCGACAGATTCTCACCACCTTACTCAACCGCATCCGCAAGGCGATGCAGCGCTCGCTTCCATGAACGCCGCCGCTCAATCCGCAAAAGTGCTTCCTGAAGAAATCGGCTACATCAATGCGCACGGCACCGGCACTCCCCTCAACGACAGCGCGGAAGCGGCCGCCATCACGCGCTTCGCCGGAGAAAACAAAACCGATTTACAGGTCAGTTCCACCAAGTCGAGCATCGGACATTTGCTCGGAGCGGCTGGCGCAGTCGAGGCAGTTATTTGCCTGATGGTTTTGCGCGAACAATGGTTGCCTCCTTCCATTTTGGAAACGCCCGACGCAGCCTGTGGATTTTCCCTGGTTCGAAAACCAACTGATGCAACCTTTGAATACGCATTGACCAATTCCTTCGGTTTTGGCGGAGCGAACGCGACTTTGATATTGCGGAGGGCGGCGTGAAAAATATTTTGGTGCATGGCATCGGGGCGGTTTCGCCGGCCGGTTGGGGAGTTGACGCCATTCGAAACGCCCTCTCAGAAAAAAAGTTTGTCGAACCCAAGTCCGTGGTTCATCCCAATTGGAAGCAGCCTTTTCTAGTTCGAGCCGTTCCACCCCCGCCGGTTCGCCCCGCATTTTTGAATCACGGCCGTTTGCGGCGCACCAGTCCCATCACGCTATTTGGCGTTGCAGCCGGCATGGAAGCGCTCGGCCAGGATGCGGCGAAAATCTCCGACGGGAATTTTCGTCTCGGCATCGTACAGTGCGTCATGTCGGGCTGTATTAATTACTCGCGGCGATTTTACGACGAGACATTGCGCGATCCGGCGACTGCCAGTCCGCTGGTTTTTCCCGAAACGGTTTTCAACGCGCCCGCCAGTCACCTCGCCGCGTTGCTCGGAACGAAGGCGATCAACTACACAATTATTGGCGATCCAGGAACATTTCTCCAAGGCATGGCTCTTGCCGCAAATTGGTTGCTGGAAAATCGCGTCGATGGGTGTCTCGTCATCGGAGCAGAAGAATCCGACTGGCTGACAGCGGATGCGTTTCGCCATTTCCAACGCGGGATGATTTTGAGCGATGGTGCGGGAGCCGTTTATTTGCGGGCTGACCCCAACATCGCTGCCGCGCAACTTTCAAAAATCACGGACGCTCATCCGTTTCTCCAAACGCAGGACCGCCGCTTTGCCGCAACGAAAATGCGCCGCGAACTTGACGGCGATGCTTCGGCTTTGCTCTGCGATGGAACGCAAAACAAACCGCGCCTGGATCGCGCCGAAATGGAAGCGTGGAGCGATTGGGCCGGCGAACGGCTCTCGCCAAAATTGATTTTAGGCGAAGGCTTGATGGCGGCGGCGGCGTGGCAATGCGTGGCGGCAATTGATGCGTTGCAACAAGGGCGATATAAAACCGCCAATGTCAGCGTGGTAGGATGCAACCAGGAGGCCGTCGGCGCACAATTTATAAAGTAGGGTAGCGTCCCGCCGGCCCGGATCGGCAAAGCGACCTGGAAGCAGCGAGGCTAAAAATAAATGAGAATTATTTTAATCACCGGAGCAAACGGGGGTCTTGGACAAGCGATTGCCCGTAGTTTTTTGCTGGAGCGCGACGACAACTTCGTCTGGCTCGGGGTTCATTCCCGGCGAGATCAAGCGGAAAAACTCGAGCACGAATTTTCCGGACGTTGTTCGCCTCTTGTTTTAGACGTCACGCAATCAGACTCGTGGAAGGAAGCGGTTGCCGAAATTCAAAAAAACCACGCGCGACTTGATGTGTTGGTCAACAACGCCGGAAAACATAACGACGGTTTGCTCGCCACGATGCAACCGAGTGCGTGGCAGGAAATTATTTCCGCGAATCTGGATGCAATTTTTCACGGATGTCAGGCGGTTTTGCCGACGATGATTTCGCAGCGCATCGGAAGGATCGTCAATGTGGCGTCACTCAGCGCATTGCTCGCTCCCGCAGGACAGACCAATTACGCGGCGGCCAAAGCAGGCGTGGTAGCGCTGACGCAATCGCTGGCCAAGGAAGTGGCGCGGATCGGAATTACGGTAAATGTCATTTGTCCCGGTTACGTTGAAACCGAAGCGCTGAAAGCTATGAGCGATGAAGAAAAAAAAGTTTTGGCGGCAAAAATCCCGATGCGACGGTTCGCACGGCCCGAGGAAGTGGCCGCCGCCATTCGCTTTCTGGCTTGTCCTGAGGCAAGCTACATCACAGGCTCCACGCTCAAAATTGATGGCGGAATTTTTTGAAACGAATTTAGAACTCAGGATCAGGAAATGAACGAACTCAAACAGCAGATAAAAACAATCATGGTCGAGAACCTCATGTTGCAAGTGAGCGCCGCCGAGATCAGCGATGATCAACTTCTTTTTGGCCCCGGAAGTCTGGGGCTCGATTCAGTGGATGCACTGCAACTGGTCGTGGCTCTCGACAAAAATTTCGGATTGAAAATTCCAGATCCGGGCGCTGCCAAAGAAATTTTGCAAAGCGTCAACACGATTGCAGCGGCGGTGGAAAAAAACCGGTCAACGCTCTGAACCTGCTTAACGCTGACTCACCCGCAGACCCATTTTCTCTGGCGTTCGCGAGAAGGAAAGCTGCCCGTTTTCCGAAGTCACTCCGTCATAGGGATCGTTCGTGCTGAGAAGATTGCCGTCGATGTCCAAATGATTTGTCAATTCCGCCAAATGCGCGGCCGCCGAAGTCAAAATGCTCGTTTCGATCATGCAACCAATCATCGTTTTCAAACCGAGTTTTCGCGCGGCTTGCAACGCGTCGTAAGCCCCGCTGATGCCGCCGGTTTTGATCAGCTTTGCATTCACGCCATGGAAACATTCGGCGCAAAGTTCCGCGTCCTTCGCATGGTGAAAAGATTCATCCGCAAAAATGGGCAGCGGCGTGCGTTCCTTGAGCCAGACCCAATCGGCGCGCGGCGAGGAGGAATGCATCGGTTGTTCGCAAAATTCTATTTTGGAATCGCGCGCGAACCATTCCAGGTTTCGCAATGCTTCCTCCTTGGTTTTCCAACCTTCGTTGGCGTCGATGCGAACAATCTTTTCCGGCGCAGCTTCGCGCAAAGCGGCCATGTTTTTCTGGTCATCGGGTCCGCCCACTTTGAGTTTTAAAATCGGATACGGCGCAGCCTCAGAAACTTTTTTGCGAATCATTTCTGGCGTATCAATTCCAATGCTGAATGACGTGACGTGGCAATTTTCTTTGAACCCCAATTTCAAAAAATCATAAACGGGCAAACCTGCTTTGCGCCCGGCTCCATCAAGCAACGCAATATTGATCGCGCATTTTCCCGCGTAGTTGCCAGGAAAAGTTTCCAGATAATTCATGCTGCCCGGCACGTCGTCGAACGAGAGACGGTTCACGTCCACCTTAGCCAAAAATGCCATGACGGTATAAACATCTTCCTGATAACGGGAGGCGGGCGCGGATTCCCCCAAGCCGGTCACTCCCTCAGAATCTCTCAGGTCAAGCAGGACAATTTCGAAAATTGTTTTGCCCGCTTTTAGGCCGCTGGCAACCGTCCATTCATGCGCCAGTTTGAGGTCAAACTTGCGAAAATTCATTTTCATAATGGGCGCCAACAAATCCTAAACGCCCCGAACTGGCAATATTTGTTTGAGCGTTTAAGCAGGCGAACTTTCTTTCACTAGGGTCGACAACTAACGGTTTCGTCTCGAATCGAAACCGCCCGAAGAAATCTTTCCTTGTTTCCACATCGGCGCGGGCATGATTTATTTTCGTGTGGCGACCACCCGGCTCAAGCGCAGTTTGCAGACAACCTTTCTTGGAATGGGTGTCAATGTCCTGCTGGCCGCCGCCAAACTCACCGCTGGAATTTTAGGCAACTCCTATGCGTTGATTGCCGACGCGGTCGAATCGCTGGCTGATATTTTTAGCTCAATCATAGTCTGGCGCGGGCTGGTTCTGGCCTCAGAGCCAGCTGACGAAAATCATCCCTACGGACATGGAAAAGCCGAACCGATTGCCGCGGCCATTGTTTCCACGATCCTGCTGGTAGCGGCAACAGGGATCTGCGCGCAGGCCGTGCGGCAGATGTTTTCGCCTCATGCCGGGCCGGCCAAATTCACCCTCCTCGTATTGGGACTGACCATCCTGGTGAAAGAATTTCTCTTTCGTTTTGTTTCTCGCACCGGCAACGAGATCGACAGCAGCGTCGTGCAAGCCGATGCCTGGCACCATCGCAGCGACGCCATTACTTCTTTTGCCGCCGCCATCGGCATCAGCGTGGCGCTGGTGGGAGGAAAAGGTTTTGAATCCGCAGATTCGATTGCAGCCATTGTCGCGGCCTTCATCATTGCATGGAACGGCTGGAAACTTTTGCGCCCGGCTCTGGATGAACTCATGGACACTGCGCCCAATAAAAGTTTCAACGCCCAGGTTGAAAAGATCGCGTGCGAGATTTCCGGAGTGAATGCGGTGGAAAAATGTATCGTGCGCAAAATGGGCTTTCATTATTTCGTCGATATGCACGTGGAGGTGGATCCACACATGACCGTCCAACAAGCTCACGAAATAGCTCATCGCGTGAAGGATGAGGTGCGCCGACTGCTTCCCACCATTCGCGACGTCCTCGTCCATATCGAGCCTAGTGACGGCGTAGAGTAGAAATGAATTTGAAAAATTTTGGGGCTCTAAAACTGGTTGCAGAGAATGCACAAGCGGATAAAGTGACTTGTCCGGCCCCGCAACTCGGTGCCTGACCAATTATTATGCAAACAACAACTCTTGAATCCAACGGCCTCACCGAAAAAATCGAGGAACTTTGCCAAACCCTGTTGCAACAGCCAGAAGTGCAATCCATTCGCAAACGAATGGACGCTTTTGCTGCGGACGCTTCTTCGCAAAAACAATACGAACAATTGAGCGAGCGTGGAGAATATCTGCAGCACAAGCAACAGCAGGGCGCGCAATTGACCGATGCTGAAATCGCCGAATTTGAAAAAACTCGCGAAGAATTTTTTAACAACCCTGTCGCAAAAGGCTTTGTTGATGCCCAACAACAGATGAACAAAATGCAGGACACGGTTTCGAAATACGTCAGCAAAACTTTGGAATCTGGTCGCGTTCCGACGGCGGAAGAAATGGAATCCGGCTCCTGTGGAAGTGGTTGCGGCTGCCATTAACGGGCTGTGCATCCCATCGCGATTCAATTCGGAAATTTTTCCGTTCATTGGTACGGAGTTTTTGTTGCCACTGGATTTTTACTCGGGCTTTGGACGGCCAGCCGCCGCGCTTTCCGCGATAATATTTCCGCCGAAGCCGTCATGGATTTTGCACCGTGGCTGATGATCGGCGTGATTGCGGGCGCGAGAACGTTGCACGTTATTTCCTATTGGCGCGAAGAATTTGCCAACCAGCCTTGGACCGAAATTTTCATGGTCCACCACGGCGGCCTGGTGTTTTACGGCGGATTTTTCGGTGCGGTTATTGCGACGCTGATCTATACGAGGGTAAAAAAAATCTCTCGTCTTAAATTCGGAGACGTTCTTGCCCCAAGCGTTGCTCTCGGGCACGCGTTCGGTCGAATCGGCTGCCTGATGACCGGTTGTTGCTTCGGCAAGGAATGCCATTTGC
>JBDSYB010000053.1:0-2969 GCA_039925885.1 Verrucomicrobiota bacterium
CCGATCTTCCCAATCAGGATTTTGCGCGTCGTATTTCATTTCGCCAAAATAAAGCGCGGCCAAAATGTCGGCGATGCCCAGCCCTTGACCGATGTATCCCTGACCTTTGCCCGCAGCCATGGTGAGCATGTGACGACGAAGTTTTTTTGCCATCTGGCGCAAATGTTTAATGTCCATTTCAGATGTTGTCGTGTGGGTCGTCATACCTTGATAGGAGCGCAGACGTCCCGTCTGCGTGTTGCATTTTCGGGAATCGAAACACGCAGGCGGGACGCCTGCGCTCCGATTAGACTGCGCCTTCGCGGCTTTGCGTTAAAAATTTTCCGCATGATTAATCCTTGTCCAATCCGCCGGAGATGTTCAAACGCTCGGCGGTGATGTAGTCGGGCGCATCGGCAGCAAGCCAGACCACGGACTTCGCGACCTCTTCGCAGGTGGTGCGACGACCCAGTGGAATCCGCGCTGTGCGTGCGGCGAGAAAAGCTTCCAGGTCGGTGGCACCTTCCAAAGTCGCGAGCAACGCCTCGGTTTTCGATTGCATCGGCGTATCCATCATTCCCGGCGCGACACTGTTCACTTGAATATTTTTGCTCGCAAGCGCAACGGCGGATGCGCGCGTCAATGAATCCACTGCGGCTTTGCTCGCGGCGTAAGCGCAATAATTCGGCAACGCCATCCGCGAGGCAGGTGAAGTGATGTTGATGATGCGTCCGCCACCTTGTTTGGACATCACCCGACCAGCGGCGGCGGTCGCAAGGGCAATCGCGCGAACGTTGATGAGCAAAGTGTTTTCCCACGCGGACGCGGTCATTTCAATGAAGGCTTCGGCGGTGGCATAGGCGGCGCAATTGATCAACACATCGAGCTTTCCGAAATGTTCGACGGTGGTTTGAACCATTTGCTCGGGACCGTCTGCGGATTTTAAATCCACCCGGACAAAAAAAGCGGTTGCGCCTTTCGTCTCGCATTCAGCAACAGCTTTGCGTCCGACGATTTCGTTCAAATCCGCGATGGCAATGCTCCAGCCGCGCGCCGCGAGTTGTAGCGCGATTTCAAATCCCAAGCCTTGAGCCGCGCCGGTGATGAGGGCTGTTTTTTTTGTTGGTGCATTCATTGTCAGAGTTATTTGTCGAGCAGGCGAAATATTATTAACACCGTGGCTTTAGCCCGGTGAATAGAAGCCGCCAATAGTTTCACCCGTTTTAACGGGTTTCGGTTTGGAGAAGTGACAAACCGTTGAAACGGTTTTTCGCTCGGTGCGCACAGTTTCCACCGGGCTAAAGCCACTGTGTTAATGAGAGGGTTCAAAAGTTCAGACACTCTCGGTTTTATTGTCGTGTTTTTGTTCATGGTGCGCCTGGAGCCTTTGTCATCCTTTGCGCTTCCACGAAGCAGAAATGTCTTCGAGTGTTCGCCCTTTGGTTTCCGGCACCACTCGCCAGCAAAAGACCAAAGAAAAAACACAGACTGCCGCAAAGATCCAGAAGACCAGTGCGGGTGATCCATATTTATTTTTGAAATAACCGTTGAGCGCGGGAAAGAACTGGCTGCCTGCGAAAAAAGAAATCCACAGCGCAACTCCGGCGACCGACATGGCTTTGCCGCGAACGCGCGTGGGAAAAATTTCCGACATCACCAGCCAGGCCAACGGCGCCAGGCTGCTGACAAAAGCGCCGACGCATAAAAACATGACAATCACCACCCAATATCCTGACCAACCAAACTGAAAGCAAAGTCCCATTAAAAATAAACCCAGAGCCATGAGTGCGCTTCCCGCCATCAGCAGCGGCTTGCGTCCGATGCGATCTACCAGCCAGAAGGCGAGGCAAGTGCAGGCGATATTCCAAATGTTCAAAGGGATGGCCTGCCAGATCGCATCCGAAGCGGTGAACCCCGCGTTTTGAAAAATCGTCGGCGCATAGACCAGCAGAATACTGACGCCCGTCATCTGCTGTAAGATCGCGAGCACGACCGCCACCAAAAGAGCCATGCGCATTCCGGGTTGGAAAACCTCGGCCCAACCGCCGCTTTCTTCGGTCAAAGATTCTTTTATTTCGATGAGAGATTTTTGCGCTTGCTCATCGCCTTCGCTGAGCTTCAACAATCGGAGCGCTTCGTCCTCTCGTTTTTTTGCCACCAACCAGCGTGGACTTTCTGGCAAAATCGTCAGCGTGGCCAACCAGCAAATGACGGGAACAATCCCGGAGGCAAACATCCATCGCCAATGTCCGCCAAAGGACAACGCATATGAAACAACCACCGCCATAAAAAGTCCCGTGACAATCGCGATTTGATTGACTGAAACCAAACGTCCCCGCAATCGGGCCGGAGCCATTTCGGCGATATACATGGGACAAACAATCGAGGCCAAACCCACGCCGATGCCGCCGATCAAACGGCCAAGATAAAATTCAGTCATGGTGCGCGGCAGCGCTGTCGCCACCGCCGAAAGACCGAGCAGCACAGCCGCTATCACCAGGGTTTTCTTCCGCCCCAGAAAATCACTGAGCGCCACGGCCACGAGCGGGCCGATGATGCAGCCGATGGCCGCGCTGCTGACCGCGAATCCGATTTGCAATTCGGTCAGGTGAAATTCTTTTTGCAAAAAAATCACCGCGCCGGAGATGATTGAAATATCGTAGCCAAAAAGAAAACCGCCCAACGCCGCGACTATCGCCAGCCGAAAAACATAACCCGTGGCAGACGCGGGCGCACCGGATGAAGTCGGCGGCGATGAAGATGGAGAATAACCTAGTGGCATAAATTTATTTATTGTGGATAGGACGGAGTTACAAACGGAACTTTATCGAAGAGTGGCCAGACTTTTCCCTTGGGCGAAATGCTGGTCAACGTGTTTCCTTTCCAGTTAAGGGTGTAGTCTGTTCCACCGCGTTTCATCTTTTGCGTAAATATTACCAATGGATACGTCACCGTTAGTTCATCTCCTGCTTTCGCCGACGCGAACTCGA
>JBDSYB010000054.1:0-4614 GCA_039925885.1 Verrucomicrobiota bacterium
AGGGTAAAAAAAATCTCTCGTCTTAAATTCGGAGACGTTCTTGCCCCAAGCGTTGCTCTCGGGCACGCGTTCGGTCGAATCGGCTGCCTGATGACCGGTTGTTGCTTCGGCAAGGAATGCCATTTGCCGTGGGCGATTTACTTTCCCGTCGACCATGAAACTCATCCGGTGAACTCGCCCGCGCTGCCCGTTCATCCCACCCAGATTTACGAATCCATTCTCAACTTTGCCCTTTATGGTGTTCTCGCGTGGCTTTATCGCCGCAAAAAATTCGACGGGCAAATTTTCGCCGCCTACCTTTTGGGTTACGCCGTATTGCGTTCAATTGTCGAAGTTTTTCGGGCCGACTACAAAGCATCGGAATATTTTTTCAATGGCGCGATCAGCCCCGGCCAATTCGTCAGCATCGGTATTTTCACCACCGGATTGATTTTATTCTGGGCGAAAAAACCCAAGCGCCACGCCGCGTGAAGTGCCCCGTATGAACGCGGAATCTTCCATCGTTCAAATGCCCATCTTCATTGCCGGCCCTACCGCCGTCGGCAAAAGCGCGGTGGCTCTAGCGATTGCAGAGCAGCTTGGCGGGGAAATAATTTCAGTGGATTCAATGCAGGTCTATGGTGGCCTCAACATCGGCACGGCCAAACCATCGCGCGAAGAACAGAAATCAATCACTCACCATTTGATCGACATTGCCGAGCTGGACGAGGGATTCGACGCCGCCAAATTTTGCGTCCTCGCGCAAAAGGCCGTCAGCGAAATCCAATCGCGCAAACACGTTCCGATTTTTTGCGGAGGCACTGGATTTTATTTCAAAGCTTTCCTCGAAGGTTTAGGCGAAGCGCCGCCGGCCAATTCCGCGCTCCGAACTGAACTGGAAAAAATTCCCGCCTCAGAACTGCTACGAGAATTAGAAATGCGCGATCCGGTGTCCTTTGAAAAGATTGATCAGAAGAATCTGCGACGAGTCATTCGCGCGGTGGAAGTGATTCGATTAACCGGCAAACCGTTTTCCGCTCAGCGCAACGATCGGTCGGGGACTGCTCCTTCCAGTTCCGCTCGTAGTTTTGGGCTCTCGCGAACCAACGCGGATTTGCATGACCGAATCAATCGTCGGGTTGATGAAATGTTTAAGCACGGTCTGGTGGCAGAGACAGAAACTTTACTGAAGTGTGGGCTGGAAAAAAATCAAACGGCGATGCAGGCGATTGGTTATCGCCAGGTGGTTGAACATTTTGCCGGTAAACGCTCGTTGCCAGAAACCATTGAGCTGGTCAAAATTCGCACGCGTCAATTCGCGAAAAGGCAAATGACCTGGTTTCGCCGGCAAATTCAAATGCAGTGGATTCAAGTCGGTGACGGAAACGAATACACCGCAACGAAAACAATTTTAAGTTCAATTTCCAGGCCAAATTGATTCTCCAAATGGCGAACAACTTTTACCAACCGGGCGAACTACGCGGCGCGAAGGTCAACGATTTGTTTGCGAAAATTGCGCCACGCTATGATTTGATTAATGATCTTCAAAGTTTCGGACTGCATCGTTACTGGAAACGAAAGCTTCTCCGGTTGGCCAAAATAAAATCGGGAGAACGCGCTTTGGATGTTTGCTGCGGCACCGGAGATATTTCTTTCGGTCTGGCTAATTTGGGCGCGGAAGTCATCGGTTTGGATTTCAGCGAGCCGATGTTGGGAGTGGCGGAGAACAGAGGTCAGAAGTCAGAGGTCAGGAGTCAGAATCCAAAATTCATTGAAGGTGATGCGCAGAATCTTCCATTCACGGATTTGGAATTTGATGTCGTCACGGTGGGATATGGATTGCGCAATTTGCCCAGTTGGGAACGCGGCCTGGAAGAAATGTGGCGCGTGACAAAACCTGCCGGGCGGATTCTCGTTCTGGATTTCGGAAAACCAGACAACGCGCTTTGGCGGAAAATCTATTTCAGTTATTTGCGCTGGTTCGTTCCGATTTTTGGAAAATTATTTTGCGGCGATTCGCAAACGCACGCTTACATTTTGGAGTCGTTGCAAAATTATCCGGCGCAACGAGGTGTCGCCGAAAAAATGCAAAAGTTGAGTTGTAAAAACATTCAGACCATCAATTTTTTAGGCGGTGTCATGAGCATCAATTACGCCGAGAAATAAACCGAAACTCTTGTCAATCCACTTGGTTACTCTATAAATTTTTCCCCATGCTCGCAAAACGTGTCATCCCCTGCCTCGACGTTCACGATGGCAAAGTGACGCGCGGCGTTCAGTTCGGAAAAGCGGAAGCAGGCGAACTTCGCAACGTCGGCGATCCCGTCGAACTTGCGTTGCGCTACAATGAGCAAGGCGCGGATGAAATGGTTTTCTTCGACATCACCGCCAGCGCGCATGGCCGCGCCACGATGGTCAGCGTGATCGAGCGAACTGCCGACGAATGTTTTATGCCGCTGACGGTTGGCGGCGGAATTCGCACCGTCGAAGATATGCGCGCGATGCTCAAAGCCGGGGCCGACAAAGTCAGCATAAACTCCAGTGCGCTCGCCACGCCCGATTTGATTCGGCAAGGCGCAGAAAAATTTGGTAGCCAATGCATCGTCGTTTCCATCGACGCAAAAAAAGTCGCGCCGGAAAAATGGGAAGTGTTTTCGCATGGCGGAAGAAAATCCACCGGCCTCGACGCCATCGAATGGGCGAAACGCGCGGTCGCACTCGGCGCAGGCGAAATCGTTCTAAACAGCATCGACGCCGACGGCACGAAAGCCGGTTTTGATTTAGTCGTAACCCGCCGCGTCAGCGAATCCGTCGGCGTTCCCGTCGTCGCCAGCGGCGGCGCAGGAACACTCGAACACATGGCCGCAGTTTTGTTGGAAGGAAAAGCCGACGCCGTTTTAGCCGCGAGCATTTTTCATTTCGGCACTTACACGGTTGGAGACGTGAAGAAGTTTTTGGCGGAGAAAAATATTCCGGTTCGGCTCTGAAATCATGGACGCAAAGAAAATTAAATCCGCGCTCGCCGACATGACGGCGGAACAAGACCCGACGCTCAAGAGCGCCAAACTCGCGTCGTTGTGCAGCGCACTTTGGGCGGAGCACGGCGTGGAACTTGTCGTGGTCGGCGGTTCGGCCATCGAGATTTTGACGGAAGGTGCGTATGCCTCCGGCGACCTCGATATGTGCCACGTAAACAAGGCAACATTGCCAATCCAACAGCGGCAGGAAATCATGGCATTGCTCGGCGCAAAGGGTGGCCCGCGAAATTGGCAAGTCGCGGGAATGTATCTCGATTTGCTTGGCCCTGCTGAAAGTTTCGCGCACACACCGTTCCGCCGCGTCGAAGCGCCCTATGGAAGCTTTCTCGTGATGAAGCCGGAAGACCTGCTTGTCGAGCGGGTTTTGATGTCCTTTTATCTTGGAGAAAGCCAAACGGCGCGTGATTGTGCAAAGAAACTTGTCGCCATGATTTTGGATGGCGTTGTTCCAGTGGATTGGAATGAAGTCCAGCGGCTTGCGAATCTGCCTGAATACCGTAACCTTTCCGAATGCGAGAAGCTGGTAAAAGAAGTCGCCGATGAACTCAAAATCAAAAGTCCCTTGCATTCCGATTGAAGGTTCCATCAGTTGGGAAGACTGGCTCAAAGGCCGACGTTATCGCCGCGAGTTGGGCAATCGCGTCGCGCCTGAAATCATCCGGCGCAAAACGAGTTCCAGCGACCAGCGACTGAAAAAACTTTTCAACGGCGAACGCGGCCTGCCCTTTACTCCCACCGAAAAACTTTAATCGGGAAATGAAAGACAAAGCCGACGCAGTTTTGGCCGCGAGCATTTTTCATTTTGAAACTTACACCGTCAGCGATGTGAAGAAGTTTTTGGCGGAGAAAAATATTCCGGGGAGGTTGTGAAACTTGACATTCGAAAATTGAAGATTTCTCTTTTGGTCATGCTTATTGTTGCAATGTACCTTTCAATTGCCAGCCTTCGATTGTCCAAAATGTGTGACTTTTGGGATTACTACAATTACCCGCGTCTTAAATACGGTTCTCAAATTACTTTCGCAGAACTTTTCCGATACAGCATGTGGTGGGAGCGAGCACCTAGTTATTCATGGAACAGTTGCGTCGGCGAACTTCATTCCGTCAACGGAGCTGTTCACCAGTGGGCTTTGGAAAACAACAAAGGCCCTCAGGACAAACCAACTTGGAATGATCTGAAACCTTATTTTGGATATGCCGATATAAATCACTCTCAGCCCTGCTGCCCGAACGGTGGACGATACATTCTTGGTAATTTAAACGAGGGAGCGAGATGCACGGCAGTTGGACACACTACTTCGCGGTAAAAGAACTCATCTTGCGTTTTGACTCTTTTTCCTTAAACATCGATAAAACATTTTATTCAACGCTATGATTGCCATCGAAGACATTCGTTCGCTCACCGATTTTCAACGAAACACCAAGTCGCACCTTAAACGGCTCAAAAGCACAGGCCGCCCAGAAGTTTTGACCGTCAACGGCAAGGCGGAGTTGATCGTGCAGAACGCCGCTGCATACGAAGAGACGCTTGATGCCATTCGCGGCATTCAACGCGGTCTGGATGAAATGGCGGAGGGCAAAGGCGAGCCAGCTAAAA
>JBDSYB010000055.1:0-19905 GCA_039925885.1 Verrucomicrobiota bacterium
GGTCGGCGCATTGACTTCATCGCCGATACCAGCGCCATCATTCGTTTGCTCCGGCGCGATGCTCAAGTGGAGGAGAAAATCCGAGGCAAATCTTTTGCCATCAGCTTCGTCACACTTGCTGAACTGAGCGTCGGAATCCTGAAAGCGAAGAACCCGGCTGCCGCTGCGTCGCGCGTTGCCGAAGTCCTGCGCGACCAGCGCATTTTTCGCGTGTCCGACAATACGCCTGCGCTTTATGCCCGCATCTACTGCGAATTGGAGCAGCGCGGAACGATGATTCCCGTCAACGACATTTGGATTGCAACACTGGCCATCGAAACCGGCTTGCCCATTCTTGCGCGTGACGAACACTTTTCCAGAGTCACCGGATTGACCGTGATTGAGTGCTGACGCGACTAAACTAACTTGTGAGAATCAAAGCCGTTGCTCGCGCGCCGTTTTCCTTACAAAATTTTCTATTCCGTTGAAGGCGAGCGCGTCATTGTCTTTCGCATTTTGCACGCGAAGCGGGAACACCAACGGCAGCTTTAGAAAATAAATGGAACGATGATGCCAAACCAGAAAATCCAAGACGGAAGCTATAAAATGGATGCTTTCTTCAACGACGGTCACAAAAATTCACTTGGACTTTTTGAGCTTGTCATTCGGGATGGTGTTCCACACGCGCTTGTTTCTACGATTCCCACTACTGCCGGAGAAGAAAAATTCTGGAAAGTTTTAGATGCCAACCATCTTGAACCTGCTCAAATCGACGGCGCAAATTATTTTTACCGAGAAATGCTTTACCTGCCTTCCGATCTGAAATCAATGTGGCGAGAACTCTATGGTCATGTGCGACCAATTGTTCACACGGAAGGAAATGGGATGCGCTTTGTGGCTGCTGGCAACAGAGTTTTTTACTCCGACCCGAAAGCGAAACAATGGAAATGTGTAGCTGATTTTCTAAAATTCTTTGCAGAACAAACCTTTGGACGCGGTTGGATTCTCGATGAAATTAATAAGCCTGAAAAAGAACAGCATCAAATTGTAAAGTTCCATTGGGCTGTGCATGGTCAGTTACATAAAGCCGTCAAAGACGAACAAGGTGAATACGGAATCTTGCCGTGCGGCTCATCCAACTATTTCTACAACTTGGCTTATGATTTATTTGTTCTTCAAGACAATGACGTGCTCTTTGATCGATGGCTTCAACGTCTAAAGAATAAAAATGAATTTCAGGGAGTGCGCCACGAAATATTCGCAGGGGCGACCTGTATCAGAGCAGGATTCAAAATTACACCCGATCAAGCAGAAACACCTACAGAGTTTATCGCAACCCATACCAACACGGGGATGCATATTGCCGTTGAAGCAAAAAGTCGCCATCGAGCCGGTGTTCTTGATGCAAATGTTCAGGTAAAGAAAAAACCGAACCCAAAAGCACAGATTATTCAAATTTTGAATCAAGCCCTCAAGAAGTCCGTTTCGCAGCCCTATGTAATCTTCATTGACCTAAATCTCCCGTTTTCGCCAGAGCCAGCGTTTCAGAAAAAATGGTTTCAAGAAATCCATGGTTCAATTTTGACGCAACTTGATGATTCATCTCTCACCAAGCGAGATAAATTCAACATGATAGTTTTCACAAATCATCCTTGGCATTATGGCGAGAACAATCAGCCGAGTCCGCCACTTGAGCCGGGAATATGTTTGGTGTCGAAATATCCCGAAAAGGAATTTACTAACGATACGGTTCTCAATGAGCTTATGAAGGCCGTGCAACTATTTGGAAATATTCCGAAGGGGTTTCCGATTTACGCATAGTGAGTATGGCTGAACATAGAAATAATTTACTGGTTGTTCGACCCCTTGGTGCAATTGAAAAAGCTGCACCAGGCGCGAAGCGTATTTTGTCCGGCATGGTCGCGGACGCGCTTCATCTAGTTAAAAAAACGGCTAGTAAAGAAATCGCAATTTCTGACGCGCAGGTGGAAAGCTGGTATCAGACGGGAGCGAAATACTCTTTCGGACGGGGTGTGCCGCAAGACCACGCCGAAGCAGTGAAATGGTTTCGCAAGGCCGCCGAACAGAATCACGTCATGGCTCAATCCAGTCTGGGCTACTGCTATGACGCTGGCGAAGGCGTGGCAAAGGATTACGTGGAAGCGGTGAAGTGGTATCGAAAGGCGGCGGAGCAAGGACACCACTTTGCCCAGCACAACCTCGCTCTGTGTTATACAACTGGCCAAGGCGTTAAGCAAAACTACGAGGAGGCCTTCAGATGGTATTGTGAAGCCGTAAAAAGTGGAGAAGCCAAAACCCAATTTAATGTCGGTGGTTGTTATTTTCTCGGGCAGGGCGTCGCAATGAACTATATCGAATCCTACAAGTGGTTAAAGCTGGCCGCTGAACAGGGCGACAAAGCTGCAATAGAATTTATTACTCGTCTATTTTCGGGAGACGACTTGCGAAGATCTGAGCTTGCATATCGTGAATTTTGCTTATCGAAGAAATGAGATTAGACCCCACAATCTTTGTCGATCCAGAGGTGAAACAGTTGCGACAGCTTGTAGGTGGCGCGCGAGCGCAATTGGCAGAATTGGAAACTGATTACACCAAGGAGAAATCGCGCGTTGACGCCGTCCAAGCGGTGTTGTTCCGGCAGTTGCGCGAACATTATCAAAAGCGCGACCGGCTGCGGCTCATGGTGGATTATCGGAAAAAGTTTTTGGATTCGCTCACGCGCGGCGATTCGGAAGCCGCGAAACAAGCTGAGGAGAATTACGAAGAATCTAAAACCCAAACGGACAAGGATTACGAAGAACTGGCGGCGGCAGCGGACAAAAAGAAGCAACTGACCGCCGAGCAGGAAGCCGAACTGACGTTACTCTGGAAAAAGCTGGTGAAGCTGTATCATCCCGACCGCTTCGCCAACGAGCCGGACAAGCTGGAGACGTATCACAAGCTGACCGCCGCCATCAATCAGGCGAAGGATAATGGCGACATCGAGACGTTGCGCGAAATCGCGGAAGACCCGCACGGATTTATTCTGCGTCAAGGTTGGTCGAAGCTGGACTTTGCGGACGTGGAGGAACTCGCGCAATTGAAGCGGCTGCATGAGACATTGCAAAAGGAAATTGCCGTGGTCGCGGAAGCATTGAAGCAATTGCGCGAAAGTCCTGATTACGAACTTTGCCAGCTCGCTGAGAAAAAACCGGGCATGTTGGATGAACTGGCAGCGGAACGAGCGAAGCAGCTTGAATTGGAAAATAAGGCGTTGGAAATGCAGGCTGATCTTCTGGCGAAGGAAATCAAGAAGTTGGGCGGCACGACATCTCTTTAAAAAAAGCGACCTCCAGAGAGGAGGCCGCTTGCGTTTTCGCCGATTATTTTCTAAATCCGCGGAAAATTCCGAGCATTGATTGACGGTGACTCAGTCAGTTGCTAAAACCCCTGCGTTTGTTACATATAAATCCATGAAAAAAACCGGCCATCCGAAATACCGTCGCATTCTGCTCAAACTGAGCGGGGAAGCTTTGGGTGGCGAGGCGGGATTTGGAATTGATCCTGTCGCCGTGCGCAGCATGGCGGAACAAATTGGCGAGGTGCGGAAACTCGGCGTGCAAGTGGTCATCGTCATCGGCGGCGGAAATATTTTTCGCGGCTTGGCGGGAAGCGAGCGCGGCATCGAACGCGCCACGGGCGATTATATGGGAATGTTGGCGACGGTGATTAACTCTCTCGCCTTGCAAGACGCATTGGAAAAGGATGGCGTCGCGACGCGCGTGCAAACGGCGATAACCATGTGGCAGGTGGCCGAGCCGTTTATTCGCCGCCGCGCGGTGCGACATTTGGAAAAAGGGCGTGTGGTGATTTTTGGTGCTGGAACGGGCAATCCTTATTTTTCGACGGACACTGCTGCGGCCTTGCGCGCCAACGAAATGGGCGCGGAAGTTATTCTAAAAGCGACGAAGGTGGATGGTATTTACGACAAGGATCCCAAGAAAAATTCCGATGCCAAACGTTTCACGCAAATCAGTTATCTGGATGCGCTGCAAAAGCAATTGAAGGTAATGGACTCAACGGCGTTCTCGCTCTGCATGGACAACAAAATGCCGATCATTGTTTTTGATTTATTCAAAGCGCATAATTTGAAGAAAGTTGTTCTCGGAGAAAAAGTGGGAACGTTGGTGACGGGTTAGCATTTTTTTCAGCAGAATTTCTGCAAGGGGCGCGGCGTTCACGTTGCTTCACGGCGATTTGTAAGAGTCGTTGTGGAAAGATGCGAGCGCGCACGCTCCTTTTTCCATCCTCTCCCCTTCGAAATAGTTTTTCAAAAATTCTTTGTCTCCTTTTCGCGGCAGCGTCCATGTATAAGGGGAGAACGATGAGCAATGACCTGGAGCTTTTGGGCGACTACGCCGCCGGGCGATCCGAGCAGGCGTTTGAAACGCTCGTGACCCGGCATATCTCTTTGGTATTTTCGGCGGCATTGCGGCAAGTGCGCCATCCGCATCTGGCCGAAGAAGTCACTCAAGCGGTGTTCATCATTTTGGCGCGCAAGGCGGGAACGTTGCATTCCAAAACCATTTTGCCGGGCTGGCTTTATCGCACCACGCGATTTGCGGCAGCGGATGCGCTCAAACTTGAATCCCGTCGCCGGCATTGGGAACAGGAGGCACACATGAATGCGATGACCGAACACACCAAATCAGATTCTCCCTGGGAACAACTTGCACCCTTCCTGGATGATGCGATGACGAAGTTGTGCGAATCGGATCGCAACGCTCTCGTGCTACGATTTTTTGAAAACAAAAGTTTAAAAGAGGTCGGCTCCGAGTTGGGTTTGCCGGAACGGACAGCGCAGAAACGCGTGTCGCGGAGTCTGGAAAAATTACGGGGGATTTTAGCGTCGCGGGGTTTGACCCTTTCAACCGTGGTGATCGCGGGAGCAGTTTCGGCAAATTCCGTGCAAGCCGCGCCCGCGAAAACCATTGCCGCCACGGTGGCCGCCGCGAAAGGAACGATGACTGCCACGCCCACTGCTCAGGGAATTGTGGAGGGAGCGCTTCGATTGATGGCTTGGGCAAAACTTAAATTCGCCTTCAGCCTGGCGGTTGTGATTTTGGCGACGGTGGCGGTGGCGACGGTGGCGATTTCACAGATTCCCAAAGCAGATACGCCAGCGCCGCTCCCAATCAAATCCGCGCTCGCGCCCGGCCCGGCAGCATTGATTATTGTTGGCCTTACTTCTGAAGATGCGCCGGAACCGATCGAACCGCTCGCTTCTGAAACCCGTCGTATTTTGATCCAACGAGGTCTGGACGAAAGTCATGTGCTGATGCTCAAGGGCAAAGTCACGCGCGAACAAATTCTGCAAAAGCTGCGCGATTTTTCTGCAACCGTGAAAGATGAATTTTGGCTGGTGCTTTACGGGCATTCGAGCAAGTCAAAAAGTGGGGAGCCAGCGTTTCAAATTAGCGGGGTGCGACTGACGGCGAGTGATTTGAAAGTGGCGCTCGATGCGATTCCGGGACCGCAATTTATTTTTATTGGCACTGGAAATTCCGGAGGATTTTTGCCTGTTTTGCGCGATGCACGACGAACCATTCTTTCTGCGACGCAGGCTGACGGTGAACCCGATCAGCCGCGTTTTCTTGCCGCTTGGGTAAAGGAATTCGCCAAAGATTCGCGCGTTCCGTTCACGATGATCGCTGCCCGTGCAGCGGCAGCGGTGGATGCTGAATATGCGAAATCGAATATGGCTCAATCAGAACACGCGCAAATGACCGATCCGACCAACGGACAAATTTTGCAATCTCCGTTTGGCGTGAAATTTCCTGAAGCGGAGAATCAACCGTGAAAAACTATCCTTGTTTAACCAACGAGAAACAAAATTCCGCGCACTTAAATTTATGAACACAACCCTCGCCGCTCCACTCTCCAATACGAATATCGCCGCGAACACCAGCATCACCGACGCCGATGTCGAATTGCTCCGGTGTGTGCCCGAACATTATCGCCGACTCGCCGCCGAACTGGGCAAGCGCATTATCGGGCAAGAGGAAATTATTCGCGACTTGTTCATCGCGCTCGCCGTGCAAGGACATGTGCTGATGATCGGTGTGCCGGGTTTGGCAAAAACGTTGTTGATCCGCAGCCTTGCCGAAATTCTCGATCTGCCGTTTCAACGAATCCAATTCACGCCCGACCTGATGCCGAGCGACATCACCGGAACGGAAATTATCGAGGAGACAGAGGAAGGTCATCGCAAATTCCGTTTCGTGCGCGGGCCGATTTTCGCAAGTCTAATTCTCGCTGACGAAATCAATCGCACGCCACCCAAGACACAGGCTGCGTTGCTCGAAGCGATGCAGGAACGGCGCGTGACGGTCGCGGGCCGCAGCTACGATTTGCCGTCGCCATTTTTTGTGATGGCCACGCAAAATCCGATTGAACAGGAAGGCACATATCCGCTGCCGGAAGCGCAACTGGATCGTTTCATGTTCAATCTTCGCGTCAATTATCCGTCGCACGCCGAGGAAGTTCGCATCCTCATGGAAACGACCGGCAACGATCTCGTGCCGTTGCAAAAAATCTGGGCGGGCGAACAAATGGTCGAATTACAACGCGCTGTTCGTCAGGTTCCGGTGCCGCCATCGGTCGCGGAATTTGCGGTGTCGCTCGTGCAATCGACGCGCCCCGACAATTCCAAATCGCCGGATTTCATTCGTCGCTACGTGCAATGGGGCGCGGGGCCGCGCGCGTCGCAATATCTGGCGCTCGCCGGAAAAGTTCTTGCCGTGTTGGACGGACGTTTCAATGTGGCGAAGGAAGATATTAAGCGCGCGGCGAAATTGGTTTTGCGCCACCGGCTCATCACTAATTATCGCGCGGAAGCGGACAAGCAAACCGTGGACGCCATCATTGATCGCTTGCTCGAAACCTTGCGATGATTTCCGCGTCTTCAGTTTCGCCCGTCCATCCGTTGCCGCCGCTGGATCTCCAGTTGCTCGCGGATTTACCCACGCTCGCGTTGCAAGCGCGTTATCTCGTCGATGGTTTTTTGAGCGGACGCCATCGCAGTCCGCAAAAAGGTTCGTCGGTCGAGTTTGCGGAATATCGCGATTACCAATTTGGCGACGATTTGCGGCGCGTGGACTGGCGATTGTTCGGGCGCACCGACCGCTTGCACGTCAAACAATTCGAGGAGGAATCCCAGTTGCGTGTGTTCCTTGTTCTCGATGCGAGCGCGTCAATGGATTTCAAATCATCGGCAACATTGATGAGCAAACTGGAGTTCGCGCGCCTGACGCTAGCAGCGGTGGGAGCGCTCGCGCAAAAACAAGGCGACTCATTTGGGCTAGGAATTGTCGGAGTGGAACTGGTGGATTTTCTGCGATCGCGCGCGACGACGTCTCACTGGCAAACCTTCATTGGGAAACTTCAAACGGTGCAACCGCAAGGTCAGACTGCGCTTGCGCAAGCGCTGGAATCGCTCGCTGAAATTATTCCACCGCGTTCGCTCATTGTCGTCGCGAGTGATTTTTATGAAGAACCGGCGGCGTTGCAATCCGCGTTGCGACGGCTGCGCTACGATCATCACGACATCATCGGCGCGCAGGTGCTCGATCCGCTGGAACTGGATTTTAATTCCGACGTGGCAGGCACATTTGTCGATGCGGAAAATGGTTCGAGGATGAGACTGGATGCTCCGGCGGTGAGACGCGGCTATCTCGAACGTTTCCAAAGATTTTGTCTGGAACTAGACACTATGTTTCGTGATGCCGGTGGCGACCTCGTGCAACTTCGCACCGATCAACCGCCGTTGGCCGCGCTCTCGGAATATCTAGCAAAGCGCGAGGAGCGAACGAGATGATAAATCCACGGTCCCAACCGATTTCGGAGAGGAGCGCGCGCGTCTCGCGTGCTGGTTCGGGCGTCGCGCCGGAACCCTCGTTCCACAAATTTTCTCCGTTTCGCTGCGAACAAAAAAAAATAGTGGAACGAAGTTTTCGGCGCGACGCCGAAAACGACACGCCGGAGGCGTGCGCTCCACATCGTGAAATATGAACTGGCTCTTTCCAGGATTTCTCGCGGGCGCGGCACTGATTGGTTTGCCGGTTCTTCTCCATTTTCTGCGAATGAAACCGCGCGCCGTCGTGCGTTTTCCTTCGTTGCGATTTCTCGGTGAAACCGCGTTGCGCGATACGCGTCGCCATCGTTTGTTGCGATGGCTCACGATGCTCTTGCGCTGTCTCGCCATCGGTTTGCTCGCGGCGGCATTTGCGCGACCTTTTTTCGTGGATTCCGCCGCACGAAATCATCGCGCCATGATCATCGCACTGGATAATTCCATGAGCATGCAGACTCGCGGACGCTGGGAATCCGCCCAAACCAAAGCGCTCGAACAACTCGACACACTCGGTGCAGGCGATCAAGCGGCTTTGCTTTCAATGCATCCCGAACCAACGTGGCTTGTTCGGATGACCGACGATTTTGCGCTGGTGCGGGCATCGATCAAGTCCGCGCACCCCGGTTTTGGAAAAACGCGTTACGCCAAACCACTTCGCATGGCGGGTGAAACTTTGGCCGCGCATGTGGCCGGAACAAAATCGCTCGTGTGGATGGCTGACGAACAAAACATCGGCTGGCGCGGCGCAGACTTCACAGAAAAATTGCCAGCGGGTGTGAAAATAGTTTTCGCCGACGCCGCGTCTATTCCAGAACGACAAGCGGCCATCGTTGCGTTGCGCAAATCCATTGGCGCGACTAATGGCATCGACGTCACGATCCAACAATTTCACGCGACGGCTGACGCGCGAAAATTGACGGTGCGCGCGGGAAATCGCGTCCTCGCTGAACAACCCGTTCCATTGCGCGCGGGCGAAAACAGATTCAGCGTGTCACTCGCCTGGCCAGCGGACGCAGCGGGTTTGCGCGTCTCACTTGATCCCGATGATTTGCCTGCCGACGATTCCGCGTGGATTGCGTCGAGCGCAACCACGACGAACAGCGTCTTACTCGATGCAACCACCGAAACAGATTTTTTAGCGCACGCCCTGCGAGCGACGCAAAAACTCGACGTGAGCGGATTGCAACCCGTTCCATTTCCGCAAGGCGCGTGGCCGGCGAATTCCGTAGCGATCCTGCGCAATGCAAATAGTTTTCGCGGCGCATCGTTGAATGAACTCAATCGCTTTTTTGACGCTGGTGGTCCGTTGCTAATTTTTCTCGATGGCAGCGCTGAGCAAACCGCGTGGCTCAAACAGCGCGGAATTCAAGTCACTGCGCGAGCCGCCACCGACGAGCCGCTGCATTTGCGTGATTGGGATTCGGAGCATCCCATTCTCGCGGCGTTCGCTGGCGAAAGTTTATTGCCGTTGCTCGAAGTGGAATTTTATCGCGGCTTTAATCTCAAAGGCGACTCGCTCGTTCCGCTGGCAAACTGGCGCGATGGAAAAATCGCTCTCGCAGAATGGACTGCTGCGGGACATCGCTTGCTGCTCGCGGGATTTCCGGCGGATCGCGAGTCAATGAATTGGCCGACGAAACCGTCATTTGTTCCGTTCATTCATCGAGCGGTGCAATGGTTGGCGGCACACGAAGACACCCGCGAAAACTGGCACGTCGGCGATCTGATTCCGCTGCCCGATGGCGGCGGAAATTGGCGCGCACTCGACACGCCAATTCAACAACCCAACCAAATTGTCAAAGGCAGCGTGCAACCAGCCGTTCCTGGAATTTATGAATTTGGTGGCAGCGACGGCACGCGAAAATTTTTCGCCGTGAACGTTCCGCCTGAAGAATCCGATTTGTCGTCGTGGCCAAATCCCGAACAACTCGCCGCGTTGGAATCGAAGGATGCGCCGAAATTATTGGCCGCGTCCACGCTGTCGATCAGCAGCGAGATTACCGAAAATCGGCAAAACATCTGGTGGTGGATGATTGCGTTAGCGGGTTTGATCCTGCTCGCCGAACTGGCTCTCGCCAACCGCACTTCGTTATGAATCGTCACAAATTATGAAAAGGAATTCTTCTACCGAACGTTTCATTTCAGAGCAACACCGGAGGGACCAAGCCATCCCGCCGCTCACTGCCGTGGTTGTCATTTTAAGTGTGACGCTACTTGTGATCTGGATGTTGCATCCTTCCTTTGCGCCGGTGGAAAAATGGCGTTGGCTGCGCGCCAGTTGGATCGCTGGAATTTCGCTGGCCTTCGTGACGTCGCTGACGATTGCGAAATTACGTCGCCGCACATTGCTGAACAGCGCGGCAAAGTTGGATGAAAAATTGGATGCCTCTGCGCGATTGGAAACGGCCACCGCTTTGCAACACGAAGAAAATCCGCTGGCCCGCGCGCAGCGAAACGAAACAGAAAAATTCCTGCAACAAACCCCGTTGCCCTCGCGTCGCCGGATGTTGCCGACTCTCGGCGCGCTCGTGGTTTTGTTGACCCTCGCGCACGCCGTCACGCTGATCTGCTGGACGCGTTCGATAAAATCCATTGATGGTAAAGTTGCGGCATCAGCCACGGAGAAAAAAGAAACACCTGCGCGCGCCAGCATCGAATGGAATTCTCCCGAAGTCGAAACCACCGCCGTCGCCATCGAAGAAGTTCCGTTGGAATCCATCGCCGATTCCACACGCGGCCTGACCAACGTGGTGCTCGAAATTGCGGTGAATGGTGAACCGAAACTCACGCAACTGTTGCCCGCATTGGAACTCAAACAAGCGGGGCGGCATCCTCTCAAAACTTCCATTTATCTCGACCGACTCGAAGTCAAAACCTACGACATGATTTCATATCATCTCCGGGCGCAACGTGTGGATGGCAGCCAACTTCCGCCCACGGTTTCGCCGGTGCAATTCGTGCAAATCAAACCGATGCGCGAAGATACTTTCGTGTGCGCGGGCGGCGACAAGCCGAGCCAATGTTTTAATTACGTCTCCGCGCTCAAAGCCGCGCAACTTCGTCTGATGAAAGAAAATTTTGCGCTCGCACACGCGGAAATCAGCCGCAGTAATCGCGACTGGAGCGAAGCCAACGTGCGCGTCGGCGACGAACAAAAACTCCTCGCGGAAAAAGCGGCGGAAGTCATCGCGTTGATGGCCACCAATAATTATCCCGCGCAAATTTTCACGCTCGTCGAGCAATTGCAACCGCTCATGACCCAAGCGGCGGATAAAATTCAAAAGCAGGAAAATCAGCCCGCGTTGCCGCCGCAAGGCAAGGCGCTCGGTCTGCTCACTGAAGTTGAAAAATATTTACTCAATTCCATCAAGCTCGCAGGAACGAGCACTCAACCCCCGGCGAACGATCCGTTCAAAAAAGCGAAAAATCTTGAGCTGAAGAAACATCCACTCACGAAGGCTGGGAAAATTGATGCGCTTGCCAAAGAGCAGTCTCGTCTCGCGGGCGATTTGGCGCGGACAGATTCGGCGTCTGCCATCAAGTTGCCTGCGCCGGATGCGAAAGATGAAAATGCGATTGGCGGAACTCCTGCCGAACAACAAACGGAAATCAAGCGGCGCATCAACGAGTTTTTGAAAGATGAAGCGATGGAACCCGACGCGCTCAAGCATCTGCAAGAAAGTTATTCGTCTGCGGGTGTTTCGGAGCAACGTTTGGCAGAGGGCGATATTCCCGGCGCGCGCGAACCGGCGGCGGAAACAGCGCGCGAATTGCAGCAAACGGCGAGTGCGTTGCGCGCCGCTGGAAAACAATCCGCAAAAAATAAATTGGCGGATGCGTTGCGTGAACTTGCGGCTGCTGCGGAAACTGCGCGTCGCGCGTCCACGCTCGGGTCCGATGCGGAAGCGCGTGAGCAAACCGAAAAAACTCAGAAAGCGGTCGAAGAAGCCGCGCGTCGTTTGGCTGAAGCTGCTCGTGAACAACAAGAACAAGGCGCAACCAACGCGGCGGCGCGACTTTCGGAAATGGCGGGATTGCTGGAAAGCGAATCGTTGAAGCAAATGTTGAACGATTCGCGGGCCAAACCGCGTGACGCGAAAACAGCGGAGGCGTTGGCGTCGCGATTGGATCAACTTGCGGAACGCGCCGCCAAAGAACGCAACACGAGCGGACTTTCTCGCTCTGAACTCACGCAATTAACTGAGAAATTAGATCGTGCGCGTGTGAACATGCAGCGACTCGCCAGTTCGTGCAGCAATCCGAACTCGTCCAGTTTGGGCGATCCGAAAGGTGGCGCGGTGAACCCGGATGCCAATTTTGCCTCAAAGGACGGATGGCTTCCTTCGCGCCTGGGAAAAAAACAACAACGTTTGGCGTCGGAATTGATGGATGATTTGCGCGAAGGCGCGTTGGATGCGTTATCGGTTGTGCCGTCGTCGAATGAACTGGCGGATTTGCGCAAGGCGTTGCGCGGAGGATCAGTGAACGATGACAAGAAATTGGTGGAACTGGTTTCCACCATTGATTTGCCACTGGAAGGTTTGATTCGTTTGTTGCGCAGCGAAATCACGCAGACGCGGCGCATTCATCAGTTGACCACGCAGGAAATTGAGCAAGCGCCACTCGCATATCGCCCCGCCGTCGCCGAATATTTTGAAAAGCTTTCCAAGGATTATCAACCCGCCAAGAGTGGGAATGGAGCAGCGGAGAAATGAATTTTAGAATCCGTAGGAGACGAGGTGACGAGTCTCGAATCGAAAGAAAGTTAGAGACGCTTCGCGAAAATTATGACCCACGTTGACTGGCAATTTGGCGGATGGTTGCACGAATGGCCGCAATGGATTTCGGCGAGCGTCATCGCGATCCTCGCGGTGATTGGCGTGATTTATGTCACTTGGTTTTATCGTCGCACCGTGGGGGAATTGAGTTTCGCGCGACGGCTTTTGCTCGTGACCTTGCGAGCGGTCGTCGTCCTGATTTTACTGCTTTGCCTCGCTAATCCGGTGCGCGTCCCGAACGGAAATACGCCGACCAAACCACGCGGAAAGGTCGCGGTATTGGTAGATCGGTCGGCCAGCATGAGCGCGCCGGATCATCGCGGAAACACGCGGCTCGCCGATGCACTGCGTCTTTGGAAATCACACGAGTCCGATGTTAATGAATATTTTTCGCAGATCACTTATCATCGATTCGCTTCCGCGCTTCAGCCCGCCTCCAGTCTGGAAAATGCGGTGAAGGCAAATGAGGTCGGTGGCGAAACACATTTGTTCGCCGCGTTGCATCAAGCTTTGGAAACCGGCGCGTCCGCCATCGTTTGTCTCACCGATGGTCTCGACACCACTTCCGATGACGCCGGAAAATTAGTTGCCGAAGCCGTGCGCCGCAGTGTGCCGATTTATTTTGTGCCGGGCGAAAATCGCGTCGTGTCCGGCACGAGCTTGACCGTGCGAGAAATCAAAGTGCCTGCGCAAATTTTGCGGCACACAGAATTTACGGCGACAGCCTTGATCGAAATCGCTGCCACCGAAGAACACGAATTGCCCGTGGAACTGTGGAGCGGCGACACCAAACTCGCGGCGGAAAAATTGCCGGTTCGCGCGGGACGCAACACGTTGTCCTGGCCGGTGCAGTTGACCGCTGGCGAGCAAGGCCCAATGCCGCTGGAATTTCGCATTGGCGACAAACCGTCCCAAATTGCCGCCTGCACGACTGAAGTGGTCGAAAGCGTTAAAATAGACGTGCTTTATTATCAAGGCGCGTTGCAGTGGGGCTATCGCTTTCTTCGCGGCTCGTTGGAAACCGATCCAAGTTTTCGTCTCACGTCCATTTTGAATCCTGCTCTGAAAGTGCAAATTGAATTCGATTCGCCCGGCCAATCTGCACTCGCCGATTTGCCCGATGGCGCGCGTGAATTGAAACGATTTCAAATCATCATCTTGGCGCATGTGTTCGCCGACCGGCTCACCGCGAAACAGCAGCAGGCGTTGGTGGAATACGCGCGATCCGGTGGCGGCGTTTTATTTATTTCGCCGGACACAAGCGCGACCGCGCGATTTTCGGGAACGGCTTTGGAGGAAATGTTGCCCGTCGTTTTTGCGCCGACCGTCGCGGGATCGAGCGAAGATTTGGCCGCGCAACGATTGCGCAATGAATTGAGACAAATCAGTTCTCAATCCGGGGATTCACTTTTCGCAGGTCATTCGGCTGTCGGCCACGAACGCATCGCGCTCAAACCATTTGCATTGCCATCGGGAGGACATCGTTCCGCCGCGAGCGCGCTCTTTCAAAATAGCGACGCGGTGAACCTGCCGAAGTTTGTAGAGAATGCAAAGTTGCGTGCCGTGAAGTCGGGCGCGGAAGTGTTGGCGGTGAGCGGTCAAGGCGCAGAAAATTCGCCCGACGTGTTGCTGGCGCGTCAACAGTTTGGCAGCGGTTTCACCGCCGCGCTGACCACGGATTTACTTTGGCGTTGGAAACTTTCGTTGCCCAGCAGCAGCCGCGCGGTGGAAAAATTCTGGCAACAACTTTTGCTCTCACTCGCGCCGGGGAGCGGTTCGGGTTTGCGCGTGACGAAGCTCACGTCATCACCGGCGGTCAATGCGCCCGTGGAATTGCAACTTGACGCCTCCGCCAGCGATGGCGTTCCTTCGTTGGAAGCTGTGTCTCCCGGTGGAGAACGGAATCGTCTTTCGTTGCACGAATCTGAAAGCGAGAGAGCCGGCGTGTGGAAATCCGCTTTCACTCCGACCGCGCCCGGAATCTGGGAAGTGCGCGCAACGAATTCTTTTCATCATACGGCTCGTCTCACGTTTTCGGTCGCCGCAAAAGCGCGCTCTACGGAGCTGTTAAATCTGCCGACAGATCTCGCAGTAATGCGGCAAATCGCACAAAGCACCGGTGGCGCGCTCGTGGAAAAAGCAACCGTCTTCGAGCGATCAAAAAATCTGCAAGACGATTTTCGCGCGAAGCGCGCCCAACCTTTGTGGAACTCCGGCTGGTTGCTCGGCATTTTATTGGGATTCTATGCAATCGAATTGATCGTGCGGCGGGTTTTCAAATTGTTATGAAATTTAACTTCTACGTTGCGCTGACTTTGATGGCGTTCGTATTTGCTACGCAGTCACAGGATGACCTTCGCGGCGACCGCGTTGGATGGGCGCGATTGAAGACGCCGAGCGAATGGTGGAAACGCCACGCAGAAGCTGATCCAGTGCTGATGAAATTTTTGCGCGCCAACACCAGCTTGAATCTCGATTTGAAATGGAATGAAGCTGACGTGGAAAATCTGCATGACATGAATTGTTATCCGTTTCTTTTTTCGCAAGGCGTGGAAACTGTGGCAAGCGCGAAAGGTCGCACGAACGTCGCGGAGTATATTCGTCGCGGTGGATTCTTGCTGATTGATGCCTGCATTGACGACAGCGTTACGCCCGATCCGGATGTTTTCTTCGCCCGCCAAATTCAATGGCTGGCGGAGTCGCTGCCGGAAGCGCGCGTTCTGCCATTGCCATCCGATCATCTCATTTACCGTTGCTACTTTCAAATTTCCGAAGGCAAACCGCCGCACACTCATACTTCCTGGTCACAAAGGGACGACCCGCGCTGGACGAAGCACGGGTTGTACGAAATCAAAATTGGTTCGCGCACGGCGGGCGTCATCACGTTGAGCGGATTGCAATGCGGTTGGGCGCGCGTCGGTTCCCCACCCGCGCTGAACCACGACATCGCCTGCATGAAGATGCTCGTGAACATTTATATTTTTGCGATGTTGCACGGCTAAAATAATTGCGCACCAAAATGAAAAAACTTTTGCTTTTAATCACCGCGATTTTTCTGGTTGGTGTTTTCAGAACCGAGGCGGCGGAGAGCAATGATCTTCGCGGCGACCGCGTCGGTTGGGCGCGGTTGAAAACTCCGAGTCCGTGGTGGAATCGCCACGCCCACAAAGACCCGATCCTCACACAATTTCTGCGCGACAACACCAGCCTCAACATCGATCCAACCTGGTATAACGCGGACGCGGAAAATTTACCGCAAATGTGCGCGTATCCGATTTTATTTTCGCAAGGCATCGACCTGGTGCGGAGCGCGACGGCGCGGACGAACCTTGCCGAGTATGTCCGCCGCAGCGGTTTTCTGCTGATCGACGCCTGCATCAACGAAGAAGTCACACCTGATCCCGATGTCTTTCTGGCACGACAAACGCGGTTGCTCGC
Source organism: Verrucomicrobiota bacterium (assembly GCA_039925885.1). Lineage (GTDB taxonomy): Bacteria > Verrucomicrobiota > Verrucomicrobiia > Limisphaerales > CANJXF01 > CANJXF01. The sequence continues at coordinate 16,108 of JBDSYB010000055.1, forward strand.
GAAAATTCTGCCGGAAGCGCGAGTCGTTCCGTTATCTTCCGATCACAACATCTATCGTTGCTACTTTCAAATTCCCGATGGCAAACCGCCACATACGTATCCACATTTCAGCCCTGATCCGCGCTGGTCAAAACATGGACTTTATGGAATTCAAATCGGATCGCGCATGGCGGGCGTGATCAGTTTGAGCGCGCTGCAATGCGGCTGGGCCGGAGTGGCCGCGCCACCCGGCACCGACATCGCCTCCATGAAAATGTTGGTGAACATTTACATTTACTCAATGATGCAGGGAGCCCAGTGAGCGACGCAATTTGCGCCGTGGCGTTTAGAGCAGTTTCAGAAATTGTGTAGCCGCCGCGTGGGTTTAGCGCGGATGAGCCATGCGGGATTTTTCACGCCCCCTTTCAGAATACACCCACCGTTTTATTGAAACTGCTCTGAATTTGCTGACTGGTATTTTGATTTTCTTTTCTTATTGTGTGATTCACAACTTCGATTTTGGAGAACTGGAAAACTGAGAAAAATATTATGGCACTCGACGATATTTTGTTGGAAGCGGAAGAAAAGATGATGAAAACCGAGGAGGTCGTGCAAAACGAATTTGCCGGCGTCCGCACTGGGAAAGCTTCGCCCTCGCTCGTGGAAAATATTCTCGTGGAAGTTTACGGCTCTCAGATGCGCATCCGGGAACTGGCTGGCATCACCGCGCCGGAATCGCGCATGTTGATGATCCAACCGTGGGACATGACTTCAATCCAGCCGATTGAAAAGGCGATTCAAAAAACCAACCTCGGTTTAAATCCCGCTGTGCAGGGGAAATTTATCCGCATCGTTTTGCCGGAGTTGAGCACCGAACGCCGCATTGAATTTACCAAGATTGTCAAAAAAATGGCGGAAGATGGGCGGGTGGCCATTCGCCATGTGCGCCGCGATGCGCTGGAACATTTAAAGAAAGAAAAAGACGGTGTGACGGAGGATCAGGTCGAAGCCGCGGAAAAAGAAATTCAAAAACTGACCGATCAATATTCCTCGAAAATTGACGCGCATGTTGCCAGCAAAGAAAAAGAAATCATGACGGTGTGAACCAGATGTGGGACTTCTGAAACCACGGCGATGACCGGCGGTTTACGGATTTTTAGGAACGGTATTTGTCGGCGGCGGGTCAAAGTGAATGACGGTTTCCCCCGGTTTGGCGTAACTGAGTTTTTCGCGCGCCAACCGCTCCACTGTCCGCGGATCCTGCAAAGATTTGATTGAGGCATCGAGTTTCTTAGACGTCTCGGTCTCTTTCTCAAGTTTTTTATCCAGTTCCAAACGCTCTTTGCGCAAGCGTTCGTTTTGTCGGATGACCGGGGCATACCAGAGGGCGACACCAATGACTGCCGCGATCAATAATAGAAATACCACCACCCTCGTGAGTTTGTCCCAAATGGTCGTTTCGGATTTCAAGGTTGAAAGTAAATCACGGTTCCAAAATAAACGAAAGATGAGAAAAACTATTTTGCAACAGGGTCAGCATTTAGAAATCAACGCAACATCTGGCAGGCATCCTTGACAATCCACCGCGATTTCTCCAACGCAGCTTGAGCAACGGTGGCGTTGACCGAGGTTAATTCCTGCACGATCCGCACAGCTCTGTCCCTCAGTTTTACATTCGATGGATTCAGATCAATCATCAGATTGCTTTTCACTTTTCCAATTCGCACCATCGCGAGGGTCGTCAAAATGTTTAACACCAATTTCGTCGCTGTGCCGGCTTTCAAACGAGTCGAACCGGTCAGGATTTCGGGCCCGACATTCGGCGCGATAATCAAGTCCGGGCGCTCCCCGGTCACAAAATTCAAATGCGGATTGAAACAGAGTAAAACCGTTTTTGCGCCGCGCCGTTTGGCCTCCAGCAACGCGCCCCAGACAAACGGCGTTCTACCGCTGGCAGCGATCCCCACCAGCACGTCGTTCTTGGAAATTTCATTGAGCCGCATCACTTCTTCTCCGGCGGCCGCGTCGTCTTCCGCGCCCTCCACCGCTTTCCAAATCGCGGTCTGGCCACCGGCAATGATCCCTTGCACCATTTCTGGCGGAGTGCGGAAAGTGGGCGGACATTCGCTGGCGTCGAGAATTCCCAAACGACCACTCGTGCCCGCGCCTGCATAGAAAAGCCGCCCATTTTGTTTGAAAGCCTTGACCACAAACTCGACTGCCTCCTCGATTTTTCTGGCCTCCTTCAAGATAGCGCCTGGAATTTGTTCGTCTTCCTTGAGCATCAGTTCGATCGCTGCGCGCAAGGGCAATTTATCGAGTCCCTGCGAAAGTGGATTGCGTTCTTCTGTCGGCGAAAGAGCAAACGCAGCTTCGATGGGCGAACGGGTTGCAGGTTTTTGAGAAATGTCCTTCGCACCATCGGGCATGAACTTGCGGGCATCGGGAAAATGTTTTTTTGCCAGTTCAATTGCGCCCCAGACACTCTCGCGTTGCAAAGGTGTCACGCTCGCGTTGGGCAATTGTTGTAAAATTTGTTTGCGAACAAGCGCGGCAAATTTGGGTTGCTTGAGCAAAACACTTCCGCTCAAAACAAATTGCACGGGTGCTTTGGCGTTGGTCAGGCGCTGCGCGCAAGCAATCGCGTCCTGCGCCAGACTTTCGGCAGCGGCAATCAAAATATCGGCCGCAATTTTATCCTTTTTCTGCCACGCACCGAACACGGTCAGGCTTAATCCAGCCACTTCGCTTTTCGGCGCTTTCGCCACCCAATTTATCAAATCGTTGGGATGATTGAGTTGCAGGGAATGCAGAATTCCCTGGCCAAGCGCGGATAATTTTCCGGTGCGGTCAAAGTAGAAAACGACCGCTTTCAGAGCGCGAAGGCCGATTTCGTACCCGCTCCCTTTGTCGCCCAGCAAATGGCCCCAACCTCCCAGCTTGACAGTTTTTCCTTGGGGATTTTTTCCATAGCAACAAGACCCAGTGCCGCTAATAATCAAGATACGCGTCACCGCTTTTTCACTTTCTGAAATATCCGCAGACAAAGCCGTTTCCAAATCATTCGTCGCGTAGCAGGGGATCCCCGGCCACACTCGAGCAGCCGCTTTGCGAATCCGGCTCCAATCTTCCTCGGTGCGGGCACCAGCCATGCCGATACAGACGGCGCTCAATTTTGCCAAACCATCGTGCGCTCGTTGCATTGAGAAAAAATGGTTGAGCAATTGTTCGTCATTGAGCAAACGCAGGTTGGCGGAACCAGCGGTTCCTTCGAACATTTTTTTCCCATCCGGGAAGGCGGCCACGGCAGCCGAACGGGTTCCGCCGCATTCGATGCCAAGAAATAAAGCCTGCTTTTGTGGCGAAGAATCTTTGTGCATTATTTTTTTAATGGATAGTCAAACGGAGCGTAAAGCATTCATAGTCTAACTACCAGATTTAAAAGTTTTTTTTTGAAGCGCTGGATCAGAATGCGCTTTTTTCGGGTAAAACTCTGCAACGTGCGCTATCAAATGGCTATGACCGACAACGAAAAATCACTTTTGGAAACACTCCTTGAATTGGAAGCTCTTGTCGCGTCGGTGCGCAGTGCCAGTCCGAAACCCGACTTGCTTCCCGTCTTTTCGCGGCTGGACGAACTCACTCGCCAGCTCCCGCGCGCGACCGAACCCGACCTGTTGCATTATCTTCATAAACGCAGTTACGAAAAGGCGCGTCTTTTTTTGCAGGGCCGCGATGCAGAAAACGCCGCTGGAAATTGTCACTAAAACTTCATGCTCGACGACACCATTGCCGCCATTGCCACGCCGCTCGGTGAAG